>CAZKRC010000039.1:0-16789 GCA_964555105.1 uncultured Bifidobacterium sp. | reverse complement strand
GGCTCCAGCAGCTTGAGCGCCTGGCGCACGATGCGGATGCTCTGGTCCATCTCATCGAGGCGCACCTTGTAGCGGGCCAGCGTGTCGCCTTGCGTGTAGGTCGGCACGTCGAATCCGAGTTCGTTGTAGACGAGGTAGGGACGGTACTTGCGGAGGTCGTAGGTCTTGCCGGCGGAGCGGGCGATGGGCCCGGTGATGCCGTAGCTTTCCACGTCGGCGGCGGTGACGATGCCGACGCCTTCGGTGCGGTCGAGGAAAATGCGGTTCTTGTAGAAGCTGCCGCGCAGCTTGTCGACCGTTTCCTCCATGCTGTCCAGGATGGTCAGCACGCGCTTCTCGAAACCGTCGGGCAAGTCGAACGCCACGCCGCCCACACGCGTGTAGCTGGTGGTAAGGCGCGTGCCCGTCACCGCTTCGAACACGTCGTAAAGCTTCTCGCGTTCGACGAAGGTCCAGAGGATGGACGTGAAGGCGCCGAGGTCCATCGCCAGCGCGCCCACGCACAGCGAATGGTCCGCAATGCGCGAGAGCTCGGCCATGATGGTGCGGATCACCTGGGCGCGACGCGGCACGTCGATGCCGACCAGCTCCTCCACCGCGAGCGCGAAGCCGATGTTGTTGTTCAGCGGCGAGAAGTAGTTGAGGCGGTCGGTGAGGGTGATGAACTGGTTGTAGGTGCGGTGCTCGCCCAGCTTCTCGAAACCGGTATGCAGATAACCGATTTCCTGCTCGGCGCGAAGGATGTGCTCGCCCTGGACCTCCATCATCACCCGCAGCGTGCCGTGCATCGCCGGGTGGGAGGGGCCCACGTTCATGCGGACGACGTTGTCGGTCCGCTCCTCGATTTCCTGCTCGTAGGAATACATGGCCTACCCTTTGTTCTCGACGGGGGTTTCAGCGGACTCGCCCGGAGAGGCCGCCTGCGGATCCTCCGGCGCCAGGGCGAGTGGCACCGCGTGATACACGGGGAAGGCGCCGCGCTCGCCGCGACCACGCAGCGGATAGTCCTTGCGGAGCGGATGCCCTTCGTAGTCGTCGGGCATGAGAATGCGCTTCAGGTCGGGATGTCCTGCGAACGCGATGCCGTACAGGTCGAAGATCTCGCGCTCGGTCCAGTTCGCGCCGGCGAACAGGTCGACGTTGGAGGCGATGTGCGGATCACTCCCGGAAACAAAGGCCCGCACCTGCACCTTCACGCCCAGCGCGGGCGACAACAACGTCGTAAGCACCGCGAAGCGTTCGGGCATCGGCTTCGGATAACGCTGGTAATCGACGCCGCAGCAGTCGATGAACCACGTGAAACCCAGCGAAGGCTCTTCCTTCAGAAAACGCACGAGGTCGTGCGCATCGTCGGCCTTCACCGAAAACTGGATGTACTGCGTCTTCTCTTCCTTGCCGAGCAGGCGGTCACCGAACGCGGCCTCCACACGGGCGGCGAGGGCCGGGAGATTCTCACGCGTGTACGCGGGAGTGACGGGAACGGAGGGGGGGGTGAAGGCGGAGTCGCTCATGGACGGCCTCCCGCCGGTGCGCGAGGGGTGGAAGGGGTGCCGGAAACGGCCTCCGGGTGCGCGACCGCACCGGACGTTTCCGCGGGGTCCGCAGGGTTGCCGGGCCCGTCCATGAAGGCGTCGGGGGTTCGATACAGCGGCGACGAGGACGCGTCGCGCGAGACATCCTCGCTGACGAACGCGTCGGAACTGGCTTCGCCCTTGCGCGCCTTGGCCTGAACCGTCATCAACGCTTCGATGAAGGCCTCCGGGCGCGGCGGGCAGCCGGGCATGTAGGCGTCCACGGGAATGAACTGGTCGACGCCCTGGATCAGCGTGTAGGTGTCGAACACGCCGCCGCTGCTGGCGCACGCGCCCATGGAAATGCACCATTTGGGCTCGGGCATCTGCTCCCAGATGCGCTGCAGCACCGGCATCATCTTCAGCGAAATGCGGCCCGACACGATCAGCAGGTCGGACTGGCGCGGCGAGAACTTGAGCACCTCGGAGCCGAAGCGCGAGGCATCGTACTTCGACATGAAGGTGGCCATCATTTCGATACCACAGCACGCGGTGCCGAAAGGCATCGGCCACATGGAGTTCGAGCGCGCCCAGTTGATGGCGAAGCCGAGTTGCGTGGTGATGACGTCGTTGATCTTGTCCGGGAAGCTCATAACCGGCTACTCCCATTCCAGCGCGCCGGAGCGCAGGATGTACGCGAGGCCGAGGCCCAGCACCGCCATGAACACCAGGACGGCCTGCAGGGCGCCCGTGCCCATCAGCGTTTGCCAGCCGACGGCGAAAGGCAGCAGGAAAATCGTCTCGATGTCGAAAAGGATGAACAGCAACGCGAAGACGTAGAACTTGATCCCGAACGGACGGTGCGGGTTCTGGATCTGGTCGACGCCGCATTCGTAGGGTTCGTACTTGGCACGGCTCCAGAGACGGCGGGGCCCCACCAGCGTGGAAACGGCGAGTCCGCCGACGCCGACCAGCAGCGCCAGGGCCGCATACGCTATAAACGGATAAAATTCGGTGGGCAAAGCGATGTTCCTTGTCCGCGCCGGGGCGCCATACCCCGCGAAAAGCGGGTTTTCCGGGTGTCGGGGCGCAACGAAAAGTGGGGCGCACCCTGAAAATTAGGAAATGGACGTGAATAAGGAAGGGCCGCCCGTTTTCAATGCATGAGGGCACGGACGCCCACGGCGTCCGCAACCCCGGGATCGACAAGGTCCCGAACACGGATGAAAAGCGGGGGCACTCTCCGTCTCTCCGTCAAAGCGGGGTTTCCGGGGTTTCTGAGCCGTTCCATTTTGTAAATATCGGGTCCTGCCTGTCCGCGAGGATTCCGGATTCCTCACGGCGGACCGCTTTTAGGGAAAGGACATATCATGGGCATCATCGACGGCAAACTCAAACCTGCGCTTCCCACCTGGCCGATGGGCCTTTATCACCCCGAAAAGTGGTCGCTGGACAAGCTCTGCCAGGTTGCCAAACAGCTGGGAGTGGAAGCGATCGAAGTGGTCGCCCCCGAAGACCTTCCCATCCTCAAGAAGTACGGCCTGGTTTCGGCCCTCACGAACTCGCACTGGTTCGACAAGGGCTACGTGCACCCGGCGTTTCACGACGAGGTGACCGCCGCCTACAAGAAGTCGATCGATGCCGCCGCCGCGCACGGCTTCAAGACCGTGATCGCGTTCTGGGGCCCGGGCGACACCTCCGCCTACGGCGGTGGCGTGGTTTCCCTCGAGGAGGGCAAGAAGAACCTCATCGCGGGGTACAAGAGCATCATCGGCTATGCCGAAGAAAAAGGCGTGGAACTCTGCCTCGAACCCCTCAACAGCCGCGATGGTGCGGACTGGAAGGGCCATCCCGAGTACCAGGGCTCCGACATGGATGACTGCATGGAAGTCATCAAGGCAGTCGGGTCCCCCAATTTCAAGCTGCTGCTGGACATCTACCACGTCCAGATCATGAACGGCGACCTGATCCATCGCATCCGCGACAACGCGGAATACATCGGCTACGTGCAGGCGGCGGGCGTGCCGGGGCGTTACGAGCTCGACGATGCGCAGGAGATCAACTTCCCGGCGGTGCTGAAGGCCCTGGTGGACAACGGATACCGCGGCTACGTGGGCATGGAATTCATCCCCACCAAGGAGGATCCGATGGACTCCTACGTGGAGGCGGTGGAATTTTTCAGGAAGTAGGGTTGGGGGGTTGGCAAACAAAAAAGCCGGTGCCTGCACCGGCTTTTTTGTTTGGGGTTGACACGGCCTCCGGGCGGTAAACCGGGCGGGGGGTAGGGGCAAATCATCATTTGCCCCTACAAAAATCCGGTCTATCCCCCCCGCCCCTTGAACACCTTGAACAGCCACGCCAGCGCCGGCAGGATGAACACCGAACCGATCACGAGCGCCCACGCGAGTTGATTGAGCGTCGCCGCGGGCGCATGGGCGTTGAAGAACGTCAGGTCCCCGTAAGCGGGCGGCATGTTCACGAGCACGGGATACTGCACGCGGAACCAGCCCGCGAGAATCAGCGCCACCTGCGCGCCCACGATCAGGCGCGCCGCCCAAATCCAGTCGCGCGCCACGGCGATCACCAGCCACGGGAACAGCAGGCTGGTCACCAGCATCGTGGTGGTGGCGGTCCGCGTGGCGAGGAATTCGCGGAGCAGCGGCACGCCGTCCCACTCCGCCGCGGCGAACACGACCGCACCCGAAAACACTGCCGCGAGCGCGCTCCACAAGGCCTTGCGCATGAAGGAATGACGCAGGCTCCCCGCCGGGCTTTCCCCGATGAGATACACGGCCGCGATAAAGGTGAACAGGCACACGGTGAAGACGCCGAGCGCAAGCGGGAAGGGGCGCAGCCACGGATCGATGTAGCCGGCGACGTAGTTCGCGGGTGCCGGGTCGAGGCCGCCGGGAACCAGCGCGCCCATGGTGACCCCGAGGAAAAAGGGCGTCCACAGGCTGGAGAGGACGAAGGTGCCCGTATACCCGCGCTGCGTGCGGTCCTTGACGGCATCGTAGTGGCGGAAGGTGAACGACGTGCCGCGCGCGATGATGCCGAGCAACATGGCCGTCAGGGGGATGTGAAGGTTGACGGAGACGCGCGCGTACACGGCGGGAAAGCCCACGAAGAGGATGACGACCATGAGGATGAGCCACATGTGGTTGGCCTCCCACACCGGGCCCATGGCCTTGTCGATGATTTCACGCTGCGCGGCGCGGCGCTCCTTGCCGAGAAACAGTTCCAGCACGCCGGCGCCGAAATCGGCACCCCCCAGGAGACAGTAGAGAAGCAGGGAGACACCCAGGAAGACGGCCACCACATACAGGGAGAACGGTTCGCCGGGGGGGAAGAAAGGGGTCATGGCGCGTCCCCGGATGTCCGTCGGCGCTGTCGGGGTAAGGGGGATTCATGAATACCCCTTACCCCGACACGCGCCGACGGATAATCGCGTTCCACGTTCGCGATCAGCCGCACCAGCAACCAGGTGACCACGAAGGCGAGAAACACGTACACCGCCATGAAGATCATGAAGGGAACCACAAGGCCCGGCATGGGAGTGACGGAATCCGCGGTTTTCATGATGCCGTAAATGATCCACGGCTGACGGCCGACTTCGGTGACGGTCCAGCCCGCCTCCACGGCGATGAAACCCAGGGGGGTCGCGAGGGCGCACAAAAGCAGAAAACGCCGGTGCAACACATGCCCTCGCCAGCGTGGCACGGCCAGCAGCAGCAGGTACAGCGCGCCGATGCCCGCCATGATGAGCCCGCAGGCGATCATCACCTGGAAAGCGAAGTGAACCGGTTTGAGCGGAGGCCACTCCTCGCGCGGGAAATCGTTCAGGCCCTTGACCGGCGCATTGATGTCGCCGTGCGCCAGAAAGCTGAGCAGCCCGGGGATTTCCAGGCCGTAGCGCACGGTGCGGTTCTCCGCGTCGGGAACGCCGCCGATCACGAAGGGCGCGCGTGGGCCGGTTTCGAAGTGCGACTCCATCGCCGCGAGCTTCAAGGGCTGGCGCTCCGCAGTGTCCTTGGCGAGGATGTCACCGGACAAGGGCTGCACCAGCGCCGCCACGGTGCCCACCAGCAAGGCGATCTTGAAGGCTTCGCGATGAAAGAGGGAGGGGCGGCGGAGCAGCATGAAGGCGTGTACGCCCGCCACGGCGAAACCCGTGGCCTGAAACGCCGAGATCGTCATGTGCAAAGTCATCGTCTTCCACGCCGGGTTGAACATCGCCGCCCAGGGATCCACGTTGTAAGCCTGCCCGTCGATCCAGTCGAATCCGGCGGGAGCGTTCATCCAGGCGTTGGCGCACACCACGAAAATGCCCGACAGGACACCCGAAACGCCGACCACGACACCCACGCCCCAGTGCACCCACGGCTTGAGCCGGTCCCAACCATACAGGAACAGCCCCAGTGCGATCGCCTCGATGAAGAACGCCGTGCCTTCCCACGAGAACGGCATGCCGAAGATCGGCCCCGCATGCAACATGAACTCGGGCCACAACAGGCCCAGCTCGAAGGACAGTGCCGTGCCCGACACCGCGCCGGTGGCGAAGAAGATCGCGACACCGCGCGACCAGGCTTTGGTCAAATCACGGTAGACCTGCCGCCCCGTACGGATCCAGCGCCAGTGCGAGATCGCCATCAGGAACGGCATGGCCATGCCGATCACCGCGAAGATGATGTGAAAGCCGAGGGACAGCGCCATTTGAAGCCGGGCGGCAAGCAGGTCTTCCATGGAGGGAATGGTAGGAATCGGCGTCCGGAAGGAGAGAACGTCGTTTGCCCTCCCGAAGACGCGGCGCGTCCCGTTTTCGTAACGGGGATGCGGCTTCTTCGTCAAACTTGTGGCGCGATCGCGTCAACCTCTGTATCTTCGGGTAACAATGAACGCCCTCCGAGCCGAAATCCTGATGTTGCGTGAAAAGTGGCGCGACCAGCCGCAGGAGCCATTCTACGATGAGCTCTCGGACTTGCTCTTGAAAGCGGGCAAGATTTCAGCCGCCATGAACCTCATGGAGGCCTCGCACCGTGTGCCGGGCGTCGACGAGCCGGACGCCCTGTCCGCAGCGGGCGCCACCGACGGGGCATGGTGGTTCCGGCGGGGCATGGAATACGCCGACGCCTGCCTGTTCGAGGAAGCCGGCGCGTGCCTGACCCGGGCACTGGCGGCCGGCGCCGACAATTTCGAGACGCATTATTGTCTGGCGGGGATCTATAAAAGCCTGGAGCGGGCCGATCGGGCGGAGACGCACTGCCGCGACTCGATCCGCCACAACCCCGGCTTCACGCCCAGCTACCTGCTGCTGGCCTCCATTTTAAGAATGACCGGACGCGTCTCCGAAAGCGTTGACGCCGCCCGGGTCGCGGTGATGCTGGACCCCGCATGCGCCCCCGCCCATTATGATTTGGCCTGTTATCACGCTTTGGCGGGAGAGCCGGACAAAGCGCTCGCCGCCCTGGAAACCGCGCTCGACAAAGGGTTCTGCGACTTCGAGTGGGCCTGCCGTGATCCCGATCTGGAGACCTTACGCCCGTTTCCTGTTGTTATATTAGCGCGTCTTTTGCAAAAACCGGCCTAAGTCATTGACGCGCTTTCCTTTAAGAAGCGCGCCGAGGGCGGGGACCGGAGTCGTTACGTTCGTCAAGGTTCATATTCCAGGATTCCACAGGAATTAAAAGGGTCGCATGAAAAGGGAAACAGGCTTTCGCACCGCTATTCTGCTGATCATCCTCGTCTTGTGCGGCATCAGCCTCGCGCCGACCGTGATGGTGTTCTCCAAGGACAACAATCCGGACCTCCCGCTGGAAGAGCGGGAGCGGGAGATTTACAAGCGCGAGAACCCAAAAATCGCCTCCAAGTCGATGAACCTGGGCCTCGATCTCGCCGGGGGCACGCACATCGTGGTCGAAATCGACCGCTCCCAGCTCGATGAGTCCGCGGGACGCGACGTCCTCGACCGCAGCCTCGAGATCATCCGCAACCGTGTCGACCAGTACGGCCTCAGCGAGCCGGTGATCACCAAGTCGGGCGACAACCGCATCGTCGCCGACCTCGCGGGCATGGGTGCCGAAGATGCGCGCCGCCTGATCGGCGCGACCGCCATGCTTGAATTCAAGATGGTGGCCGAACCCGAAGAGATCCGTTCCACGCTGAACCGTCTCGACGCCTTCCTCGCCTCCCGCCAGAAGGCGACCGGGGGTACGGCGCCCACGCAGGCGGCCCGCGGACGCACGGCGGTCGAGGACGTCTTCGGCCGGGTGGTGAGCGACACCGCCAGCCTCGACAGTCTTCTCGCGGAGGACGTCGCGACGGATTCCGAACTCGCGGACGCCGATCCCGGCGCCTATCCTTTCAGCGCCTACCTGTTGCCCGTGGGACGCGACATCGGCGTCCTGGCCGAGAACGTGGAAACCGTGCGCCGCCTGCTGCAGGAGCGCGAGGTCCAGCAGATCATCCCTTCCCGCTACCAGTTCCTGTGGTCGCGTGAAGAGACCGCGGTCGCCAACGGCCAGAAAGTCCGCGTTCTCTACATCCTGAAGCGCCGCGCCGAAATGACCGGCGCGACCATCGCCGACGCGACCTTCCAGCACGCGCAGGGCGGCCTCAACGCCGGCGAAATGGAAGTCGGCCTGACGTTCAAGGGCATCGGTCCCAAGGAGTTCGCCCGCATCACCGGCGCGAACGTGGGCAAGCAGCTGGCCATCGTTCTCGACTCCGTCGTCTATTCCGCGCCGGTGATCCAGGGCCGCATCCCCAACGGACGCGCCTCCATCACCGGCCTGCGCAGCGTGACCGAAGCCAAGCAGCTGGCCGTCGTGCTGCGTGCCGGCGCCCTGCCGGTGCCGATGCAGATCGTGGAACTCCGCTCGGTCGGCCCCTCGCTCGGCGAAGAGAATATCCGCAAGGGCGTCATGGCCGCACTGGTGAGCCTTGTGCTCATCCTGGGCTTCATCATCGCCTATTACCGCACGGCGGGCATCATCGCCAGCTGCGCGCTCGTGTTCAACATGATCATCACCGTATCGGTGCTCAGCGCCTTCGGCGCCACGCTCACGCTCCCCGGCATCGCCGGTCTCGCGCTGACGCTCGGCATGGCCGTGGACGCCAACATTCTGATCATGGAGCGTATCCGTGACGAAATCGACGGAGGCCGTTCGCTGCGCGCCGCCATCGACGCCGGCTACCAGAAAGCCTTCCGCGCCATTCTCGACTCCAACCTCACCGTGCTCGGCACGGCGGCGATCCTGTACTACGTGGGTGTCGGCCCCATCAAGGGCTTCGGCCTGACGCTGTTGATCGGCGTCGGCGCCTCCATGTTCACCGCCATCATCGTCTCGCGCCTGATCTTCGACATCCTGCTGAAGAACCCCGCGCGCAACTCCATCGCCTTCGGCCGGACCCTTCCCCTCCTGAAGAACATCAAGATGCAGGTGATCCCCAAGGCGCGCGTCTACATCTCGATCTCCGCCGCGGTGTTGCTGGTCAGCGCCGGCGCCCTGATCTTCAAGGGCCCCGACCTGGGCATCGACTTCACCGGCGGTCACGTGTACCAGATGCAGATGGACGGCCAGGCCGACGCGGAAGACATCCGCGAACGCCTCGAAGCCATCGGCATCGAGCCCACGGTTCAGACCCTCGGCGGCATCGCCAGCAACGAAGTCCTGATCTACACGCAGCTGGCCGAGAACGATTCGCTCCAGCGCCTCGAGGTTCTCGCCGCGCTCAGCGACGGACAGCTCGTCCGCGAAGAAACGGTGGGGCCCACCATCGGCGCGGATCTCAAGAAGGCCGCCATCATCGCCGTGCTGCTCTCCCTGATCCTCATCGTGGCCTACATCTGGTTCCGCTTCGGCGTGAACGGCCTCGGTTACGGTCTCGCCGGTGTCGTCGCCCTGGCCAACGACGCCTTCGTGACCCTCGGCATCTTCGTTCTGTTGGGATGGCAGATCAACCTTGAGTTCGTCGCGGCCATCCTCACGATCATCGGTTACTCGATCAACGACACCATCGTGATCTTCGACCGCGTGCGTGAAATCAGCACGTCGGGCCAGAGCCGCGAGAGCTTCGCCGAGCAAGTCAACCGTGCGAACGACGAGAGCTTCAGCCGTACCATCACCATCGCGTTCCTTGTGACGCTGTCCATCGTGATCCTGGTGACCATGGGCGGCTCCTCGATCCGCTCGATGAACGTGGCCCTCTTGATCGGCTCGATCGCCGGCACCTACTCGACCATCGCGCTGGCCTGTCCCTTCGCGGTGTGGTGGCACAACCGCCGCCTCCGCCCGCGCAAGGCGTAGGGCTTACGGCCACCGCCGTACGGATAATTGAAAAAGGCGTCCCGCGAGAGCGGGGCGCCTTTTTCGTTTTCAGGGAGAAGGGACGGGAGCGACGGGGTGACGAGGCGACGGGGCGCAGCCCCGAAAGTCCATCGGAAGGGAGCCCCCGCCCGCAGGAGGCGACTCAGCGCCTACGCCAGCGGCCGTGGCCGCGTCCGTCGGGACGCGCCCTGTGGGGCTGTTAGTCCAGATCGTCGGGAGAGAGGGACGTGCCCTCGGGAATGCCCAGCGGGAAGAAGCGTTTCTGGTCGGGCATTTCGCGGAAACGGCTGCGGAATTCCTTGGGCGTCATGCCTTTGTATTTCACGAACTGCTTGGTGAAGAAGCTGTGGTCGTAGAAACCCGACTCCAGCGCGATGTCGGCGATGGATTTGCGCGTGCTCGCCAAGAGGCGGCACGCCACGTTGAGGCGCACCATGGCCAGGTAACGCCCCGGGGTCACCTGAAACTCGCGTTTGAAGCGCCGCGTGAAGCGGGGGAGGCTCATGTCGGCGACGGCGGCCAGATCCCGCGCATGAACGGGCTGGGCGTAATTCTGCAGGATGTGCCGGATGACGGGCTCCATCGTACGGTACGGTTGCAAGGCCGTATTGGCGCTGCGCAGGTCATGGGTGATGCCCAGCAACCCCCCGACGCTTCCGTCGCGACCCCTCAGCGGGATTTTGGTCGTGCGATACCAGTCCACCAAACCGTCGGCCGTGGGGATGATCTCCAGCTTGTTGAGTTGCGACTCGCCGCTCCTCATCACCTCGGCATCATCGTGCAGATAGGCCTCTGCCTGCAGGGCCCAGAAAAAATCATAGTCCGTCTTGCCGATGATGTCCTCACCCCGCGCCAGCCCGACGTTTTCCCAGAAAAGCCTGTTGGCCATCATGAAGCGCCCACGGGTGTCCTTCACGAAAAACTGGATGTTGTCCGGAAGGTTCTCGAGGATTTTTTCCACCAGTTCATTTTCACGAAGCGTGGTCAGAAAGTTATGGAGCAATTCCGTTTTGTTTACGTTTGTCATGAACGCCTCCGGCGAGTCATGCGAACATCGTGACGATGCCGCGAATTCAAAGCTGTGCAAATAATACAATAGCGTTTGAGGAATTTTCACGACTCCCCATGAAAAAAGTGACTCCCGGCCCCGATGCCCCCCTTCCCCATTCACCCCCCGGACAGGATCCCCTGGACGTCCACTTCCTCCGCACGGCGTTTGCGCACGCGCGGAAGGCCAAGGGCAAGACGTTGCCAAACCCCCCGGTAGGGGCGGTGGTGGTGAAGGGCGGACGCGTGATCGGCCAAGGCGCGACACGCGCCGCGGGTCAGGCCCACGCCGAAGTCGTGGCGCTGGAGGCCGCGGCGCGGGCGGCCAAGGGAACGAAGGCGACGGGTACGGACGGCGCGAAGGGGGCCACCCTTTACGTCACGCTTGAACCCTGCAGTCACTTCGGCCGCACGCCGCCCTGCACGCGCGCCATCATCGCCGCCGGCATCACGCGCGTGGTGGCGGCGTGTCCCGATCCCAACCCCCGTGTGACGGGACGGGGCTTCGCCGCCTTGCGCCGCGCCGGCATCACCGTGGACATCGCGCCGCCGGGAAGCGCGTTGCGTACGGCGGCGGAAGATTTCTATGCGGGCTTCGCCTGCTGGATCCGTGAAGGCCGCCCCCTGGTCACAGTGAAGATCGCCCAAAGCCTCGACGGACGCATCAATGAAGCCGCGGGCCGCGAGACGCCCCTGACCGGAACCGCGGCACAACGCTTCACCCACAGCCTCCGCGCCCGTGCGGACGCACTCCTGGTCGGCGCGGAAACCGTCCGGGTCGACGACCCGGACCTTACCCCCCGGCTCAGTCCGGGGCCCGCCCCCCAAATCCTCATCCTGTCCCGCAGCGGCAAACTGCCCCGGTCGGCGCGCGTTTTCGCTTCCGGACGCACATCCAAAACCTGGGTGATCGCTCCGGAAAAACCCCGGAATCTTCCGGATTGGGTGGGTTTCGTGCCGCTTTCGCCGCGAGCCGCCAACACCGGAGGGCGCGTGCTCGCCCGCGAGCTTCTGAAGATTTTCGCCGGCCAAGGATTCCACGAAGTGCTGGTGGAAGGAGGGCGCGGGGTGTGGGCTCCGTTTCTCGCCACGGGTTCATGGGACAACCTGCATGTGCTGACCGCACCCCTGTTCTTGCCCAAGGGGGAATCCTGGGCGAAAGAATTGCCTCCTCAATGGGTTAAATCCCTTGTATTTCATAGATTTACGCACCTCGGGCAGGATGGTCTGACCGAATTCAGGCGTCGCACTTCCGAACGCTGATCCTTTGGCTTTTGCCGCAAGGAGAGCATCGGTGTCGCGACGCGGTGTCCAATACGGACAGACACAGAGGCGGCATGTTTACGGGAATCGTACAGGAGATCGGAACGATTCGCGGCCGAAGCCCGGCCGGTAAGGCCGTGCGCTTTGCGTTCGAAGCACCCCGGATCGCGCCGTCGCTGGCGATCGGCGACAGCGTCGCGTGCGACGGCGTGTGTCTCACCGTCGAGACGTTGGTGCCCGGCGGATTTACCGCGTGCGCGGTGCCGGAAACCCTGGAGAAAACCACCTTGAACCTTTGGGCCGTGTGCGGATTCGTGAATCTGGAAGGCGCCCTCACGGCGGCCACGCCGCTCGGCGGCCACTTCGTCCTCGGCCACGTGGACGGCACCTGCGAGGTGACGCGCGTGCGCGATCTCGGCGACGGCGGGCGCGAACTGGAAGCACGAATCCCGTCCGCCTTCATCGCGTGCTGCGTGTACAAGGGTTCGATCACTTTGGCGGGCGTGAGCCTTACGATCGCCGCGGTCGAAGACGACCGCGTGCGGGTGTCGCTGATTCCGCACACGCTGGAAGCGACGACGCTGAAGCTGGCGGTGCCCGGCGGACGACTCAACTTCGAAGTGGACATCATCGCGAAGCATGTGGAACGCCAGCTCGCGGCACGCTTCGGCGAAGGCAAGGCGCCCGGCGCCTTGAATGAACAGGCCCTGCAATCCTGGGGTTACGGAGCCCGTCCGTGAAATTCGACACCATCGACACCGCGCTCGCCGACCTGAAGAAAGGTCGCGCCATCGTCGTGGTCGACGACAAGGATCGCGAGAATGAAGGCGACGTGGTTTTCGCCGCCTCCAGATCGACGCCGGCAAAGATCAACTTTCTGGCGCGGCATGCGCGCGGCCTGATCTGCGTGGCGCTTTCCGCCGACCGTGTGGACGCGCTCGGCCTGCGCCCGATGGCCGACCAGAACGGCTCCCGCCACGAAACGGCCTTCACGGTTTCGGTGGAGGCCCGGGAGGGCACGACCACCGGCATTTCGGCCGCCGACCGCAGCCTCACGGCGCGCGCGCTGGCCGACGAGTCGCTGGATGCGTCGGCCTTCGTAAGCCCCGGCCACACGTTTCCGATCCGCGCCCGCCGGGGCGGCGTCCTGGTGCGCGCCGGCCATACCGAGGCGGCGGTGGATCTCGTGCAGATGGCGGGCCTGGGTTGCGCGGGCGTGATCTGCGAGATCATGAACGAGAACGGGACGATGGCGCGGCTCCCCGACTGCGCCCGCTTCGCCAGGCAACACGGCCTGAAAATCATTTCGGTCGCCGATCTCATCCACTACCGTCACGTGCGCGAGAAGCAGGTGCGGCGCGCGGGGTCGTTCATGCTGCCCACCGCGCACGGTCCCTTCGTCGCCCACGCGTTCGAGGATCTCATCCACGGACGCATGCACCTCGCGCTGGTGCGGGGCGAAATTTCCCCGACGCGCGCGGTGAACGTGCGCGTGCACTCCGAATTTCTGCTGGGCGACGTGTTCGGGGCGCCCCGCAACGCGGGAAGCGATCCGGGCGAAGAGGTCGGCACTCTGCAACAGGGGCTGCGCCTGATTGCCCGGGACGGCGGGGTGTTCCTATATATGCGCCCGATCCAGTCCGAAGAGGTTCTGGCCCGCGCCCTCGACGCCTACATCATGCAGGATGCGGGCCTCCCGGGTGCCGCGCCCGTGGAAACCCGGCACGCGGCGAGACCGGGTCCCGGCCACGCGCGGGACGTCCGGCCCGGAGACGGCGCGCCCATGGACGCGCGCACCTACGGCATCGGCGCGCAGATCCTCTTCGAGCTGGGCGTGCGACGCCTGAACCTTTTGACCAACCACCCCCAACGCGTCCGCGGCCTCAAGGGCCTCGAAGGCTACGGGCTTCACATCGTTCGTCGTACCCCTCTTGCCGAAGGGCGGGACGGACGACGGGCCGGCGCCAAGACCAAGGCCGCCGGGAAAAAGCAAACAAGGACCAAGGAGAACGCATGAGCGCCGACACAGTCACCGTCCTGGAAGGCAATCTGAACGCCGCGGGCAAAACCTTCGGCATCGTCGTATCGCGCTTCAACGCGCTGGTGACGCAGGCCCTGCTCGACGGCGCGATCGATTGCCTCGTCCGCCACGGCGCGCGCCGGAAGGACATCACCGTCGCCTGGGTTCCGGGTGCGGGCGAGATCCCGCAGGTGCTGCGCCGTTTCGCGACATCCGGGAAGTTCAGCGCGGTGATCGCGCTCGGCTGCGTGATCCGCGGTGCGACACCGCATTTCGACCAGGTGGTCCAGGTGGCCACCAAGGGTTTCGGCGAGATCGCCGACGGCTCGGTCCCCGCCACGTTCGGGGTTCTGACGACCGAAAACCTCGAGCAGGCGCTGGAACGCGCCGGCTCCAAGGCGGGCAACAAGGGGTGGGACGCGGCGCACGCCGCCATCGAGCTCACCGACCTCTGGAACAAGCTTCCGTGATTTCGCGTCGCAAGGCCCGCGAGTACGCGATGCAGACCCTTTACGCCGCCGAAGTCGGCGGCGACCCTTCGCGCGCGTCCACCGAAGACGGCGAGAACGCGCTCATGCACGAGGATCCGGTGGCCCCGGAAACCCGCGAATACGGCCTCGCCCTGTCGCGGGCGGCGCGCCGGCGCGCCGACGAGATCGACCAGCTGATCACGGAAGCCTCCGACCGCTGGGATCTTTCCCGCCTCGCGGTCGTGGACCGCGTGATCCTGCGCATGTCGATCGCCGAGCTGCTGACGCAGCCCGACGTTCCCGCGCGCGTGTGCATCAACGAAGCGGTGGAAATCGCCCGTAAATTTTCGACCGAAAACAGCAGTCGCTTCGTGAACGGCGTCCTCGACGCCGTGGCGCGCAGGCTGCAGGCTTCTCCCGGACCGGCAACGAATCAAGGACAATAAGGAATCCTTATGCTCAATGAAAAGAATCTGGACCGGCTTCTCGCGCTGTCGGTCTTCCTGATCTCCTTCGGCATCTATTTCTCCACCATGGCGCCGTCGCTCTCGTTCTGGGACTGCGGCGAGCTCATCGCGGCGTCGCACGTGCTGGGCAACCCCCACCCGCCGGGAAACCCCCTGCTGCTGCTGGTGTGGCGTCTGTTCATCATCGTGCTTCCTTTTGCGGAAGTCGCGGCCCGCACCAACATGCTGTCGGTGGTGACCTCCGCGCTGGTGGCGATGATGGCGTCGCTCATCGTGCTCAAGGCGATGCGCCTGCTGTTCGCCACCGGAGGCCTCAACCGTTTCGCCCTGTACATGGGCGCATTGATCGCCGGTTTCCTGGTCGCGTTCTCCGATTCGCACTGGTTCAGCGCCGTTGAAACCGAAACCGGCGGCCCCGCCATGCTGTTCGTGATGCTCATCACGTGGATGTCTCTGCGCTGGTACGAGTTGCGCGGCAGCCACCGTGCGGACCGCCTGATGCTCCTCATCGGCTACGTCGCCTTCCTCGGCTTCGGCGTCCACCTCTTCGCCTTCATCGCCATCCCCGTGTTCTTCGTCTTCCTTCTGCTCGACCCCTCGTCGCGCCGCAACCTTCCCCTGCTGGCGACCTGGATCATGCTCCTTTCCATCATCTGGGACGTGGGCAACTTCCTGTTCTACGCGGGCGGTACGCTCGCGGTCTGCATCGTCGCGGCCTTCATCGCCAAGGCGCCCGAATGGCGGCGGCGCTGGACCGTGTCGGCCTGGCTGTGCGTGGTGGCGGTGCTGGGCGTGTCCAGCTACATCTACGTGCCCGTCCGCACGCACGTGAACGTGTCCCTGGACGAGGCCGAGGCCAAGAGCTGGCCGGTGCTGCGCGACTACATCGAGCGCAAGCAGTACGGCTCCGAATCGATGCTGCGCCGCGCGCTGCACCGGCGCGCCCAGGTCCAGCACCAGATCCTGGTCCACCCGCATATGGGCTTCGGCGGTTATCTGCTCGCCCAGTACTTCCCCTGGAAGGTGGGCGACCGCGACGTGGAGTCCGTCGAGACCGTGAAGCGCAATCTGCTCGGCAAGACCTTCCACTTCCCGACGCTGACCGATGCGCTGGGAGACAGCCCGCGCACGCAGCTGCTCTTTTTCCTGCTCCTGCAGATCCCGTTCCTCTACGGAGGCTGGCTGGCCTACAAGCGCAACCGTCTCATCGGCTTCTACCTGCTGGGACTGTACGCCGCCACCAGCTACGGCCTGGTCTTCTACCTGAACTTCGCCGACGGCACGAAGATGGAACTGCGCGACCTGCAGTACTGGCTGGCCAGCGGCGGTGACTCGAGCCAGATGCCGGCGCCGGTGCACATGGAAGTGCGCGAGCGCGATTATTTCTTCCATCCGGGCTTCATCTACATGGGCATCCTCTTCGGGGTGGCCGCAACCTTCTTCCTGAACTGGCTGGCCGCGCGCAGCAAGGCCCTGCTGCGCCCGACGGGCGCGGTTCTCGCCCTGCTGTCGCTGGCCGTTCCGGTCTGGTCGAACTACGCCGAACACGACCGTACCGGCGATTACGTCCCTTACGACTACGCCTACAACCTCCTGATGTCCTGCCGCCCCAACTCGATCCTGTTCACCAACGGCGACAACGACACCTTCCCCCTGTGGTTCCTGCAGGAAGTGGAAGGCATCC
>CAZKRC010000038.1:0-16937 GCA_964555105.1 uncultured Bifidobacterium sp. | reverse complement strand
GCGTGGCTGCCCGCCTTGCATGCGGCCCGCATGCCGGGCCGCATGCAGCGCCTCGCCGCCTGCGCGCCGTCGCGTCACATTCCCGTCCTGCTCGACGGCGCGCACAACCCCGCGGCGGCCGAGGCCTTGGGCGCGGCCCTGCGGCGCGAGGCCGCGCACACGCGCCTGAGGATTTTCTTTTGCGTGATGAACGACAAGGATTGCACGGGCATGCTCGCGCAGCTGCGCGGCCTTTCGGATGACCTGGTGTACCTCGACTTGTCGGCCGTCAACCCGCGCGCCCTGACGCCCACGGCCTTGCTCGCGTGCGCGCGTGAACCCGAGTACGCACAGCACGCACAGCAGGATGCCCCCGGGAACGAACCGCCGGACGACCACCCGGACGAACACCAAGACGACCACCCGGACGAACGCACGGGAACCATACCACCCGCCCCCGCTCCGTCGGGGGCGTTTCCCCCCCCGCACATCCGGGTGATTTCCCCCACACGGGACGCGCTGGAACCGTTGCTGCGCTCCGGAACCGGCGCGGATGGTGCCGTGTTTTGCGGGTCGCTGTACATGCTGGGTGCCGTGATTCCCATGCTCGCGCCCGACTACCAAGGTCTGGAGGAGTTCGAACGGTTGCACCGGGAGGATGCAACAAGCCAGGGGTTCACGCGCTAAGGTCGCGTCCCGCAACCTACTATCTTCCTTCCCATGGACGCCGTGAAGCTCAAGAATTCATGCATCTGCGGAAACACGCTTCCGTATGCGCAATGCTGCGGGCCGTTTTCAGGGCCGTTGGAGAATGTCGAGGGCGCGTCGCCCCACGGGGAGGGGCGTTTCGTTCCGGTCCCGGAGCGCGTCTCCTGCCGCCATGATCTGCACGATCTGTACATGTACCTGTTTCCCTACCGGAACCTGTATCAGGCCTACTGGGAACGGTTGAGCCAGGAAACGTATCCGCACCACCTGCTGATGGGAGATGCGGATTACGGACGTGCGGTGATGGCGAATTTCTTTTGGGATTATTCGGTGCAGTTTTCCGATGCGCGTCCCATCCTGCGCGCGGCACGCGATGTGGAGGAAAAACGGATCCGGTTGGCGAACGATTTCCGTCAGTGGAGTCTGGCGCAGTTGTGGGCGTGGGAAGTGCTGGAGTCCGATGGTCGTTATGCGCGGGTGCGTTTGCTGGACTCCACCCGCGTCGTGAGCGTGGAACATGGCGGTGAACTGCCGGGCCCCGGGGGGCTGTTCGCGGGACGCGTGCTGCCGTATCGCGGCGGGGGTCAGGGCGCGCAGGTGCATCCCGCCGTGCTGGTGTTTCCGCGTGGTTCGGAAGAAACCGTGCGTGACCGCGTGCGGGCGATCGCGCAGGGTTTGGGCCTGAAGAACGGCGTGGGCCTGCGTCCGGATGTTCATTGCGAGGAGTGGCGCAGCCACGGCGCGCTCATGCTGGCACTGTGGCGGGAGATCGTGTACGATCGCGAAGTGGGTGTGCCCGCCCGCGCCATGTCGGCCCCGCAGACGTTTCGTCTGCCCGTGGGCGTGCCGGGGGCCGCGCCGGAGACGGCGGGTGTGGCGCACGCGGTGGATGGGGCAACTGCGGTCGGAGGATCGGCCATCGCGCACCGGATGGCGCGGGGCGGTGCGGTGGCGCTGGACGCGCATCGTTTCGACCTGCGCTTTCGGGCCTTGACGCTGGCCCGCCTCGAAGTGGAAAGCCCCGGGTGGTTGAACGTGACGCTGCTGGACGAAGTGTATCGTCCGTATGTGTTCCGCTGGTTGGCGGATCATCTCGATACCTCCGCGCGCGCGGCGGGACACGCCGAGGGTGCGCGCTTTGAACGCTCTTCCTCCCTGCCACGGCGGGGGGACTGGGTGGAATGGGCGCGCGCGCCTCACGACGAACTCGGCGGAGAAAGCCCGCTGGAGGCGAGCGCGCATGATTTCGGGCGCCGTCGCCTGCAGGCGCTGCTGTCCCGGCTTACGTTCACGGGCGACGAAAAGTCCGCGCTGTACCGTCATCTGGGTTTGTGAGGTTTCCGATGTTCGCTCGCCACGGGGCATCGTCCGGTTGCGGGGCCACACGGTCTGACGGATCTGGTGTGGCGATGCCCAGGGTGGTACGGGGCGTGGTGCCGCTACAAGCACGGAGGTTCCTGCGGATGGCGGCACTGAGGGTGGCGCTGAGGGCGGCACTGAGGGTGGCACGGATGGCGGCACGAAGGGCGGCGTTTCTGGCGAAGACGGCGACGACGGCGACGATTGCGGCGGCGATTGCAACGGGGGTGGTGGCATTGATGACGGCGGGGGCCGTGCCCGCATCGGCGGCGCCGCTCGACCGCCTCGCACCGATGGATACCGTACGGAGATGGCTCGCCACTCCGGCGGGTTTCCAGCCTCATGACTTCGATCTGATGGTGAACCACCGTGGCGTGGTGCCGCGCGCCCCGTCGGCCGTGATGACCCTGTTACGGTCGCCCGCGCAGGCGGACTCACTGGTGCCGGCCCTGCGGCGCAGTCTTGCGCCGCAGTCCATTGTGGGGCGCTCCCTGGCGCCGCAGTCCGGTGCGGGGCGCGATTTCGTGTCGTCCGAAGCGATGTGGCACTGGCTCGACGTGTCATTGCCGCCCCGCCGCCAGCCGCACGTGCCGGACGATCCCGTGGATGTCGCGAAGGTCCCGAATACCTCGAATACCTCGAATGCCTCCACGGCGGAACAGTTGCGGTGGGGCGAAAGGCGTCTGCGTGCCTTTGCGTCGGGTCTCACGCCCGGCGAGCACGCCTATGTGCGCCGCGAAGCACCCGCCCTGTTCCGTTACAACGCGGACGACACCTTGTTGACACCGGTGGAGCGCGAGCACGAGCGCGTGCGGAGCGAAAAAGTGATCGACTCGGTGTTGTCCCTCGCCGCGCGGCTGCCGTTGCCGGTGCTGGCTGAGGCCTCGCGCGAGTTCGACGACGTGTTGAGCGCCTTGCTGGCCGCCGCGCGCGCGGACTCCGGCCAAGGGGAGTTCCTTGTGCTCAGGTCGATGCTCCACACATTGCGCCGTGAAGGGATCCCCGTCATCTTCGGCGAACCCGACGACGACGTGCATCATCTCGAGGCCCTGCTCGCGCCGTTGCGTCGCGGGATCGTGTTCGACCCGGGCGGCAACGACCGCTACATCCTGTCCGGCATGGCGCAGCCGGGAGCCTGGTTGATCATCCTCGACGCATCGGGCGACGACGTGTACCATGCCGGCGCTCCCGATGACTCCACGGCCGGCGCGGCGGCCTTTGCCTCCGTGCAACTGATCGCCGACCTCTCCGGCAACGACCGCTACGAGGGCGGCGACTTCGCGTTCGGAGCGGCGGTCGCGGGCTACTCCCGGGTGCTCGACCTCGCGGGCGACGATCATTACGTGGCGCGTTCGGCTTCGTTGGGGTTCGCTTTTCACGGCCTCGGCATCGTGCAGGATCGCACCGGCGACGACACGTATTCCACGGCCTTTCTGTCGCAGGGCGCGTCCTCCACGTTCGGGTTCGGCCTGTTGCTCGACGAGGCGGGCGACGACACCTACATCACGCGCCCGGAATTTCTGGACGACCTGCGTTATCGCGACCGCTTCCTCAGCCTGAGCCAGGGATTCTCCAGCGGCTTCGCGCCCCGGTACGGCGGAGGTCTCGCGGTGCTGTGGGATCGCGCCGGAAACGATCGTTATGTCGCGGACATCTACGGACAGGGCGCCGGCTACTGGTTCGCGTGGGGCCTGCTCATGGATGACGACGGGAACGACTCGCTCACGGCCTGGCAGTACGCGCAGGGCGCGGGCGTTCACTTCGCCGCAGGCATGATGCTCGATGGTGGCGGACACGATGTGCGCGTCAGCAAAGGCGTCAGCCAGGGATGCGGGCACGACGGCGGCTTCGGCCTGTTCGTCGATGCGGCCGGCGACGATCACAACACCGCCGTGGACATGAGCGCGGGCGCGGGCAGCGCCAACGGACTGGGCGTTTTTCTCGACGTCGCCGGCGACGATGTGCACGCCATGGGCAACCACGCGATGACGCTCGGCCATGCCGACATGCGTCGCGATCGCCCCAGCATGGGGTTCTTCCTTGATCTCGCCGGGCGTGATGCGTATCGCGATGAAACGCGCGGGACGACGGATCCACATTCCCGACGGGATGCAGGGGGTGCGGGGGGGAAAGTCCCTTCGCGACGCTCAGGGACGGGTGGGGAGGGGGCCGCCGTGCGCGCCGCGATCGCAAGGGACACCGTACCGACTCCCGGCGCGGTGTGGCGCGTCTACAACGGTGTCACGCGCGGCCACGGCTTCGGCTTCGACCGCGACGGGGCCGCGCGCGAAGGCGCAGGGACGGCACCGTGACGGCCTTGCGAAGGATGGCGCAGTCCCTGACCCGCGCCCGCGTCCTCATGCTGTTGGCCGTCGCGCTGGGCGCGGCCCCCCACGCGCCGGCGGCGCGTGATTCTCACCCCACGCCGTCGGCGCGTGATTCCCACACCCCGCCCGCAGGGCGGGATCATCACACCGTGCCCGCGACTCCCGGGGCGTTCTCCCGCATGGATACGCTGTTCATCACGGCGGCCACGGGAGAACCCCGTTTTCAGGCCGCGCGCGACTCCGCCGAGGCCGCGCTGCGCGCGGGGGACAGCCTCACGCTCGCGTGGCTGGTCGAACGCGTGGCGCGCCGGGAGCACACGCTCACGCCCCGCCAGAATCATTACATCGAACGGCTGTTCACGCTCATCGCGGATTCGGGCCGCCACGACGCGCCGCGTCGCGTGCTGGCGCACGCGATCGCCGAGGCGCCCCACGACACCGCGCGGGCGCGGTGGCTGTACATCGGATCCCGCCTCGGCGACACGGCCTTCCGCGCCGTCGCGCAGCCTTGGCTGCGCGATCCCTCCGAAGCCGTCCGGCGCATGGCCGTGCGCGCGCTCGGGGCCTACCCCCACCCGGACAACCTGCCGCTTCTGTGGGAGGGCCTCGAGCAGGTTCACGGACTGGAACGCCACATGCGCCTGTGGGCTCTCGCGGAGCACCCGACACCGGACGTGTCTCCCGCCGCGCGGGCGGCGGTTCTCACACGCCTCGCGCCGCTTCTGGATGACCCCCACCTCTACAATCGCCGCAAGATCCGCGACATGATGCTTCAGGCCGCGGACGGTTCCTGGAGCGCGCTCCGCCGCGTGATGCCGACGTTCCGCAACGACGCGCTCCGCCGCGAGTGGTGGTTGCTCGCCCGCGAAGCCCGCGGCGGCGGTGCGTTCCTCAAGATGGAAAGCTCGCGCATGACGGAGGAGGAACGGAGATTTTTGGGGGAGAAGTGAACAATAGAACAATGCAGCAATAGAACATCACAGCAGTACAGCAGTAAACACGGAATGGCAGAATCAAAACAAACGACTATGTGGCGCCGATCAGGAGGCCGGGGAGGCGGACGCACACGATTTTTTTAGTCACAGTTCCGCTTGAAACTTGAAGCGTGTGTATCCCTGCGTTCTACTGTTGTACTGCTGTACTGCTCGTCGCCTATACTGTTGTACTGCTCGTCGCCCGTACTGTTGCACTGCTGTGCCGCCCTGCGGCCTATTGCCACGGTGCGTAGCCGTCCAGCGACGTCAACCCTTTGGCCCGCATCGCGGCCAGCAACTCCTTGTTCATGGCGCGCACGGCATTCCAGCGGTAGGCCAATACGGTGTAGGCCTGCACGGCGTCCGCGCCGGCTTCCAAGAGGTCGAGAACCTTCGCCCCATGATCCACGCCCCCGCACGCCAGAATGGTCATGTGCGGCAGTTGCGCGCGGATGAAACGCACCGCCGGCAGCGTGTTCTGGTACAGGATGCGGCCCGACACGCCGCCCCGGCTGCCCTTGGCGTTCAGCGGTTCGATGTCCGCTGCCGGGGTTTGCATGCGCAGGAATTTGTTTTTGTCGCCGGGGAAGGTGTTGAAAAGCACGAGGCCGGTCACGTCCGCGTCACTGGCGATTTGCAGGACGGTCTCCAACGTTTTCATGCCCATGTCGGGTGACAGCTTGACGAACACGGCCTTGCGGGGCACCAGGGACTTGCGCAAGGTCATGACGTGGTTGAGCAAATCCGACATCAGGGCCGTGTCCATGTCGAGGCGGGCCGTACCGGTGTTGGGGCAGCTGAGGTTCAGCTCGACGTAATCCGCCGCACCGTACGCCCGCCGGAAAGTCGTTTCGATTTCGCGCAGGATCCGGTCGTGATCGGTGACGCCGGGCGTTTCGGTGACGCTGATGCCCACGGCCATCTTGCGGCGGTGGCAACGGCCCAAGGCGTTGTCGACCTCGCGGGCGATGTGTTCGATGCCGGGATTGTTGAGCCCCATGGAGTTCTGCATCGCGCGGTCCTGGGGCAACAGGCGCACCCGCGGACGGAAGGGGTTGCCTTCCCATGCGTTCAAGGTCGCGGATCCGACGCTCACCGCCCCGAAGCCGAGGGCCGCGAAGGCGGGCAGATGGGCGGCGGTCTTGTTCCCGCCGGCCGCCAACATGATGGGCGACCCGAGGTGGATCGGCAGGCTGCGGTCGTGGAAGCGCAGGGTCTTTTCCAGTGCGACCGGTCGCGTGGCGGACGACGGGAACGCGCTCAAGACCCGTGCGTAGGGTGCGAGCATGTGGTGGCGCGATTCCTCGTTGGAGACCACGCGCTTGACCAGATCCAGAAACCGGTCGCCGAAAGTGCGGGGGTAGTCGTGATCCTTCAAGGGAAGGTCTTGATGATCCGCGGACGCGGGAGCGACGAAAGGGTGATCCACGCCCTTGAAGATAGCTAAGGCGGAGGGTGGCGGGCGACCACCCCCTCCGGGAAGCCGCACGGGCCGCACGGGCCAGGCGGGCCAGGTCCGGGCTGTGGAGGCCCTGGGACGAATCAATGCCTCCCATCAACGTCTTGAACGCCGGAACGCAAACGGGGCCCCGGACCTGTGCCCGGAGCCCCGTACGTGCGAATGACCGGGGACCGGCGTCAGCGCATCAGGTTCAGGGCCGCACCGGCCTTGAACCATTCGATCTGCTCGGCGTTGAACGTGTGCGACACCTCGAAGGAATCCGTGGAGCCGTCGGTGTGCGTCAGCGTCACCGTCAGGGTCCGGCCGGGCGCGAAGTCCGCCAGCCCCGTGACCGCCACGAGGTCGTCCTCGCGGACCGTGTCGTAGTCGGCCGGGTTCACGAAGTGCAGCGGCAGCAGGCCCTGCTTCTTCAGGTTGGTCTCGTGGATGCGCGCGAAGCTTTTCACGATCACGGCCTTGCCGCCGAGGAAGCGCGGCGACATCGCCGCGTGTTCGCGCGAGGAGCCTTCGCCGTAGTTCTCTTCGCCGAACACCACCCAGCCGATGCCCTTCGCCTTGTAGTCGCGCGCGATGGCCGAGAAGGTCTTTCCGGTTTCACCGGTCTCCATGTTCGCCCCGGTCCCGATGCCGCGGCCTTCGCCTTCAAACGCGTTGGTCGCGCCCAGGAAGGCGTTGTCGGAGATCTTGTCGAGGTGGCCGCGGAACGCCAGCCACTTGCCGGCGGGCGAGATGTGGTCGGTGGTGCACTTGCCCGCCGCCTTCACCAGCACGCGCGCGCCGGTGATGTCCCGGCCGTCCCACTTCGGGAACGGCGCGAGCAGCTGGAGGCGGGGGCTGTCGGGGGAGACGATCACCTCCACCTTGGAACCGTCCTGCGCGGGCGGCACGAAACCGCCGTCGTTGAACTGGAACCCCGTAGGCGGCAGGGCCTCACCTTGCGGTTCGGCCAGCTTGAAGGTGGTGCCGTCTTCCGCGGTCAGGGTGTCCGTCATCGGGTTGAAGCGCAGGTCGCCCGCGAGCGCGTAGGCGGTCACCAGTTCGGGCGACGCGATGAAGGCCAGCGTGGCGTTGTTGCCGTCGTTGCGGCCGCGGAAGTTGCGGTTGAACGACGTGATGATGCTGTTGGGGCCTTCGGGCATGTCCTTGCGGTTCCACTGGCCGATGCACGGGCCGCAGGCGTTGGCCATCACGGTCGCGCCCAAAGCGTCCAGCGTGTCGAGGTAGCCGTCGCGCCGCGCGGTGTCGAACACCTGTTCCGAACCCGGCGACACGTAGAACTTCGAGCGCGAGGCCAATCCCTTGGTCAGGGCGCTCTCCGCCACGTGCGCGGAGCGGCCCATGTCTTCGTACGACGAGTTGGTGCACGAACCGATCAGGGCCGCGCCCAAACGCGCGGGGTAACCTTCCGCCTCGATCTCGGCCTTGAACTTCGAGAGCGGGCGCGCCTTGTCGGGGCTGTGGGGACCCACGATGTAGGGCTCCAGCTCGCTGAGGTTGATGGTGATCACCTCGTCGTAGTGCGCTTCCGGGTTCGCCAGCACTTCGGCGTCGGGGCGCAGCGCCGCCGTGTACTCTTCGGCCAGGGCGGCGATGTCGGCGCGGCGGGTGAGGCGCAGGTAGTCGCCCATGGCCTTGTGATAGGGGAAGATCGAGCAGGTCGCGCCGAGTTCGGCGCCCATGTTGGTGATGGTCGCCTGCGCCGTGGCCGACAGCGACTCCACGCCCTCTCCGAAGTACTCGATCACCTTGTTGGTGCCGCCCTTCACGGTGAGGAGCTCCAGCAGCTTGAGGATCACGTCCTTGCCCGACGCCCAGCCGTTCAGTCTGCCGGTGAGGCGCACGCCGCACACCTTGGGGTACAACACTTCCCACGGCATCCCGACCATCACGTCGACGGCGTCGCCGCCTCCCACGCCCGAGGCGAACATGCCCAGGCCGCCCGCGTTGGGCGTGTGCGAATCCGTGCCGATCATCATGCCGCCGGGGAACGCGTAGTTCTCGAGCACCACCTGGTGGATGATGCCCGAGCCCGGCTTCCAGAAACCCATGCCGTACTTGTTGGCGGCGGAGGCGAGGAAGGCGAACACTTCGTGGTTGGCGTGGTTGGCGATTTCGAGGTCGCGGTCGGCGCCTTCCTGCGCGATGATCAGGTGGTCGCAATGCACCGTCGTGGGCACGGCCACCTTGGGCTTGCCCGCCTGCATGAACTGCAGGATGGCCATCTGCGCGGTCGCGTCCTGCATCGCCACGCGGTCGGGCCGCAGCAGCACGAAATCCTTGCCGCGCACGAGCGGACCCTGGCTCTTGTCGTCCAGGTGGGACCAGAGGATTTTTTCCGTGAGCGTCAGCGGCCGGCCCAGCGTCTTGCGGGCATGGGCGTGGGCGGTCTCAAAAGAGGCGTACAGGGCTTTGACATCGACGGTTTGCATGGCGGATCCTTCGGGCTTCAACGGCGACGAAAGGTCCTGTTCAAGGCCTTTCGATACGGGCTGGTGAGACTCCTAAAGGTAGAATTTTGGGGAAGAGGTGCATTTTTGGGGGGTAAGCGCCCGCAGGGCGGGTATGCGCGTGCGGGGAATGCGCGGAACGCGCGTGAAAACCCCGGTTTCAGGGCTCGCGGTGTCCCGCAGGGCTCCCGCGCCGGAATCAGGCGGGGTTTTCACGCACGCCATTGATGCCCGCACGCGCGGCAGCGCCGCGCGGCCCCGGGATTGAACCAGCGGGACAACAGGCCGCGCGGCGGTTCCTCCGGAGTTTCGACATCCCGGGAGTGGCAGTCCGGACACCAGGTTCCCGGCTCGTCCGGCGCGATGAGGTCATCGGGGGCGGGCTCCGGGCCGGGGTCTCCCGGCGGCGCGGGGGTGGCCAGGAGGACGCGCGCGGCCTCCTCGTCCTTGCGGGGCACCATCAGGCGCACGCCGCCCAGCGCGTTGGTATACACCCAGTTGGTGGCCATCTCCGTGTCGAACAACACGGCGTCGATGCCTTCCGCGAGGAGCCGCGCGCGGTCGACCGCGCCGTCCAGCGGCGTGGGATAGTTGCCGACCGCGACCATGGATTCGTCTTTCCCCGTCATCGTGTCCTCCCGGAGCCTGCAGCATGGCCTCTCCACCCGGGTCGTCCGCCCGTCGTCGCAAGGCCTGATTTCAACATACGTCCCGTCATGCCTCCACAGTGCCACCGGACGCAAAAGATTCCCGCCCGGAGGCCCGGATTCCCACCGTCCCGTCGCGTTCCGGATTATCACGAAGATCGCGACGGGACATTCCCCCCCCGAAAAAATCATGTCCGCATGTCGTTCATGACGTCCCGGAAAGAGGTTGAAAAGCCTAATTTGCAGTGCCATGTCCGGTTTTTACACCAATGCCTTCAAGGTCGGCGTCGGCCTGCTCGCGAACCTCGGCCGCTTCGACGGCTTCGGCTCGCGCGCCACGTTCCTGTGGTCGACCTTCCGCCACGCGCTCTTCATCGCCCTCAAGGTGCCGCTCAAGCCCAAGGTGCGCACGCTGCGTTTCTCGGGCCTGAGCATCGAGTACAAGGAATTCACCGGCGAACTCGGCAACATCAAGACCGTGTTCTTCGACGAGGACGAGAATCTCCCGCTGCCGCAAGGGCACGCGGTGGTGCTCGACGTGGGCGCGAACATCGGGTTGTTCACGCTGTTCATGATCTGGAAGTACGGGCGCGATCGGTTCGCGTCCATTCACCTGTTCGAACCGAACCCCGATACGTACGCGCGCCTGACGCGCAACCTCGCGGCCAACGGGCTCGAAGGGTTGTGCACGGCGCACATGATCGCGTTGTCGGATCGCGCCGGCACCATCTACATGGAGTCGCCGCGCGGTTATTCCGTGCTCAACATGATTTCGGAAACGGGTACCGTGCCGGTGCGGTGCGAGACGCTGGACGGCTGGCGTACGACGAACGGCGTCGGTGATGTGGACCTGTTCAAGGTGGACGTGGAAGGTCATGAGCTGACCTTGCTGCGCGGCGCACCGCAGACCCTCGCCGCCTCGCGCCATCTCTTCATTGAAGTCAAATCCGAGAACCTCCCCGCGTTCCACGCGCTCGTCGAACCCGCGGGCTACAAGACCTTGTCGCGACAGGACCTCGACACCGGCGACAGCATGGTGTTGATGGAGAGAGGAAGCTGACAGCGGACAGCTGACAGCTGTCAGCTGTAGGCTATTAGCTCCAAGCTGTTAGCTTTTCCCCCCATGCTTCCCTACCAAACCTCCTTCATCCGCTTCATGCTCTCCGCCGGTGCGCTGCGCTTCGGCGATTTCACCACCAAGAGCGGCCGCCAGACGCCCTACTTCATCAATACCGGCGCGTACCGCACGGGGGCACAGCTGGCGCGCCTGGGAGAATTTTATGCCGCCGCGATCGCGCGGGACTTCGGTGACGGGTTCGACAACCTGTTCGGGCCAGCGTACAAGGGGATTCCGCTGGCCGTGACGGCCGCCATTGCACTGCAGCGCGACCATGGTCGCGACGTGACGGTGACCTTCAACCGCAAGGAAGCGAAGGATCACGGCGAGGGTGGATTGCTCGTGGGTTACGACTACAAGGCTTGGACGGGTACGGACGGGGGCGGCGGGCCGTGCCGCGTGCTGCTCATCGAGGACGTGACCACGGCCGGCACGTCGGTGCGCGAATCGCTGCCGCTGATCGAGGCGGGCGGCAAGGCGAAGGCCGTGGGCCTGGTGGTGTCGGTGGACCGCATGGAGAAGGGTGCGGGCGAGCGCCCGGCGCTGCGCGAGATCCGCGAGGACTTCGGCCTCAAGACCGCCGCCATCGTGTCGGTGCTGGACCTGATCACGTATCTCGAGACCCCGGAGGGGGCGGAGTATCTCGCGCGCGACGCGTCCCTGCTGGAACGCATGCGGGACTATCGCGCGCGGTACGGCGCGACCTGACCCGGCGCGATTCACCCATCCATCAGCCATAAAAAAAAGGAGAGTTCCGGCGGGACTCTCCTTTTTTGGGTGCGGTGGCCGTCAACCTTCCCCTGACCGGGGCCGCTATCCGGGTGGCCGCTACTTTTTGGGCGCGGTCTTCGCGGGGGCCGGGGCGGCCTTCCCCTTGGTCGTGGCTTTACCCGCCTTCGCGCTTTTGCCGCCTTTGCTGGAGTCCGCCGGAAGCGCGTAGTCATCGGGCCCGAAACCGATGCGGGCATACATCAGGCCCTGTCTTTTGTCCTTGCGGATGAAGGCCACGCCGATGCGGTCCAGCAACGTGCTGCCTTCCCCTTCCGCGACGGTCCGGGCGGAGTCGCGATAGCCGCGCACCAAGGCCTCCCGGATGAGGGGAATGCCGATGCGGTTGACCATTTCCTGCGACAGGGTGTCCTGGGAATCGTCGTAAAACTGGATGGCCATCACGCTGCCGGAGTCGACCGGAACGACGACCACGGAGTGGATGTCGAAATCCTGTCCCTTGACCTTCCAGGTCTGCGCGCCGGTGACCCGCTTTTCATTGCCGCCGAGGAAGTTTTTCACCTGGGCGCCGACCAACGTGGGGTCGGTCGAGTCGCGGAATACGATATGGATGGCGACCAGGGGGGAGCGGTCGTTGGTTTCATTCGCGAAGCGGTATTCCCGGAAGAACGACGAGTCACCGCCGCCGGAGAAGAACTCCACGAAGTCGCCGCCGATCATGCCGTAAAGCCAGCTGAACTGGGAGCGCATGCGCTCCACGAGCGGTTCGGTGATGTACGGCTGCGCCTCTTTGTCGAACAACGGCTTCAGCGTGTCGATCTGTCCCGCCAACAGGGAATAGATGAACTTCTTGGCCACATAATCCTGCGTCAGGGGATCGGGCGGGGGAGGGAAGTGCAGATCAAGGCGTGGGGCGGGCTCCGGCGGACCGCTGGGCGGGCCGCCCTGGGGGCCGGCGGGCTTTTGCGCAAGGGCGGTCGCGGCGAGGCCGCAGCAGAGGAAGAGGGCGGCGAAAAGACGGCGGTGAACCGCCGCTGCCGTGGGGGACGGATGGGGCCGGTATGACCGGTCTGACCGATATGACATGGGGCGGTTTCCTTCGGAAGTTCCCGGGTGGCGCGCCGTCATGCGGCGTCCTTCACGATACGCAACGGCATGACGATGAAGAAGTAATCCGGCTCGTCGACGGCCGGTTCGATGACGATCGCACCCAAGGGGTTGTTGAACTTGAAGAGGATCTCCTCGCTGTGGGCGAGGCGCAGCTCCTCGAGGAGATAGGCGGCGTTCACGCCCACCTCCACGGGCTCCCCCGTGTACTCCACGGCGATGGACTCCTCGGAGTCGCCGCCCAGGTCGGCGTTGCGCGCCGAAAGCTGGAGGGACTGGTCTCGGAAGTTGAACACGACAAGGCGCGTCTTGGCGTTGGCCATGGTGGACACGCGGCGCACGACCTGGATCAGTTGCTCGCGGTTGCAGCGCATCACGCGGCTGAATTCCTTCGGCACTACGTTTTCGTAGTTCGGGTAGGGGCCGTCGATCAGCTTGGTATAGATGGTGACGGTGTCCGTGGCGAAGCGCGCCTGGGCGGTTCCGATGCCGATCTCGATCTGCTCCTCGGAGTCCTCGGACATGCGCAGGACCTGGGCCAGCGTCTTGGGGGGCAGGATGACGCCCGGTTTGAGGTCGGCGCCCTGCAGCCCGATCCACGCCTTGCCGAAGCGGTGCCCATCGGTGGACACCATTTCGAAGCGCGCGTTCTTGCCTTCGCAGTACACGCCCGTGAGCGACATGCGGCTGAAGTCGCTCGAAACGGCGAACTGGGTCTTGCCGGCGAGGAACGCGAGGTCCTTGAGCGGCGCGGCAAAGGTCTTGGACGCGCCGAGTTCGGGCAGGCTCGGATACTCGGAGGCATCGTAGCCGGTGAGGTTGCCCTGGAAACCCGATTCGGACTTGACGGTGAACAGGTAGTCGTCCACGGAGACGATGACGGGGAAGTCGGGCAATTCCTTGACCACTTCGAGAAGCTTGCGGGCGTTGACGACGATCGCGCCGTCCTCGTGACCCTCGACCTCGAGTTTGAGCACGATGGTCATGTCGAGATCCGTGGCGCGGATCTCGAGGGTGTTCCCCTCGAGACGGAACAGCAGGTTGTAAAGGATCTGCAGGGTCGTCTTGCTGGGGATGGCGTTGCAGGCCATCTGCAGCGCGTCCAGGAATACCGGTTTCTGGGCCTCGAATTTCATGTTGGCAGCTCCCTGTTCGTCCCGCGGGGAGGGCGCGCGCGGATGCCCGCAGACGCGCGTCCTGACGGAAGCATGATGCCGGGCAAAGATAGTCTTTCCCCTTTTCATGCCCGCTGTTCGGAAGTGCGTGTCGTCCGGCGGGTTCTGCGGTGCCCCTGTGCGGGATCGGTGCGTTAAAGCTAATTTTCAGGTGGTTTATGCCGGATTCGAGGGTCGCGTTTGAACGCCCGGATCCGGTGGGGCCCGATTGAAGCGATCGGGCGGCGTCGCACCCGCGACGCTTCAAAGAGTCTCAAGGCACCTTGCTGCCGCGACGGAAGAGGAATTGAATGATCATTGAGCCAAAAATCCGGGGATTTCTATGCACGACCGCGCACCCTGACGGGTGCGCTGCGTCGGTGGAGGAACAGATCCGCCACATCCAGCAGGGCGGACCGATCGCCGGCGGCCCCAAGCGGGCCCTGGTCCTCGGCTCGTCCACGGGCTACGGCCTCGCCTCCCGCATCGCCGCGGCCTTCGGCAGCGGCGCGGCCACGCTCGGCGTCGCGTTCGAGCGTCCCGCGGAACGCGACCGCACCGCGTCGCCCGGCTGGTACCAGAACCGCGCCTTCGACGAGGCCGCGCACAAGGCCGGGCTTTACTCCCGGACCCTCAACGGCGACGCCTTCTCCGACGAGATGAAGGCGGAAGTCGTCTCCATCCTCAAGAACGAGGTCGGGCCCGTCGACCTGTTCGTCTACAGCCTCGCCGCGCCCCGCCGCACCAATCCGGCCACCGGCGTTTCCTACCGCTCGACGCTCAAGCCGATCGAGGCGCCCTACACCAACAAAACCCTCGACTTCAACAGCGGCGTGGTCAGCGAAGTGACGCTCGAACCGGCGACCCCGGAAGAGGTCGAAGCGACCGTCCAGGTGATGGGCGGCGAGGACTGGGAACTGTGGACCGACCTGCTGATCAAGGAAGGCCTGCTCGCGCCCGGCGCGAAGGTGCTGGCCTATTCGTACATCGGCCCCGACGTCACGCAGCCGGTGTACCGCAACGGAACCATCGGCGCGGCCAAGGATCACCTTGAAGCCACGGCCCACACGCTCGACGCGAAAGTCAAGGCGGTGGCGGGCGAAGGCGCGGGCGCATGGGTGTCTGTCAACAAGGCCCTCGTCACGCAGGCCAGTTCCGCCATTCCTTTCATGCCCCTGTACATCAGCCTCCTCTACAAGGTGATGAAGGACAAGGGCCTGCAGGAAGGGTGCATCGAACAGATGGACCGCCTGTTCCGCGAGCGTCTCTATTCCGGCGCCCCCGTGCCCGTCGACGCGAAGGGCCGCATCCGCGTGGACGACTGGGAAATGCGCGAGGACGTACAGGACGAAGTGAAGCGCCTCTGGCCGCTGGTCGACACCGCCAACCTGGCCCAGTGGTCGGATGGCACGGGCTATCGTGAGGACTTCCTGCGCCTGTACGGTTTCGGCATCGCCGGGGTCGACTACGCCGCCGACGTTCCCCAAGAGAGGATTTGACGCCATGAACCCGGTTGCCCAGTACCTGCGTTCCTCCGTCGGTCGCAAACAGCTGATGGGCCTCAGCGGCATCGTGCTGTACGGCTTTCTGCTGGTTCACCTCGTCGGCAACCTGGGGTTGTTGAGCGGGCCGGAGGCTTTCAACAAGTACGGATACCTGATGCTCCATACCCTGAAGAAGGTGGTGGTGCCGATCGAATTCGTATTGCTCGGCGCCTTCGTCCTCCATCTCGTGCTGGGTTTCAAGGTGACGGCGGAGAATCGCGCCGCCCGCCCCGGCCGCTACGCGGTGCGGGCGTCCAAAGCTTCGGGGAAAGCGGCGCGGGTGTTCGGAGGGTACATGGTGGCCTCCGGGATCTGGTTGCTGGTCTTCGTGATCGTCCACGTGCCGCACTTCCGCTTCGACGCGTACAGTGCGGCCCCGCTGGCGACCTATGACGGCGTCGTGATGCGCGACCTGTACACCGAGGTGATGCGTTCCTTCTCCAACGGCTGGTTCACCCTGTTCTACATCGGCAGCTTCGCGCTGTTGCTGGTGCACCTGGCCCATGGCGTACAAAGCAGCCTGCAAAGCCTCGGCATCAATCATCCGCGCTGGAACGGCACGCTCAAGGGCGCTTCCTACGCCTACGCGATTCTCATCTGCGGCGGCTTCGCCGCGCTGGCGGTCTGGCTTTGGGCCCAGGGAGGGGCTTAACCATGATTCTTGACTCCAGGATTCCCGACGGTCCGATCGAGCGCAAATGGACCGAGCACCGCTTCAACATGAAGCTGGTGAATCCGGCCAACAAGCGCAAGTACAAGGTCATCGTGGTCGGCACCGGCCTGGCCGGCGCGTCCGCGGCCGCGAGCCTCGGCGAGCTCGGCTACAACGTGCATGCGTTCACCTTCCACGACAGTCCGCGCCGGGCCCACAGCATCGCCGCCCAGGGCGGCATCAACGCCGCCAAGGACTATCCCAACGACGGCGACAGCGTCCGCCGCCTGTTCTACGACACGATCAAGGGCGGCGACTTCCGCGCGCGCGAAGCCAACGTGCATCGCCTCGCCGAAATCAGCAACCAGATCATCGACCACTGCGCCGCCCTCGGCGTGCCCTTCGCCCGTGAATACGGGGGACTGCTCGACAACCGTTCGTTCGGCGGCGCGCAGGTGTCGCGCACGTTCTATGCGCGCGGACAGACCGGCCAGCAGCTCCTGCTGGGAGCCTACCAGAGCCTCATGCGCCAGGTCGGCGCGGGCCAGGTCAAGCTCCACACGCGCCGGGAGATGCTCGACCTCGTGACCATCGACGGCGTGGCGCGCGGCATCATCGTGCGCGACCTCGTCACCGGAAAACTGGAACGTCACGAGGCCGACGCCGTCATCCTCGCGACCGGAGGCTACGGCCGCGCGTTCTACCTCTCGACCAACGCGGCCGGCTCCAAC
>CAZKRC010000037.1:0-17207 GCA_964555105.1 uncultured Bifidobacterium sp. | reverse complement strand
GATTCTCGAGCACGGACTTGTGGTTGCGCGCCGAACCGATGGTGGACACGATGCCCTCGCCCACGCGGGCCAGAATGGTTTCCTCGCCCGCACCGCCGACGAGCTTGTCGAGGTTGGCGCGTACGGTGACGCGCGCCACGGCCTTGAGCTGGATGCCGTCGATCGCCATGGCCGACACCATCGGCGTTTCGATCACCTTGGGGTTCACCGACATCGCGACCGCCTCCAGCACGTTGCGGCCCGCGAGATCGATGGCCGCGGCACGCTTGAAGGACAGGGGGATGTTGGCCTTGTCGGCGGCGATGAGCGCCTGCACCACGCGCTGGACGTGGCCGCCGGCCATGTAGTGCGCCTCGAGATCCTCGGTGCCCAGTTCGAGACCGGCCTTGATGCCCATGATCTTCGATTCGACGATGGCCTTGGCCGGAACCTTGCGGAAACGCATGCCGATCAACTGCACCAGCGAGACGTCGGCCTTGGACATGAGGGCTTGGAACCACAGTCCGAAAAAGTTGAGCAGGATGATGACGCCGACCAGGATGGCGATCAGCGCCGCGATGATGAAGATGAAGCTGAGATTCATGAGAATGACTCCGGGTTAGATTTTTCGACCAAAAATTCCGCGCCGCGCACGGCGACCAGGCGTACGTTCACGCCTTTCTCCACGAACTCTCCGGCGGCTTGCGCCTCGTAAATGCCGTCGCCCACGCGCACCTTGCCCGCGGGACGCAGCGCCGTCTCCGTGACGGCTTCGCTGCCGATCAGCGCGGACAGGGTGCGCGTGGTCTCTTCCAGGCCCGAGCCCGTGCCCACGTGGGTCACGTGCGACACGGGCGAGCGGCCGAGATACCGGAACCCGTAAAGAAGCGCCAGCGGCACCAGCACCGCGTCCGCGACGGCGAAGGCGACCAGGCCCGCGGAGGACAAGCCCGTCACGATGAAGTACCAGGACCATATCCCCAGGCCCGCGGCGACCAGCGCGAGAAGGCCGAAGGACGGGATGAGGATTTCGGCGAAGAGCACGGCGAAAGCCAGCACCTGCAGGATGATCGGCCATACGATGTTCATGTGTCGTCCTTCTTCGCGTCCCGGGGCGCGCGTACGGTCAGGATGCGTCCCGTCCGGACGACTTCCACCGCCGAACGGGGTTCGATGAATTCGCCCTGCGTGGTGGCTTCATGCGTCACGCCCCCGACCACGACCTTGCCCGCAGGCCGCAGTCCGGTGGTGGTGACGCCGCGCTCGCCGGGGCTCACGGCGGGTGGGGCCTCCTCGTCCACGCGCGCATCGGCCATCGTGGTCGCAAGCACCACCGACGCGCGGCGCGGCATGCGGGGCAATACATAGCGCACGGCCAACAGGGGAATGAACAAGGCCAGCGCCGCCATGCCCAGCGTCAGCGCCAGGTTGTCGACCAGGCCGCTCAGCTCCCAGGGCATGTCCGGATCCGGTACGGTGAAGCCCTGAAGGGACAGCGTCAGCGCCACGAGCATCAGACCCAGGCCTAGCACGCCGGCGATGAAGGTGCCCGGCAGCACGTAAATCTCGACCATGAACAGCGCGAACCCGGCCAGCAGCAGGATGAGTTCGGTGTGATCGGCCAGCCCCACGGCGTACTTGGAACCGAAGGCGATCCCCAGGCACAGAACGCCCAGCGCACCGAAAATGCTGAGTCCCGGGGTTTTGAACTCCATGTACAAGGCGCCGAAACCGATCAGCATCAGGACCGGCGCGAATTTTCCCAGCACGCGCGCCAGACTTTCCGACCAGTTCGGTTCCAGCGTGCGGATCACAACGAAGTCATGGTGACGCAGAAAGGTCTCGAAGTCGCGGTGCGATCCCTGCGAGAATCCGTAGCGTTCCGCCTCCAGGTCGGTCATGGTGAGCAACTGGCCTTCCCGCACGATCACCTTGTGCTCACGAAAGCCCGCCTTGCGCGCGGCGGGCATGCCTTCCCATTCGCGCACCGTGAAGTATTCCGGGTCGCGCGCGCCCGACCGCCAGGCCTGCACCACGCCGATGTCCGCCGTGACCATGGCCTCGCTCAACAGGCTTGGATAGCCGTTGCGTTCCGCCAGGTTCCGGAACTTCGCGCGCAAGGGTGACTGGATTTTCTCGCCCAGCATCACGATGCCGCCTTCGGCGCTCTGGGTGATGGGAGCGCAATCGCCGATCGTCGTACCCTCACCCATCGCCATCCGGTTGCAGGCCAGGGAAATCAAGGCTCCTGCGGAGATGGCTTTTTGCTCCACGTAAACCCATGTCCCCGCGCCCTGGACCGACTGGATGAGGTCGACGATTTCGAATGCCGAATGCAGTTCGCCCCCGTAGGTATTCACCTTGTAGATCAGATGGTCGGGGTTTTCCGCCAACGCTTCGGCCGTCGCGCGTTTGAGAAAGGCGTACAGGCCGTAGTCGACCTCGTTCTCCACCGGAATGACCACGACGCGAGGGCCGGCCGGGGCGGAGCGGGCGGCGGCAGCGGAATCGGAAGCGTGGGAAGAGGCCGGCGCGCGGCCCGCGGTGAACGCCAGCGTGTCGGGGCCGGCCGCCGCCCATGACGCGGAGGTCTCGGCAAATGCGGCCGCAAGCGGCAAAATCGCCAAAAAACCGAGTAAACCGCGTCTGAAATCCATGGTCTGAAGATAAACACTTCAAGGCCACGGACAGACCCCGGAAATACACGTATTTCACCTCACATCTATGCCAACGGAGTAAAATCCGGCCAAATCGTCATTTGCCATTATTTTCCCGAATCCGGAGGCCCATAGCCAAAATATTCGCTATTTTATTGTCGGTGGACGTCCGCCAGCTCCGGAAACTTCCGGGGTGACCCGATGCGTCGCGCCAGACAGAAGGAATATGCCGTCAATTTACGACTACACCGACTACCGTCGCTTTCTGCAGGACTACTACACGTGGGCCAAGCAGAACAAGGGCGGGTTTTCCCATCGCGCCTTTCTTGCCAAGGCGGGCATGTCGGGTCCCACCTATCTGAAGCGCGTCATGGAAGGCCTTCACGATCTGACGTCCGCGAGCACGCTCAAGTTCGCGAAAGCGCTTGAACTCACGGGTCCCGATGTCGAATACTTCGCGGGACTGGTGGGCTTCAACCAGGCCACCACGCCCGCGGAAAAGGACCGCCATTTCAAGAAGCTCATGGAGCTTCAGCCCGGCCGCCATCAGGCGACCCTCGAGCGGAGCCAGTACGATTATTATCAGCACTGGTACAACATCGCGATCCGCGAAATGCTGGCGTTTCTGCCCTACAAAAACAACGCCGGCGAATTCTCCCGCCAGTTGACGCCGACGATCCCCCCGGGCAAAGTCAAAAAAGCCATTGAGCTTCTTCAGGAGCTCGGCCTGCTCGCGCACACCCCCGAAGGCTTCCGCGCCTCGAAGTCGTTGCTTAAAACGGACCCCAGCATGGAGTCCCTCTTCCTGCCGCGCTTCCATCAATCGATGGCGAAGCTGGCGGTGGAGGCGATCGAACGCTTTCCCAAGACCGAGCGCTACTTCAGCGGAACGACCGTGAGCATCTCTCCCGAGATCTACGACGTCGTCGTGGAAAAGATCCGCGCCCTGCGCCGGGAAATCCTGGAGCACGTGCAGGCGGACCCCTCCCCCGACCGCGTGTATCACCTCAACATGCAACTGTTCCCTCTGACGTCAGGGCCGCGCAAGCGCGGGCGAAAGAAGAAGCAGTGAACGGGGCCAGCGGGTTCATGCGGTCACGCCGTTTCGGCTGGACGGCACTCACGGCCTTCGCCCTGTTGGGCTGCATGGCCGGTACCGGCACGGATACCGAAAACGGCGTCTACGTCTCCGCCCACGTGGTCACTGCCACGGGCGCGCCCGTGGCCAATGTGAATGTCAGCATCCACGATCTCTCCACCCGTGCGGATTCGACAGTGACCAGCCCCCATTACGAGGAAGGCGCCTCGCTGAAGACGGATCCCAACGGACGCGTGTACTTCTATCTCAAGAAGAACGGGGTCTACATGGCCTCCGGCAAGCGGGGGGATTCCGTGGTCTTCATCGACACGCTGCGCATGCGCGGCCAAGGGGGCGGGACGCCCGTCCACGGGCTGGGACATCCTGAATTCCAGGTGGAAACCCCGGTGCGCGCCACCGGCACCGTTCGCTTCCACTCCGGTCTGGTCCCGGATTCCGGTCGCGTCATGCTGCGCGGAACGCGCATCAACACGACCTTCTCGGACAGCGGAGTCTACAACCTCGGTTGGCTGCCGCCCTCCTCCGAGAAAACCCTCCTGACGGTCACCTATCAGGGCACCTCCCGCGACACCCGCTACGTCAAGGTCACGACCCAGGGTGTGCAGCTGACGGTGCACGGATCCACCCGCGACGGTCACTGCCTGGCGGATTCGACCGATCCGGTCTCTCCGGCACTGTCGCTCACCCTCGACGGTTCGCTCGCCCGCACTGAAGACGTGGCCCGCCTGGTCGGCAAGGCCTGTGCGGTTCAGGTCGGTGCCGTGGTGCGCGTGCTGGAAACGGATACGGCGGGAAAGGTCATCGGCGAGCGCGGGTCATACGTGATTCCCTCTCCCGACGCGTCCACGCCTTGGGACCAGCTGCGAACCGACATGACCGGTGCCGCCGTTCCCGCAGGCTGCATCGAAACCGAAAGCAATCTCACCGCCGGTCTGACCGGGCGCGCCACGCTGCGTCTCGCCCACGGAGAGATCCTCGTCAACGACTTCCGGAACGCCGGTACGGGCTGCCTGGACTGACCGCCACCCGGGCAAGGTCCCGGAAGTCACGACAAGCCGCAGGCAGGGAGAGCGTGAAAACGTGTCGGCCCTTCGCCATGGTGACCCGCGGTGACGGTGGTGACGAAGCGCGTCAGGCCTTGATCGACTTGTTGTCGCCTTCGTCCTTGTTCGCGCGCGAATAGTCGTTTTCTTGACGCGCATGGTTCACGGCGTTCTTCTGCATGTACGTGTCGAAAACGTCGCCCGGGGACAGCCCCGCGGTCAACGCGAGCGACATCCAGAAATGCAGTTGGTCGATGATTTCGACGCGGATGTTCTGCAGGTCGAGATGATCCTTGGACCACCATTTCCACAGTAGTTCCTCACGCAGTTCACGGGACTCGTCATCCAGTGCCGTCAGGTACTTTCCCAGCCATTCGTTCACGACGGTGTTGGGGCCGAGAGGCTCCCCCGAGCGCGCTTCGGCGCGCAGGGTTTGCATCGTCAGGACTTTGCCATCGCGATCGCGAATGTCCTTCTTGATGAAGATGCGGTCATTCAGTTCGGATTGCAGGGCGAAGAGCTGGTCGAGTTTGTCGTGCATGGGTCAAAAGTAATCGTTCGGGAAACGGGGGATGGCCGCCAGGAACCCGGCGGGGACAACGTGGCCATTCCTTTACGGGGGCAGGACTCCGGCCCATGCCGCGCCCGTTTCCCGGACCAGCCAGCGCAGGCGGGCCTCGCCCGCCGGAATATGCGCCGCGAATTCCGCGAGGCCTTTCGTCCGGGACAGGAAACAATAGGCCCCGAGCGCCTGCATCACACGTTGCAGGCCCGCCTCGAGAAACGCCGTGCGGAAGGCCGGGTAGGCGTCCCATCCGTGGGCCGGCCTCGCCCGATGCCGCTCCCCACCGACCGCGGCAGCATCGCCTGCGACGGAAACCGCCCCCGTCACTGCGACATGAAAGTGCTCCAGCAATGCGTCGATCTCGGCGTCCTCCAGCATGACGTACGGATCCAGCAGCAGCGACGCCGCATCATAAAATATCGAACCGTAACGACTTCCCTGATGATCGATGACGCGCACGGCACCGTCGGGCTCCACCATCAGGTTTTGCGATTGATAGTCGCGGTGCATGATGGCCTTCGGGTGCGCGGCCACGCGCGCGGCCAATGCGTCGAACACCGTCTGCAGCGTGGGATCCGCAGGCAGCCCGCGATGGCCTTCGAGATAGTTGGTCCGGTAATAGGCGGTTTCCCAGAGCAGCTGGGCGGAATCGAACGTGCGGGTCGCGATGTCGGGGCACTCGGACCGGAAGGCGTCGCAGCGCGTCTGCAGGTCGGCGAGCACGTCGAGACTGCGGCGATAGGCGGCGAGACCGGCCGCGCGGTCGCGGCGCAGCAGATCGTAGAGGCGGCACGTACCGAGATCCTCCAGCAACACCTGGCGCGCCTCGTCGTCGATGGCGAAGACCTTGGGCACGGGCACGCCAAGCATGCGGTAGAACTGGGTGATGCGCAGAAAGCGCCCGAAGTCGGCGTCGTCGGGCGGCGACACGAGCAGGATGAAGCCCCGCGCGTCCGCCGCGCGATACGCGCAATACGCGCGATAGTAGGCGCGCCGCGAGCCGGCGATGCCCGCCAGCGGCAGATCCGCGGCGACCGCGCCGTGACGCGCGAGTTCGACGCGCAGCGGCGTGGAAATGTTCACGTACGGGAAGCTCGCGCTCATGGTCGTCCCAGGAAGAAGCCCGGATGAGGTCAGGGGGGGGAGGGTCAGGGGTTGGGCCGCGCGTCGGTTCCGTTGAGCGTGGACAGCATCGCATCGTGCAACACGCCGTTGGAGAACAGCGCTTCTTCGTGCGCGAGCGTCCACGGCGCGCCCTTGAGATCGGTCACCCGGCCGCCGGCTTCGGCCACCAGCAACGTGGTCACAGCCACGTCCCATTGCTTCAGATAGACCATCCAGTAGGCGTCCAGGCGGCCGGACGCCACCCACGCGCCTTCCAGCACGGCGGAGCCGAGGCTTTTGATGCGTTGGCTCGCCGGCACCATGCGGGCGTGCGCGCGGCTGTTGGCGGCATTCAGGCCGTCGCGGACCGCATCGTCGCCGACGTTGTAATCGCCGTGGGACAGGATCGCGGCGTCGAGATCGGCTTTCGTGCTGACGCGCAGCGGCTCGCCGTTCAGGAACGCGCCGCCGCCTTCGGAAACGGTGTACATCTCATCGAATACGGGAAGGTAGATCGCGCCGCACAACGGCTTGCCACGGTACGTGAGCGCGATGGAGTTGCCCCAGAGCGGAATACCGTGCGCATAGTTGATCGTGCCGTCGATGGGATCGGCGATCCAGCGGTAGTCGCTGCCGCGATCGAGCGCTCCCTCCTCTTCGGTGAGCAGATCGTGCCCGGGGTAGGCTTCGGTCAGGCGCGTGCGGATGAAGCGATCGCATTCGAGGTCGGCTTCGGTGACGAGATCCTTGGTTCCCTTGAATTGGGCCGGACCGAGGCTCCGCTGACGCTCCAGCGCCAGCAAACCCGCGGCGCGTGCGATTTCCGCAGCGGTCTTGAGATAGTTCGAGGTGTGGGGCATGGGTCAAAGATAGTCGGACGGGCGTGGGAGGACGGACGGACGCCATTCACAGCGCGAATGCGGCGAACGGGGATGATCGGCCTGCGAAGATGGTAAATTCACCACCATGTCTTCCGTCCCCCTTTTGCGCGTCGAGGACCTGTCGCTGGGTTTCCGGGCACCGGATGGTACGGTCACGCCGATCACCGACGCCGTGAGTTTCGAAGTGCGCGAAGGCGAAGTGTTCGGCCTCGCGGGTGAATCCGGGTGCGGCAAGACCGTGACCTGTCTCGGCCTGTTGCGCCTGCTGCCGGCCGCCACCACGGTGGTTCTTTCGGGCCGCGCCTGGTTCAAGGGCCGCGATCTGCTGACCTTGAGCCCCGACGAGATGCGCCGGGTGCGCGGCAACGACATCTCCATGATTTTCCAGGAGCCTTCCGCGGCCCTGAATCCATTGCTTCCCGTGCGCACGCAATTGCTGTACCCCTTCCGGTTTCAAAGGCGTGATGCGGGGGGGAACGCCGGCGGAACGCCGGCGGGTGATCCGTTGCGGAAAATCCGCGGGCTGTTGGAACGCGTGGGCTTTCACGACCCCGACCGCGTCCTGCGGTCGTATCCCCACCAACTCTCCGGCGGCATGTTGCAACGCGTGATGATCGCGCATGCCCTGCTGCTCGATCCGGCGCTGATCCTCGCCGACGAACCGACCACGGCGCTTGACGTCACCATTCAGGCCCAGGTGCTCGACCTGTTGGCGGAGCTGCAGCGTGAAACCGGTGTGGGCGTTCTGCTGATCACGCACAACCTGAACCTCATCGCGCAGTACGCCGACCGCGCCGCGGTGATGTACGCCGGACGCGTGATCGAAACCGGGCCCGCGCTCTCCCTGATGCGCTCTCCGCTGCACCCGTACTCGCGCGGGTTGCTGGACGCGCTGCCCGACCTCGAAACCGCGCACATTCCACAACCCATTCCCGGCTCCGTGCCGCCACCAGGCCGGTATCCTGCAGGCTGCCGTTTTCATGACCGCTGCCCGCGGGCCTTCGAACCCTGCACCACCGAACCCGCGTGGTCGGAGCCGGAGGCGGGACGGCGCGCGGCGTGCCATTTGTATGCGGATATCGATGTAGGGGCAAATGATCATTTGCCCCGGCAAGGCACGCCATGACCACGACACCGACCCCGCCCCTGTTGTCCGCGCGCGACATCCACACGCACTTCCCCATCACCGGCGGCCTCTGGAAACGCACGACCGGCCATGTCCGCGCGGTGGACGGCGTGTCGCTCGACGTGCATCCCGGGGAAATCGTGGCCTTGGTGGGGGAATCCGGCTGCGGTAAAAGCACCTTGGGGTTTTCGCTGCTCGGCCTCACCCTCCCCACTTCCGGTACGCTTGAACTGCTGGGACGCCCCGTCGACATCGCCGACCCCGACGCCTGGAAATCCTGTCGCCGCGACTTTCAGATCGTGTTCCAGGATCCCCACACGTCACTGAATCCCCGGCTCACGGTGTTCGAATTGCTCACGGAACCGATGCGCGTCCACGGCATCGTGCCGCCCGCGCGGCTTCGCGACGAGGCGCGCTCGCTGTTGCGTCGGGTGGGGCTTCCCGAGGACGCCCTCGATCGCTTTCCGCACGCCTTTTCCGGAGGGCAGCGGCAGCGGTTGTGCATCGCGCGGGCCCTGGGCGTGCGCCCCAGGCTGATCGTCTGCGACGAGGTCGTATCGGCGCTGGACGTGTCCGTGCAGGCGCAGATCGTGAGTCTCCTGCTGCAACTGAAACGGGAGGACGGTCTCGCGCTGTTGTTCATCACGCACGACTTGTCGCTGGTGCGCGCGATCGCGGACCGGGTGCTGGTGATGAACGCCGGCAAGCTGGTGGAAGAAGGCGTGACCGCGGAACTGTTCGCGGCGCCGCGGGAGGAGTCCACCCGCACCTTGCTCGCGGCGGTACCGCGGATGGAAAAACGGAAGCGGCCGGTTCCCGCCGGCTGACCTGTTCCCTACTCCCCGAACACGATCGTCCGGTTTCCCGTGACGAGTACGCGGTGCTGAAGGTGCAGGCGGACGGCGCTCGTCAACACGCTGCGCTCGAGATCCCGCCCCTTGCGCACAAGATCCTCCACAGAGTCACGATGCGTCACCGGTGCCGTCCGCTGCGCGATGATCGGCCCCTCGTCAAGATCCGAGGTCACGTAGTGGGCCGTGGCCCCGATCAGCTTGACCCCTCGCGCCTTCGCCTGATGGTACGGGCGCGCCCCGGCGAAGGCCGGCAGGAAGGAGTGATGGATGTTGATCGCGCGACCCGCCCACTCGTGGGCGAAGTCCTCCGACAACACCTGCATGTAACGCGCCAGCACGACCAGCTCAATGCCCTCCGCCCGCATCAACGCGCGTTGATGCGCCTCCGCCTCCGCTTTCGTCTCCGCGGTGACGGGAACGTGATGGAACGGAACGTCGAAGTGGCGGGCCACGGAGCCCGTGGATTCGTGATTGGAAACCACCATCGCGATGTGTCCCGCCAGATCCCCGAGATTTTGCGTCAACAGCAAATCATACAGGCAATGGGGCGTGGGACCGGCGAAGACGGCCACACGCGGGCGTGCCGCCGTTTCGTGCACGGTGCACGTGAGCCGGAGACGTGCGGCCAGGGCGTCGAGCGAACCCTGAAAGTCCGGTCCCGTGAGCCGGAAGCCCGTCCGGTCGAATTCGATGCGCATGAAAAACGATCCGGTCGCGGGATCCGTATGTTGGTCGGCGCCCAGGATGTTGCCGCCGTGTTCGTGAATCCATCCTGAAACGCCGGCCACGATGCCCGGGCGATCCTCGCACTGAATCAGCAGAATCGAGGTCACAAATATTTCCCTTCCAGGTACTTCAGGAAATGACGGGCGTCGAGATCCTCTCCCGTCACGCGGCGGCAGAGGTCGGCCGCAGGGTATTGCCGGCCGTGCCGATGCACATGCTCCCGGAGCCAGGTGCGCAGCGGCGCGAAGTCGCCGGCTTCGATCAAGGCGTCCAGCGGCCCGAGGTCGCGCTCCATCGCGACGGCGAACTGGGCGGCATACAGGTTGCCCAATGTGTAGGTGGGAAAGTAACCGAACAGGCCGCAGCTCCAGTGAACGTCCTGCATGAAACCCTGCGCGGGATGCGGCGGCGTGATCCCGAACAGCGCCTTCATGCCTTCGTTCCACGCCGTCTCGACGCCCTCCACTTCGAGTGCGCCGGAGAACAACGCCTCTTCGATCTGAAAGCGCAACAGCACGTGGAGGTTGTACGTGACTTCGTCCGCGTCCACACGGACCAGTGAGCGCTCGACGGCGTTCACGCGCGCGAGCACTCCGTCCAGCGTCTCTTCGGCCACCGGTGCTCCGAGCATCTCCTTCGCGATCGGCAACGCATGCCGCCAGTAGGGGCGCGAGCGTCCCACGCGGTTTTCCCAGAAGCGGGACTGCGATTCATGGATCGCCAGCGAGACGGCTTCGCCCAGCGGCGTGCCCCATTCCCCTTCCGGCAACCCCTGCTCGTACAAGCCGTGCCCGCCTTCATGCAACGTGCTGAACACGGCGTTGAGCCAGTCGTCCTCGCGGTAACGCGTGGTCAGGCGCACATCCGACGGGGCCATGCCCTGCGTGAACGGATGCGTGGACGCATCAAGCCTGCCGGCTTCGAGGTCGAAGCCCATGTCGCGCAACAGGCGCGCATTGAAGGCCTCCTGCGCGGCGACGGACACGAGGCCGGCGGGCGGTGCGTCGGCGGGCTTCGCGGCCGCGAGTACACGGTCAAGCAACGGCACGAGACCGTCCCGCAAGGTTTCCAGCACCGGTTTGACCGCGGCCACGGTCGCACCGGGCTCGAACTGGTCCAGCAACGCATCGTAGGGCGAAGCGGCATACCCCAGGCATTCCGCCTCGCGCCGCTTCAACGCCACCATTTTCCCGAGCCACGGGAGGAACTCCGCCGGTGCGCCCGCACCGGCGGACGCGGCGCGGGCCTTGGCCCACGCCTGTTGCGCGAGCGAAGCAGTGCGCGCGAGCTCGCCGGCCAGATCCGCAGGGATCTTGCGCGCGCTTTCGGCGTCACGCTTCAATTCGCGGACAAGCGCCGCCTCGCGCGCATCCAGGGCCAGCCCGGAGGCGTTCTCCAGGGCCCGCCAATAATCATCCGCTGTCAGTTTTTCATGGACAAGCGTGCCCAGGACGGCCTGGCTCTCCGCACGCACGGCACCGCCCTTTTCAGGCATGAAGGTTTCCTGGTCCCAGCCGAGCAGGCCGGAGGCGGAACGGAGCGCACCGATTTCACGGGCCGCTTTGCGAAGGGAGTGAAGAGAGGAGTTCATACTGAAAAGCTAAGTGTGAAACGCAAAGAGAATGCGGGAAAAGCCAACAAGCGCGTCCGAAAATGACAAAAAAATCATACCCCGCTCCACCCACGTCGGAGTAAGACCAAGCGATGCCAGGCGCTCCGACGCCGTCGTAACGGGAGTACGACGAGGAGGAGCAACGCCGCAGCGCGCCAGCCGCGGCCCGACCCCCATTTCCTAGATTTCACGTCATGTACAAGTATATCATCATGGGCATTCAGGGAGTCGGCAAGGGCACGCAGGCGAAATTGTTGTGCGAGGCGTACGACTTCGTCCACATTTCGATCGGCGACCAGTTCCGCTGGAACATCGCAAACCATACCAAACTGGCCGCACGCGTGAATCGCGTCATTTCCCGCGGAAACATGGTGGACGACGACCTTGTGGCCAAGGTGGTTTCGGACCGTCTCGCGATCCACGACTGGAATTACGGCTTCGTGCTCGACGGGTACCCGCGCACCTTCGCGCAATCCGAATTCCTGTTCGAGAACTACAACATCAACGCCGTGATCCACCTCAAGGCTCCCGATTCCCTGGTGACCGAACGCATGCTCGCGCGCCGCGCATGCTCGCGCTGCGGCCTCGATTACAACCTGATCGGCCACCGGCCCAAGGTGGAAGGCATCTGCGACGTTTGCGGCGGCGCGCTGGTGACACGCAGCGACGACCACCCGGAAGCCATCCAGATCCGCCTCAACGATTATCACGAGAAGACCGAGCCCATGCTGGCGTTCTTCCGTGACATCGGCGCCCTGGTGGAGATCGACGCGACGCAAAGCATTCCCGACGTGCATGCCGACATCGTGAAGGCCCTCGCGCTGCCGGACCCCCAACCGCTCAACTTCCGCACCTTTCACGCGGACCCGAAAAGCAACCCCAAGGGCGCCGCCAAGGACGCGACGAAAACCGGTTCGAAGAGCGCAGGATGAAGGGCATCGTACTCGCCGGCGGCGCGGGGTCGCGCCTTTATCCGCTTTCGAAGGTGGCCAGCAAACAGCTGCAGCCGGTATACGACAAGCCCATGATCTATTATCCGCTGTCCACGCTCATGCTGGGCGGCATCCGGGACATCCTGCTGATCTCCACGCCGGAGGATTTGCCGCGCTTCGAGCAGTTGCTCGGCGACGGCTCGCAATGGGGCATCCGCCTTTCCTATCGGGAACAGGCCCGTCCCGACGGGCTGGCACAAGCCTTCATTCTCGGCGAAGAGTTTCTCGCGGGCGGACCGGCGACATTGATCCTGGGAGACAACATCTTCTACGGCAAGATGAAGCTGGACGAAGTCATCGGGGGGTTCAGCGGCGGGGCCACGGTGTTCGGATATCCCGTGGGGGATCCCGAGCGCTACGGCGTGGTTGAATTCGACGCGAACGGCCGCGTGGTGGGACTCAAGGAGAAACCCGCGAAGCCCAAGTCGAACTACGCGGTGCCCGGTTTGTACGTGTACGACGGGAGCGTGTGTGCGCGGGCGAAAGCCCTCAAACCTTCGCCGCGCGGTGAGCTCGAGATCACCGACCTCAACAGCGAATACCTGCGCGAAGGGAAGCTCTCCGTCTCGCTGCTGGGCCGCGGCATCGCGTGGCTCGATACGGGGACGCACGCATCCCTGCTGGAAGCCAGCCATTTCATCTACACGCTCGAGGCGCGGCAGGGGCTCAAGATCGCGTGCCTGGAAGAGATTGCCTACCGCCGCGGCTTCATCGATGCCGCAGGGTTGAAGAAGACCTTGAACGAAATGCCGAAGTCGCCGTACCGCGAGTATCTGGAAAAGCAGTTCCCCGAAGCGGCGTAGGCGGCCCACGCCGCCACGGCATCACAGCAATAGAACACACCTGTCGAACGAGAGCCACTCCGCGCCCAAAAAGCTCGAGGCCGACGGGCGCGGCATGAAAAGCCTCAGCCCAGCTTCGCGAGCGCCTCGGCCACCGAAACCGGTGCCTTGCTCTTCACGTGCACCATGAAACGCTGACGCGCATCCTGCTCACGCTCGAGCGTGTAGTTGCCCGCTCCGTAAACGGTGTCCAGCAACGCCGCGAGCGCGGGCTTGAGCGCCGCGAAGGTTTCGTCGTTGTTCGGCGCGATGGCGCGATTGTTCACGATGAACTTCACGTCGCCCCCCAGGAATTTCGGCGCGACCTTGAAGGTCGTGTCCGCCTCGACCCGCGCGGCATGGGCCAACGTGGTCTTGAGCGAAGCGCGCAGCGTCTCGGGAGTCGCCGTCTCGACCGGCTGACGGCGTTCGTAAAGCAGGCCGTGGCGGCCCGTCGTGTTGTCGAGTGAATAGCATTCGTTGTGACCCGAGAGGAAGACCACCGGGCCGTGGGTCACGTGGCTGTAGTCTGCCACGTCCACGAACACTTCGGGGCTGTCGGGGATCCACGTAGCGAAGACCTTGAACCAGTCGTGATGGTCACCGACGGTCGCCTCATCAAGGTGAAGTTTCCACTGGACGTTTTGAAGATTGATGGCCATTGCGTTGTCCTTGTTGGGACGGCCGGCGGGCCGCCCTTACGTTCTCTCTCGTCTCTCGAAGTACTTGACGGCGGCTGGGCGGTTACGGGGCGACCGGGGGGGGTGACCCGCCGGGTCGCCCCTAAACGGAAGGCCGGAGGCCCGTCCTATGCCGTCGCGTCTTCCTTCCCGGCCTTCGCTCCGGCCATGCTCATGCGCGCGTAGCAGCTATGGGCCGCTTCCACGAACAGCTGCGACTCGTGCAGGAACAGCGCGATGCGCTCCTTGTCGAGGCCCTCGCCCTTGTGCGCGTGCGCATGCTGATAGTACTGGTAGAACTTCGGCCCGGCGAACGGATCGTTGAACAGGCCCGTCTCGTGGAAATCCTTCGTGAAGGTTTCGAACACCGGCTCGGGTTCCTCGCCGATGTACGGATGCTTGTCCTTCAGCAGGCCCTGGGCCGCCAGCACCATGGCGCGGTACGCCATGACGCCCGCGCTCGCCGCGTCGCCCTTCTCAAACTTGAGCTGCGCGTCGAACAGCTCGCGGTCGGCGGCCTTGAGGCCGAAGTCCGTCAGCGTCACGACCTCGCCGGCGCACTCGCCGATGCCCTTGTCCTTCACGGAGTATTCACGCACGTCACCCCAGTCCACGTACCAGGACTTGTCGGCGTCGTACGCGGGAACCTTGATCAGCTCCTGCAGGCCTTCCATGATGGTGGCCTTGCCGGTGCGCTCCACCCATTCGCGGAACTTTTCATTCTCCTGGCGATGCGCCACGAACTGCTCCGTCAGGCGCTCGACCACCGCGGGCACGGCCTTGGAGGGAATGCCGCCGGTTCCGATGCCGAAGGCGCCGCCGTTGTTCTCGAACTGACCGCCCAGCATCAGCTGGAAGTGCGGCACCACGTAGCCGCCCACGTTGCGCGAGATGCCGTAGAATCCGATGTCCGCGATGTGATGGTGCGAGCAGGAGTTGAAGCATCCCGAGATCTTGATGCGCAGTTCGCGCGCCGCCTCGGCGATGTCGGCGCCCTTGGCGTACAGGCGCTTGCGCAGTTCGCCGGCCAGGCCGCGCGAACCGGCGATGCCCAGCTTGCAGGTGTCGGTGCCGGGGCACGCGGTCACGTCGAGGATCGACTCCGCGCCGGCCAGCCCGAGGCCGATGGCCTTCAGCTCCTTGTACACGGCGGCCACGTCGTCGTTGCTGATCCAGCGCAGCAGCAGGTTCTGTTCGACCACGGTGCGGACCGTGCCCGGACCATACCGGCGGGCGATGTCGGCGAGGGCGCGCATCTGGTTCGACGTCGCGTCGCCGAGAGGCAGCGTGACCAGCACCGCGGAGTAACCCTCCTGGCGCTGGGGCTTCACGTTCGTCTTCACCCAGAAGTCGTACTCCCGGTCACCGGTCGACGCGAAGGGATGAGCGCTCTTGCCCGGAGGCGTGGAGGGCTTCTCGTCGAACGACGCCACATCCTTGATATACGAGGACCAGCGCTCGTCGTGCGGCAGGATCGCGCGCTCGGCGACGACCGTCTCCTTGAACTTCTCCCAGCCCATGTCGGCGATGAGGAACTTGATGCGCGCGCGGTGGCGCTTCTTCTTCTCGCCGAAGCGGGCGTAGATGCGGCAGATGGCCTGCGCCCACGGGAGGATCTCATCCTCCGTCACGAAATCGCTGAACAGCTTGGCCGCGTAGGGCACGGCGCCGAGGCCACCGCCCACCCAGAGCTCGAAGCCGCGCTTGACGTCGCCGTTTTCATCCACTTTAGTGGTGGCGATGTAGCCGAGGTCGTGGATGGCCACCAGGCCCGAGGCGCCGGGCTTGTCGCCCGAAAACGCGATCTTGAACTTGCGGCCGAAATCCTGCGCGTCGGGATGGCCCAACAGGAAGCGAAACATCGCTTCGGCATAGGGCGTCACGTCGAACGCTTCATCGGGAGAGACGCCGGCCATCGGGTCGGCCGACACGTTGCGCACCGCGTTGCCGCAGGCTTCGCGCGTGGTGATGTTCAACGCGCCGAGACGGCGGTACATCGACGGGCAGTTTTCGATGTGGATGTAGTGCAGCTGGATCGCCTGGCGCGTGGTGACGTGGCAGATGCCGTCGCTGTATTCTTCCGCGAGATCCGCGAACAGTTCCATCTGGTCGGGGTTGAGTCCGCCCCACGGCAGCTTGATGCGCTGCATCCCCGGCGCATCCCAGTAGGTCTCGGGGCCCTTGAACGCTTCGGGGAAGGGAACGCGGCGCACTTCCTTGCCGTCATAGCGCGAGCCGTTGTCGTAGCGTTGACCGTAGGCACCCATGCGCAGACGCGTCTCGGCGAACAGCTTGTGGTCGATCTTGTCCAGTTTCTTCAGCGCGATGTCGGATTCGAATTCATCGACGTTCACGCGCCACTCTTCGGGCAACTTTTCGCTGAGTCGCTCTTTCCAGATCGTGGCGGCTTCGCTGGTGTACAGTTCCTGTTTGGCGCTCATGGTGAAGCCTCCCCGCAAATGACTATGCCCGGATTTTATATCCTAGTGGAGTGAAAGGTTAATAGCTTGCAAGCGATCCGCCAACCTCGCCCTTTTTCGGGATTAGCCTTGATTTCAGGGGATTCGGAAAGCGATCAATTCCTACTCAATCAATATGATTAAACACCGGAAGTGTGAGGAACAAGGGCGTTTTTTTTGGGGGGTGAGCGGTCGCCACCTCGACGTCAGCCCCTCCTCGCGGCGACCGGGGTTCAAACCCCGCAGCGCGTAGACCCCGGCCCGGTGCCCTGCCCCGCCGGCACGACACAACCCAAGGGCCAAACGGCGTTCGCCCCCCCAAATAATCCCCATAAAAAAACCCTCCGTCTTGCGACGAAGGGTTTTCCGCGTTTCACGTATGCGAAACTCAGTTCTGGAAGTACAGCTCGAACTCGACCGGATTCGGACGCAGCTTGACCGGCGCGATCTCCGCGGCCTTCTTGTAGTCCGTGTAGGCCGCGATGAAGTCCTCCGCGAACACGTCGCCGGCGGTGAGCCATTCCTTGTCCTTCTCCAGTTCCTCGAGCGCGTGCTCGAGGCTGTAGCAGGTGGAGGGCACGTCCTTCAGTTCTTCGGGCGGCAGCTCGT
>CAZKRC010000036.1:0-17995 GCA_964555105.1 uncultured Bifidobacterium sp. | reverse complement strand
GGCCCATGGTGATCTTGACCGCGTTGGCGAGCTTGTCGACACCGCGCTTGAGCGCAGCGCGAGCCGCCGCATCAAAAACGAGTTGCTTTGCCATTTTGATTTCTCCTTGTTGGGGCGAATCCCATTCGCCCTAGATTGTTGGGGCGAATCTCATTCGCCCTCGTTTTAAGGCGGCTCGGCGAGCCGCCCTTACGGTTTGCCTGGCCTTAAACGATCGCGAGGATGTCGCTCTCGCGCATGATCAGATAGTCCTTGCCATCGACCTGGACTTCGGTTCCGGAGTACTTGCCGTACAGAACCGTGTCACCCGCCTTGACTTCCATCTTGATCAGCGTGCCCGCGTCCGAGGACTTTCCCGGACCGGCGGCGATGATCTTGCCCTTCTGCGGCTTCTCCTTGGCATTGTCGGGGATGTACAGCCCGCCCGCGGTCTTCTCCGCGGCCTCCAGGGGCTCAACGACGACGCGGTCGGCGAGAGGTTTGATGCTCATGGCATTCTCCTTCCAGGTTTTTGTTTGTGAATGAACCGTGCTCTACAGCGGCCGGGTTTTGGTGCTTTAGCAGTCAAAACACCCGATTGCTAAAGGATGGGGGCAATTTACACCGCAAAACATGCCGAGTCAAGAGTTTTCGGCCAGATACTTGGTGGAAATCCGCCACCATCCGCACTCAATCCGGCCGGCGTCTCAATTCGAAACGCTCCCGGCGGGTTTGGGCGTTTTCTTCCCGGCAGCCGAACGCCCCGGCTGCCGGCCCCTCAAGTAAACATATCCCGGGATATTTCAAGTTACACCCTGTCACACATCGCCGCGGCGGGCTCCGCCCGCCGCATTCACCCCCCGAAAACAACATGAAGGAGCCCCCGGATCCCGTGAGAAACCGGCCCTGATGCGCGCGTAATACGCTTTTACCCGAAAAAATCTGCGACAAACCGCCGTTTTTCGTGCTTCCCCGCAGACCGGGTGGCGGGTGTAACATGATTCCGGAGCCTTCGAATCCTTTCTCCCGATCCCGGCCCATTCGATGAAAGATCCCGCATGGAAACCGATATGTTCTTGATAGTCGTATTACACACCAGGAGGTTTCCCGTGAACACACGATGCCACATCAACCGTAACCCTGAGGAGCGCTCCCGTTCTACCGCATGCCCCGCGCTCGCGCTGGCCCTGATGCTGGCCATGACCGCCGTGCCGAACGCGCAAGTCATCGAACCCACTCACGCGGCTTCGGTGAATCCCTATGGCGTGAATGGTTTGTCGCAGGTGGTATCCGCCGAGCCTGTGGGTGCCGGCCGCCTCAACCTGCAACTGCGCGGGAATTTTTTCCGCCAGGACGCCACGATCACGGGCGCGCAGCCGTCCGGCGCTGAAATCACCACCGTCAGCGGCGGCGTGGGCATGGGGCTGAACGAATACCTCGACGCCTTCGCGGCGCTTCACATTTTCAACCGTCGGCAAACCTCTCCCGACGGCTCCGGGTTCGGAACCGCCGTACTGGGCGCCCAGGCCAACATTCCGCTTTCGCGCGATGTGCCTTTCCATGCGGGCGCGCAAGTCGCCGCATTGTTCGGCACCGCCGGCAACCAGCTCAACACCAACGATCTCGATGGATACAACTATCTCGAAACGCGCACGAATCATGACGTGATGGTGCGTTTGACGCAATCTTGGCTGGGCATTCGCGACGGCAAGGGCGTGAAGGTCCACCTCAACGAGGGCATCATCTCCAGTTTCCAGTCAGGTAAGGACATCGCGCTGGTCACGGGCATCGGCGTCGAAATCATTCCCATCGTCTCAATGATCATCGGGCTTGAGGCGAACTCGCGCACGTATCTGAACAGCCCGAGCGCCGCCGACCCGCTGTGGGTCACACCTTCGCTCACGTGGCGCACGCCCGTCTTCGTGAACATCCATGGCGGCGTCGACATCGCGCTCTCCGAAGATCGTTCCTCGGGCGCCGTGCGCGCGCTCGAACCTTGGCGCGCCTTCGGCGGGTTGACCTATTCCGTGGATACGCGCGCCGCGGACAAGCGCGAAGCGCGGGCAAAAGCCCGCCGCGACTCGCTCGAACGCGCCGCGCTGCAAAACCAGTTGCGGCTGGCGGAATCTAAAACCGACAGCGTGTCCGCCGCCGCCGCCGCGGACGCCGCGCGGCAACGCGCCCTCAACGATTCCCTCGCGCAGAAGGCGCGCGCCGATTCGCTCGCCATGGCCAAACGGCTCGCGGACGAGCGCGCCAAGCGGAGCGACATGGAAAAGCAGCTTTTGACCACCGGCCTGCTGGTGCTGGACGCCGTGTATTTCGAAACCGGGAAGACCGACATTTCGATCAACTCGGAGCCGTACCTGACGATCATCGCCAAGATGCTCACCAAGTACCCCAAGCTGCGCATCGAAATCGGCGGACACACCGATAATGTCGGCGGCGAGAAGTACAACCAGACGTTGAGCCAGGGACGTGCCGCCGCCGTGGTCGGCTACATGCTGCGCATCTCACCGGAGCTGGAAGGGCGCATCACGCCTCGCGGCTACGGGTACAGCCAGCCCAAGGCACCGAACACGACGGCCGACGGGCGCCAGCTGAACCGGCGCACGGAACTCAAGGTGCTGAACCCCGAGGCGCTGCAGGAATACCGTTGAGTCCCGGGGCGGCGGGGGAATAATCTCCCGTCGCCACAAGGAACGCGTCACCCGGCTCGGGCACCCTGAACACCAAACCTTCGGGCAACTCCCGAGCCGCTTCCCACGTCAGGGCGGGCGGCTCCTCGCGCGGCTCATTGGTCAGAGGAAAGGTTCCAAAGTGCATGCCCACGGCCTTGTGCGCTCCCAGATCACGGAACGCCGACACCGCCTGGGCGGGATCCATGTGCGCCGTTCCCATGAACCAGCGCGGCGCATAGGCTCCGATCGGCAACAGCGCGAGATGGGGAGAACCCCATCGTTCCCGGATTTCCCGAAAGTGGGGTCCGTAGCCGGTGTCGCCTGCGTGGTATACGGCCGTCCCGTCATGCCCCACCAACCCCCAGCTTCCCCACAGCGACCGGTTGCGGTCGAACAGACCGCGGGCCGACCAGTGTTGCGAAGGCAGGAACGTGATCTCCACGCTCCCGAACGACTTCGTTTGCCACCAGTCCATTTCCTCCACGCGCGTGATGCCGGCACCCCGCAACAGGCGCGCGTCTCCCAGGGGAACGAGGAATAGCGGATCATCGCGCGAGGCAAGACGCTTCAGGGTGGGGAGGTCGAGGTGGTCATAATGATTGTGCGAAATCATCACCACGTCGACGCGGGGCAGGCTGTCGAAGGGAACTCCCGGGGCATGCACCCGCTTGGGTCCCGCGAACGATACGGGTGAGCAGCGCTCGGACCAGATCGGATCCAGCAAGGCCGTCACCCCGGAGTCGGCCGCGCCGAACCTCACCACGAACGTCGCGTGGTTCACGAAGGTCGCGGCCGCTCCCCGCCCCGCGGCAGGCCACACCACGGGGCCCGTCGCGGTTTCCACCCACTCCGGCCATACCGCCTTGTCCTCGCGGCTCCAGCGCCACATGTCCCCGAAGGTCTTGTCGATGCGGCCCAACCCGGGGTTGAGGAAAAGCCTGCCGTCGAAATGATCGGATTCGGGGTACGGCTGCGCCTGCGCACTGACGCCGCAAAGCGCCAGCAAAGCCGTCAGGATCAGGGGGTGAAACGGCGTCCCCCGCGCGCGGGAATCGCGGCGGGAACGCCGGGTACAGGAACACGTATTGGTAAGGGGCATGGTGAGACCAGGTTACCGGAAGCGAACCGAAGTGTCTTGATATCCTCTTCCGCATGCGTACGCACTTTTTGGAACGGGTGCGGACGGGTGCGAACGGGGGTGAACCGGGAGGGGGCAGCGAGATCGCTCGCCAAGATACAACGAATCGCCGTGACGGGAACATCCTGATCCGAACACGCACGCTGTTCATCACGAAAGGCACGGAGCGCGCGATGGGACGTGATGTGTCCTGATGCGTCGCGACCAACCTACTTTTCCGTCCATGAAAACCGCTCAAAGATTCGGCATTCCCGCTCTCGCGCTCGGCCGCGGACTCGCGGAGGCGGGTTTCGTGCTCGCGGTGAAGGCCGGCCTCACGGGCAACGATTCTCCGCTTCTCCTCGCGGCCATCCCCGTGCTGGTCCTTCTTCGTTTCGTCTTCCAGGATCGCGGCGCCGTGCTTGAAGCCGCCGCGCTGCGCGATGGCGTCGCGACGCGGAGGCGACGCGTGCTGGACGCGCTCCGCCATCGCGCGGTGCCCGCCTGGCGGCCGGGCACCCGGCGCGCCCTCGGCCAAGCGCTGGAGGAGGACATCCCCCTGGCCGCCGAGGGCGCACTGGCGCGGCGCCGCTTCCTGGGATCCCTCCTCGAAGGCGCCGTGCTGTTGCCCCTGTTGTTTCTGCTCGCGTGGGAAGCCGCGCTCGTGGGTGTCGTCGCCGCGGCGGTGTTGTGGCCCGTGCTGCGGCGGCGCAACCGACGCATGAAGGAACACGAGCGCGCCGGGTCCGCAGGACGCGACAACGCGCGCCAGGCACGCGAGGATTTCTCCCACGCGCTCGAAGCCTTGCCGGGAAGCGGCTTCCGCGAAGCCCTGCAACGCCTCGACCGCACGCTCGACGAGGCGCACGCCCCGACGTGGCAATGGCGGCGCGCGCAGGCACGGTATCCCGCCCTGCTGGAAACCGCCCTGTTCTTCGTGCTGTGCGTCATCCTTTTCACCGGTGCCCTCACGCTGTCGGGGCTCGAAAGCGTCCTGCTCTTCGCCATGCTCCTGCTGCTCACCTATCGCCCGTTGCGTGAGGCCGCGCGCCAGTATCCCGTCGTGGCCGCGGGAAAGCGCGCCGCGCACGACCTCGATGAACTCGTCGCGCAGTGGACCATCCTGCCGGAACGAACCCTGCCGGCCGCACACCCGCAACCGGATCGCCTCGGCGTTCGCAACCTCACCTTCGCTTACGAGGCCGGCGCCCCGATCCTCCGCGACGTGACCCTGGAGTTCGCGACGGATGCGGTCACCGGACTCACCGGCCCGAACGGCGCCGGCAAGACCACGCTTCTGCGCCTCTTGGGGGGCGCCGAAACCCCGCAAGCCGGTGCCGTGTTGTGGCCCGCGGCGGCGCTCGTCCCGCGCGTCATTCCAAACCCCGCGGAGGCGCGGGACGATCTTCCGCGCGATCCGCTGTCTCCGCGCGGCATCGCCATCATGCCGCAACGAGCCTGGCCCGGGCACGACTGGGCGGCCTGGGCCGCCGCCTTCCGGGTCGAGGATCCCGAAGGCTGGCAACGCCTCGACGAACTCCTGGGCGTGGAACGCCTTCGTGAAAAATCATTCCATCCCGAATCGCTTTCCGGCGGCGAGCGCCAACGCATGGCGATGGCGCGAACCCTGACCAGCGACGCCGCGTACCTTCTGCTGGATGAGCCCACGACCTCGCTGCCCGCGGATGAACGCGAACGCGTTCTGCGCGGCGCGCTGGATTTCTGGAAGGCGCGTCACTCCGCACCACGGGGCGTTCTGGTCGTATCGCACGAACCCTTCCTTGCATCCCTGTGCGACACCATCGTCCGCATGAACCCGAACGATCACGGAGAGACTTCCGTATGACCACGCCCCCAACCTTGAGTTCCTTTCCCTCGCGTCTCTTCCCCTTGCGCGGCTGGCTGCTCGCCGCACTTTTCCTCGTCGTCCTCGCGGCCCGCGCGCTCACGACGACAGGCGAAGCGCCGCTGCGACCCGAGTGGCTGATCTACGTGGCCGCCGCCGCGCTGTTGAGGCTTTGGGCGGGCGCGCATCTGGGCGACCATGGCAACGAGTCGCGGGCGCAAGCCCCGCGTCTGGCGCGCACCGGACCTTACCGCTTCTCGCGCAACCCCCTGTACGTCGCCAACATCCTCGCCGCGTCCGGACTCACGCTTTTCGCGAACGCCCTGCCACTGACCGTCGAGCTTTCCTTCATCGTGCTGGTCATCGCCCATCACTTCCTGCTCGTCCACCACGAGGAAAGGATCCTCGCCGCCCTGCACGGCGACGCCTATGAACGCTATCGCCGCGAAGTACCACGCTGGTACGGCATGATGCGCCCCCAGGGCACCCTCACTTCCGGACAGTCAAACCCCTCAGGCCCCTCAAGCCTCTCAGGATCTTCAAGCAGGGATGAGGAGGGGGGGGGGAGGGTCACGCTGCCGACCCTTCTTCGCCGACAGGGACGGAACGTGGGCTACCTGGCGCTTTGCGTGCTGACGTTGTGGGTCGCGGCCGCCGCGCCCGTCGCAGGCGCGCTGCAGGGAGGCTGACCCCTGAGCGGGACGAGCGCGCCATGATGTTTAAGTTGTATCGACTCGCGTGGGAACCCGTACTGTGGATCGCGCGCGCGCTGGCGGGCATGGGACCCGCATCGTGGCGACTCCGCGAACGTCTGGCGCCGGCCTATGGCGCCAGCGACGCATACGACACACACAACGCTGAGGCGGAACCGGAGGCCGCCCGCACCACGGAAACATACTGGTTGCACGCGGCGTCACTGGGAGAGTGCAAGGGGTTGTGGGCCTTCGCGCGACGTCTGCGCACCGCGCTGGACGCGCGCCCAAACACGCACGGCGCCCGGATTCTGCTCACGGCCAACACCACGGTCGCGCTGGCTTATCTGGAACATGAAATCACGAGCATGGGACGCAACACCGCGCCCGTGTCCTTCGCCGCGCGTCTGGCCCCCTTCGACCACCCGCGCCTGGCGCGGGCCTTTCTCGCCGCGCACAACGTGCGCGCGCTCGTCCTCTTCGAGGTCGAGCTGTGGCCGCACTGGATCGCGGCGGCGCGGCGCGCGGGAGTCCCCGTGGCGTGGATCTCCGCGCGCCTGACCCCGCGCGCCCGGCGACGCTACGCGGGCAACCCCGTGTTCGCGGGCGCGCTGGGGCGCGTGCTCCGCGACATCGCGTGGATCCAGACGCAAACCCGAGACGAGGAGCACGCGCTGCGCCGCCTGGGGGCCCCGCACGTCGAAACGGGGGGAGACCTGCGCGGCCTGCACGCGCTCGACCACACCCCCGTCCCTGGGCACGTCCCCAATCATGGTGGTCGCACGCGTCCGCACGGGGAAGCCGCGCGCCGCGGCATCGCCTTCGTGTCGTTCCACGCGCGCGAGCTCCCGGCACTTGTCACGGCCCTCAGCGCGGCCCTCCCGGAGACCGACGCGTTCCCCTCCCATCCTCTCGTCGTCATTCCCCGCAAGCTGCATGAGGTTCCCCGCTTCCTCCGCGCGCTCGCGCCTTACGGATTCGTCCTTCATTCGCAACGCGCGGACGCCACACGCGTGATCGTGGACGCGTATGGCCTGGTGGAAAAAACGCTGACGCGCATGCGTACGGCCGTACTCGGCGGCAGTTTCGGACCGGACACGCGCATCGGAGGACACAACGCGTGGGAGCCGCTGCTGGCGGGTTGCCGCATCGTGATCGGTCCGCATCACCACAACCAGAACGCGCTGGTCGAACGGCTTGAGTCGCGGCAGCTGATTGTCATAGCGCGCAACGGAGATGCCTTGCGCGCGGAGATGGCGCGCGACGTGAATACGGAAGCGACGCACGCGCAGGACGACACCGAAGCGCGGGCGCGCACCGCCTTCATCGACGAAGAATCGGCACGTCTTGAAAACGCCGCGCGCCGCGCCGGCGCGTTCATTCTTCACGCGCGCGATTGACGCGCGAGAAATCAACGCACGAAAAAAAACGCCGTATCAACGCGCATGACCCTGAATATGCGCGTTAAAAAACGATTTGCCGCAAAACAGTACCTGTGACGATTCCGGGCCAAAAAACGCATCCCGCATGATCATGTCAAAATGCCAACAAATAATATCCTTCGTAAATCATTGAATTCAGGCGAATAACACGAATCACCCTGTAAACAAAGGGCCAAACACACATTTCTTGATATATTAACCGTATGAATTCGCGAGGATCTCTAGTAAAGAAAATCGACACGGGTGCCACATGGGTCGGCATCGTCTTGTGTGTTCTTCTTCTCCTGTTCGCGGGAGCGGGGTGGGCCTCCAAAGGTTTCAAGCGTCCCTCGGTCGGCAAGGCGGCTCCGGAATTCACACTGACCGGCCTTGATTCCCGGGACACTATCTCACTGTCGAGTCTTTCCGGAAAGGTCGTGTTCATCGACTTCTGGGCGAGCTGGTGCCTTCCCTGTCGCCAACTCATGCCGCGCATCGCGGAATTGAAAGCGCGCCACCCCGAACTCGAAATCGTCGCCATCAGCGTGGACGTCAGCCGTCAGAAGGCCCTCACCTTCCTGCGCGCCGTGGAGCCTTCGTTGCGCGCGGTGCACGATCCCGATCACAACGTCTCCAACGCATACGGCGTGGAGCGCATGCCGAGCAGCTTCCTCATCGACCGCGCAGGCAACCTGCGCTTCCGTCACGACGGGTACAGCGAGAAGGAACTGGAAGCGATCGAGCGCCAGATAAGACTGTTGCTGGAAGAGTAAGAAGGCAGGATCAGGCGCCGCAAAATTCCGGCCGCACCCGCAGCACGCCGCCGCGTCCGGACCGGGCTCCCCAACATTCTTAATTCTTCATTCTAACTTCCTCCCCATGCCCACCATCGTGTTCACCGGCGGAGGAACCGCCGGCCATGTCATGCCCAACCTCGCCCTCGCCCCGCGTTTGCGGGAACAGGGCTGGACCTTGCACTACATCGGATCGGCAACCGGGCCGGAACGCTCGCTCGCAGAAGGTGCGGGGATTTCCTTTCATGCCGTGGCGACCGGGAAACTGCGCCGCTACTTTTCATGGCGTAACTTCACCGATCCCGCGCGCGTGATCGGCGGCGCATTCCAGGCGCTTTCCCTGCTGGGGAAACTGAAACCCGACGTGGTGTTCTCCAAGGGAGGGTTCGTGGCGGTGCCGGTGGTTTACGCCGCGCGCCTCCGCGGGATTCCGGTGGTGCTCCACGAATCGGACCTCACGCCGGGTCTGGCCAACCGCCTGTGCCTGCGGTTGTGCCAACGCATCTGCGTCAGCTTTCCGGAAACGCGGGAACATCTGCCCGCTTCGGCGCGCGGCAAAAGCGTCCTGACGGGATCGCCCATTCGTCCCGAGCTGTTCAAGGGAGACAAGGCGGCAGGGCTCTCGTTTCTGGGCTTCACACCCGACAAACCCGTTTTGTTGGTGATGGGGGGAAGCCTCGGGGCGAAAGCCGTGAACGAGGCCTTGCGCGCCAACCTCGAATGGATCCTCGCAAGCCATCAGGTGGTGCATCTGTGCGGCAAGGGATGGCTTTCGCCCGAGGGGGACGCGCCGGGATACCGGCAGTTCGAGTTCCTCGGCGCGGAGTTGCCCGACGTGATGGCCGCAGCAAGCCTCGTGGTGTCGCGCGCGGGGGCGAACTCCCTGTTCGAATTAATGGCCTTGCGGAAACCCATGTTGCTCATTCCGCTGCCCGGCCGCGCCTCGCGCGGCGATCAACTCCTCAACGCCGCGTCCTTCGCGAGCCGCGGACTCGCGCGCGTGCTGCGACAGGAGGAATTGACCCGCGACAGTTTGCGCGAAGCCTTGCAAAAGCTCGCCGCGGACGCGCCCTGCCTGCGGCGCCAGATGGAAACCTCGGACCTGTCTCACGGGACCGATCGCGTCCTCGAGGTGGTCACGGCGGCGGTCCGACCCGCAGCCCGAACCGTAGCGAAGTCCTGAGCGGCCCAAGTCCCGGGCGATCGTGAAGAGCGAAGAAAATTCTTGGTAAAGCATGCCTTTAATACCATCGGCAAGTCCGTGATGACTACCTTGAACGACCATGGAATGGATTCTTTTCGTCGTCGACTTCATCCTGCACATCGACGCCCACCTCGCCGAGTTGATCCGTGATTACGGTACCCTCACGTACGCCATTCTCTTCCTCATCATTTTCTGTGAAACCGGTCTGGTGGTGACTCCGTTTCTTCCGGGCGACTCGCTGCTGTTCGCCGCGGGAGCCTTCGCGGCGATCGGTTTGCTCAACCCCTGGCTTCTTTTCGTACTGCTCGTACTCGCGGGCATTCTCGGTGACGGCGTGAACTACTGGATCGGCCGGAAGTTCGGCCTCAAGGGATTCAGTGACACGGGACGCTTCCTCAACACGCGCTACATCGAGAAGACCAACGCCTACTACGCGAAGCATGGCCCGGCCACCATCGTGATCGCGCGCTTCCTGCCCATCGTGCGCACCTTCGCCCCTTTCGTGGCGGGCATGGGCCACATGGAGTACCGCCGCTTCACGACCTACAACGTGACGGGAGCTCTGCTGTGGGTGGGGTCATGCGGACTGGCGGGTTACCTCTTCGGCAACATCCCCGTGGTGAAGGACAACTTCAGCCTGGTGGTGATGGGCATCATCGTGGTGTCGCTGATCCCCGGAGCCGTGGCCCTGATCCGCGCGCGCTTCGGCAAGTCCGCCGCCTGAACACTGTCCCTCGGCAGCTGCGGTAGCTGCGGTACCCGGGTCTCCCGCCCTCTCTCCCGCCATACCGCCAACGAAATGTCGGGCACGTTTCATCCCCGGCCTGAAACGGATCCCTGTTTACACACGGCGCATCCGGCTGGTAGGATACCGTCTCCATGTGACGGAATGCCCCCATTCATGACGTCCTGAACGCGTGCGTCCACATGTCACGGCGCTGCGTCACCGCAGCGGGTTCATTATGATGAACCCGGATCACCTTCTCCGCGTTAAATTCACGGGATCACGGAGGAATGCATGATTCACGGTTCATCGACGGCAACATTGATCACATCACCCGGGGCGCGACATCCCCTCAACGCCCGCAGGAGTGCGCCGCGATCCCTGTTCCGGGCGGCCTGCGCGCTGACCGCCTGCGCACTGTTCACCCCCGCGCAAGCCCAAAGCGTGATCCAGCTGCCCGACTCGTTGTTCCAGGCCGGTGACACCATCACGTGGTGGAAACGCATTCCCACCTTCTGCGAGGGCCCCGCGTGGGACGCCGCCACCCAGTCGGTGTTCTTCACCCGCCAGTACGGCAACCAGCAGGCCAACTGGCCGATCTACAGGATCCGTCCCGGCCACGATACCGGCGACGTGTTCATCGCGACGGCGGCGCAGGCCAACGGCCTCGCCTTCGACGCACAGGGGTTGCTCGTGGCCGCACAGAACGGAAAACTCACACGTTACAAGGTCGACGGCAGCGTCGACTCGGTGTTGGTGACAAGCGGCACCAACGGTGTCAGCTTCAACCAGGCCAACGACCTCAGCATCGGGAAAAACGGCGCGATCTACTTCACCGATCTGGGAAACCGCGTGTTCCACCTCAGCGCCACGGGACAGCTGTCCGTGGCCTACACGGGCGCGACGTCCGCCAACGGCATCAACTGGGTGGAAGCCGACAGCGTGGTCTACGTGAATGAAAGCCGTCAGGTCAAGCGCTATACGGTAAACCCCGACGGCTCCCTGTCCGATCCGCAGGTGTTCATCACGGTGGCGGCCGGTACGGGCGGAACCTACGCCGACGGCAGCACCATCGACGCCCACGGCAACCATTACGTCGCCAACTTCCAGCAGGGCGAGATCCGTGTGTACAACGCGAACGGGGACTCCATCGGGCGCGTGGTGCCGCAGCTCGCGACCGGCTCATTCAACGCCCTTCCCGGCGCCATGGGCAACGTCAGCAACGTCATCTTCGGCGGACCGGACCTCAAGACCTTGTACTTCACCGGCGACGGCGGACTGTACTCCTTCCGCATGAAAGTCCCCGGCGCCGAGCGCTTCCCGACCACGTCAATCCGCGCATCGCGCCCCTCGTCCCGGAGTCTCGCGGCACCCGCGGCGTCCGCGCCCGCAAGCCGCGCCCGCGACCTTCGCGGTCGCCTGCTGCCCGCATCCGGAGACGATCACGGCCCGGCCTTGCGCCTTCCCTCCACACCCCACCGGGAGTGAAAGCATGACGCGTCCGTACCATCGCCCTCCCTTCGCCTTTCCCGCCCTGTTCGCCGCAATGGTCACCTCGCTCGCGACGGCGCAGACCACGATCAACCTGCCCGATTCCCTCTACTTTCCCGGCGATACCGTCGCTTGGGAAAAGCGTGTTCCTTCCTATTGCGAAGGCCCCGCTTGGCATGCCCGCACCGGGGAAGTGACCTTCACGCAGATAGGCAGCCCGGGCACGCCGGGAAACCGTCCCCACTGGCCGCTGTGGCGCGTGAAACCGGGCGAGGATACCGGCAGCGTGTTCTGGAACCTCGGACAAGGCAATGGACAAAAAGTGGATCCGCAGGGCCGCCTCGTGGTCATTCAGCGCGACGTGGCCATTCGCTTCGCGGCCTATGATTCCGTGGGCGCGAAGGTCGATACGCTCGTCACCTCCGGAAAGGACGGTGTGAGCTTCAACGCCAACAACAACACGGACGGCGGTGCGGGCAACGACCTCAGCATCGGCGCGCGCGGCGACTTCTACTTCACCAACCTCGCCTCCAACGCCTACTACGTGGACACCGCAGGCAACCTCTCGGTGGCGGCCACGGGCCTGAACTCGGCCAACGGCATTTTCTGGTTCGAAGAAGAGAATGCCGTATACGTGCACAGCAATACCACCATCTACCGCTTCGACCGCGGCGCGGACGGCACGCTCGTGAACCGCACGACATGGACGACCTTCAGTGGGTACGCCGACGGCGGTTGCATCGACAGCCAGGGCCATCGCTGGATCGGCGATTACCAGAACGGGATGATCAAGGCCTATACACCCGGCGGCCAACTAATCGGCAACATCACCTTGCGCGCGGTGTCGGGCACCTACAACGCGCGTCCGGGCAATGCGGGCAACGCCAACAACTGCACCTTCGGCGGGCCCGATTTGAAAACGCTTTACATTACCGGTGACGGCGGCCTGTTCAGCCTGCGCGTCAAGATCGCGGGACGCCCCCCGGCAACGGCACCGACCTCCCTGAAGGCTTTTGTACTGAAAAACCGGAAGAATGGTTTGGGGGGTGTGGAACCGCTGCCGCGGACCTACGACGTCAGGGGACGTACGACGACCTCCGGGTGGGGCGGGGCGACCGTGAGGTCGACCTCCGTGCCCCGCGATCCCTAACCACGGGACCGGCTAACCGAAACCACGCAGGCGTTCCTGCGCGCGTCCGCGGAAGACCAACCACGACGAGCCCAGCGACGCGCACACGGTGACCGCTACGGTCACCACCCAGACGGGCGCGCTCGTCCAGACCGGGGAAGGGACCAGCCCGGGGTGCGGCAAGGCCGTGCCGAGCACCGCGCGCACCACGGGAAACGCAAAGGCGTCGAGCGCGCCCCCGAGGGCCACCGCTCCTCCCCCCAACATCAAACCCTCCCAAAACAACAGCCGTCGCAGTTCCGCCTTGCGCCATCCCATCGCCTCCAGCACCGTCATCTGGCGCGCCAGGCCTTCGAAACGGCCGAGCATCAAGGCCGACAACGTGACGAACGCGAGAACCGCGGCCAGTAAACCCGTCATCACCGCGGCCCGGCGACCCGTATCGGTCAGGCGGCGCAAGCCCGCCAGCGTTTCCGCCACGGGAACGATCTGCGTCACCGTCTGCTGGTCGATCAGCGCGCCCAGGGAGTCGAGACCGTGGGGAACGGTATGCACGATCACGTAATGAAGCACATGGCTGTTCCATACCGTCGTCTGCCCGGCATGCGGAAGCGCTTCCTCGATCAGGCTTTGCGCCTGCACCAGGTTGGTGAACACGAGGCGGTCCCATGCGGTGCCCGTGGGCGCGAGCACCCCCGAGACGCGGAAAGGGCGCGGCGACAAGCCCGACCGCGCGGGCGAAGGCATGGTGTCGGACGTCCAGTGCGCGACCGTCACCGTGTCGCCCACGGCGAGCCGTTCGTGGCGCGCCACCGCGGCGCCGATGACCACCCCCGCCTCGACCTCCGTCCAGAATCCCGTCGCGAAAACAAGGCGAGGGGACGGTGCGGGCATGTCGAAAAAAGCCTCGATGGTGCCGGCCACGCGATATCCGTCCGAGGGCGCGCCGGGGAACCGGATGCGGCTGCCCGCAAGTGGAATCCCTCCGTCCACGACGGGTTCTTCCGCGATCAGTTTTCCGCTGTACACCAAGGGCATCACGCTGGTGGCATGCGCCCGCCGTCCTCCGGCGTACCACGCTTCGTTGACCAAGGTGGCGAACAACCTCAGCGGGATGAAACGCGGGTAGGGCCCTTCCGTGTTCAACGCTCCCAGCAGGGCGTCCGTCGCGCCGCCTTTGGCGGCGATCAGGGCGTCGCCCGCGTGCGCCAGGGTGGCGAAGCGGGCTTCCGCGAGCCGCGCGGTGCGCAGCAGCAGTCCGGCGCACGCAACGGTGAGGCCGAGCGCGAGCACGGCGAGCGCGCTCGCAGCGCGGTGACGCGCGAGGTTGAGCCACGCGAGGCGGAGGATGCTCACGGGACCTCCGGGGAAAGGTCCGGACCCGCGGCGGAGGCCCCGGATGTCCCGAGGGGCGAGGCGGAAGCCGCGGATGTTGGGGGCGTAGGGCGCGGGGAAACCGTCAGTGAGGAAAAGTCGCGCGTGTCCGCGAAGTGCGCGCGGGCGCGCGGGTCATGACTGACCACGACCAACGTCCGCCCGCGCGCGGAGGCCCGCAAGGTTTCGAACACATGCGCCGCGCCCGGGTCGTCGAGGTGGGAGGTCGGCTCATCGGCGAGGATGACCACCGGTTCAGCCGCGCGGATTTTCGCCACGGCGATGCGCTGTTGTTCGCCGGGGCTCACCAAGCCGGCGCGCCGCGATCCCAGGGCGGAGAGCCCCATATCGCGCAGGCAGGCTTCCGCGCGCCGGCGCTTCCGGTCATATCCTCGGGCCACACGATCGGAAACCGCCAGCACGATGTTCTCGGTCACGGTGAGGTGGTCGATGAGGTTCCAGCGCTGGAAGACGAGGCCGAAGTGGGTGCGCCGGAAGCGCGCGCGCGCGTCCTCGTCCAGCGCGGTCAGTTCCGTGCCCCCGACGATGATCGAACCGGATGCGGGTGGAAACTGCCCGGAGAGAAGGTGGAGCAGCGTCGTCTTGCCGTGCCCGCTGGGACCGTGCACGAGCACGTGCGCCCCCGAAGCGATTTCGAGGCGGGGGAGGCGGAAAAGCGGTGCGGGCGCGGCCGGAAAACGGACCGTCACATCCGAAAGGACGATGTTCACGACATCGCAAGCTAGTAAGTCAGGCTGAATCCGTTCCCGGCATTCTCCATCTCGAAAGACGACACCAGTCGGGCCATGCCCTTGAGGCCGAGTGCGGACCGGAGGCCTTTCAGGCTGAACGCCACGGAGTCGGCATCGATCAGGGCCCGGCACAAATCATTGTTCGCATTGTGCTGGATGTACAGGTTCCCGGTGTTGTCCTTCCCGTTCGTGCGGGCCGCGTACAGCGTGAACACGTGCTTGCGGCATCCCCCCCCGTAACTGGCGGTGAACTTCAGGGAATCGTTTTCGATCCTGACGTCACGCATCCTGAAGGCATCGCTTTCGGGAACCTGGGATATGTCTTCCACCTCGATGAAATCACGGGGCTGTTTTCCAAAGAAGGAACCTGCGCAACCCATGAAAAAAAAACAGGCCGACACGGCCAAAATCTTTCCTGGGGACACGCTGTGCGGAGGGGAATCATTCATTGTTTACGTCCGGTATTGATCGGGATGTTCCCCGAATATACGGTGGGGACAGATAACGAGGGGCCTATTTTTGATGTCAATAGGCACTCCTTTTATGTTTTCGATAACACTTGAAACAACGATCACTCACGCCGTGGCACACTGAATTCCCCAAAAAAATCGGAAAGGGCTTTTTACTTTCCCGACATTCCCGAGGGAGTAGTTCAGGGGGAACCTTCCTTGGTCTTCGCCCCAAAAAAAACCCCGCGCCCCCCGGATGCTCTTTCCGGCTCCAAGGTTGGCCGCCCTGCTATCTTTCCCCCCATGTCCAACCTCCGTTACGAAGACCGCGGCGCCTCAGCCGATAAAAACGAAGTCCACGCCGCCATCAAGGGCGAAGATCCGGGCCTGTTTCCGGGCGCTTTCTGCAAAATCCTGCCCGACAGCCTGACCGGAAGCCCCGACCACTGCGTTCTGATCCACGCGGACGGTGCCGGCACCAAATCGGTGGCCGCCTGGCTGTGGTGGAAGGAAACCGGCGATGCCTCGGTTTTCCGCGGCTTGGCCCAGGACAGCCTCGTCATGAACCTCGACGACCTGCTGTGCGTGGGCGCCACGGGCCCTTTCCTGCTTTCGAACACCATCGGCCGCAACGCCAAGGTCATCCCCGGTGAAATCATCGCCGAGATCATTGCCGGTTACCGGGAATGCGCGGAGATGCTGGGCCGGCACGGCATCGAAATCATCAGCGGAGGCGGTGAAACCGCCGACATGGGCGATGCCGTGCGGACCCTGGTGGTGGATTCGACGTTGGTGACGCGCATGCGCCGCGATGACGTCGTCTCCGGTGACAAGATCCGTCCGGGCCTGGCCATCGTCGGCCTGGCCTCCTTCGGCAAGGCCTCCTATGAGACCAAAGAAAACTCCGGCATGGGCAGCAACGGGCTGACCTCCACGCGCCACGAACTGTTGTCCCGTCATTACACGGATACCTACCCCGAAGCCTTCGCGCCCCAGATCAAGGACCTCGCGTACACCGGTCCTTTCCGCCTGCAGGACACGCTGCCCGGCTCGACCATGACGGTGGGCGAAGCCCTGTTGTCACCCACGCGCACCTTCGCGCCCGTACTGGCCAAGGCCTTCGCGGCGCACAAATCCTCCATCGCGGCGGTGTTCCACAACACGGGCGGTGGCCAGACCAAATGCCTGCGCTTCGGCAAGGGCATCACCTACGTGAAGGACAACCTCTTCGCGCCGCCGCCGCTCTTTCAGGTGCTCAAGGAACGCTCGCGACTCGATACACGCGAACTTTACCGCTCGCTCAACATGGGCACGCGCCTCGAAATCGTGTGCGACCCCGACGCCGCGCAAGGCCTGATCGACATCGCCCAAGGTCTGGGAATCGATGCGCAGGTGATCGGCCGCACCGAAGCGGGCCCGGACAAAAACGAGCTCAAGCTGACGGTGGACGGAGACGTTCTGACCTACACCCTGGATTGATTTTTGGGGGGTGAGGGCGGAGCCTCGCACGGTGGGGATCCGCCCCTTGCAAGGCTCCGCCGGTTTCCTCCGGCGGTTCGCACGGGTTTATAAATCATGCTTTCGTAATACCATTTCGTAATATTTTATATATCGTAACGGTTGACAATACCCTGAAATCCATATGAACGCGGGAGTCCGGAAAAACCCGGTACGCCTCCCGGATCCCGGCATCCCCCCATTCCTCCGCGATCCCCACGCCTTCATGAACCCGGACGGGATGTCCGCAGCACCGGGGTCTCCGCTTCGGAGACCCCCTTCCCCCCCAAAAAAATCCATCCCACCTTCTACCTTACGTCCATGAACCAACCCGCCACCATCCTGTCCCAGGTCAAGACCGAGATCTCCAAAATCGTGATCGGCAACGAAGATCTCGTCGAACATTTGCTCATCGCGTTGCTTGCCCGCGGGCACGTGCTGTTGATCGGTCCCCCGGGCATGGCCAAGACCACGCTGGTTCACAGCTTCGCGGATTCGCTGAACCTTCCCTTCAACCGCATCCAGTTCACGCCCGACCTCATGCCGTCAGACATCCTGGGTAATGAGATCCTGCAGGAAAACAAAAGCACCGGTCAAAGGGAGCTGTCGTTCATCAAGGGGCCGATCTTCACGCAGATCCTGCTCGCGGATGAAATCAACCGCACGCCGCCCAAAACCCAGGCGGCCCTGTTGCAGGCCATGCAGGAAAAGACCGTGACCCTGTTCGGCCGTACGGAACGGCTGGCGGAACCGTTCATGGTGCTCGCGACCCAGAACCCCATCGAGCAGGAGGGCACCTACCCCCTTCCCGAGGCCCAGCTGGACCGCTTCCTGTTCTCCCTGTA
>CAZKRC010000035.1:0-18141 GCA_964555105.1 uncultured Bifidobacterium sp. | reverse complement strand
AAGATGTCGACCTACACCGACATGGAGTCGCTGATCCATCACTTCAAGATGATCATGCCCGGGCCCGAGCACGGCCTGAACCCTCCGGTGACCGATCTGTACTCCGCGACGGAATCCCCCAACGGCGAGCTCGGCTTCCACCTCGTGTCCGACGGAAGCTCGAATCCGTGGCGCGTGCGCGTGCGTCCGCCCTCCTTCATCAACTACTCGATTTTCGGGAAGCTGATCGAAGGCGCGATGCTCTCCGACGTCGTGGGGATCCTTGGATCGTTCAACGTCATCGCCGGCGAACTGGATCGATAGCGCGGGACGGATGGCGCGGCATCGCTGATCGCGACTGCGTTTTCGCCCCCTGAAAAACGGCCGGTCCACTGTGGTGGGTCGGCCTGTTTTTTGTTGCACGGTTTTTTGTTTTCGGGGGTGAACAAACGCAGAAGGCCCGCGGATCCCGCGAGCCTTCTGCGTTTGGGGTGAGGTTGTCGCAGGGTATTGGCGAGCCACCAAATATTTGGGTGTTGATGTGATGTTTATCACGTGGTTGTCGCCGGATTCATGGGGCGATAATCATTTTTCCCGGATGCGGAATTCAACCGAGACAGCGGGCCTTCCTCCGCTCGAACCCTTGATCCTGATCATGCGTCGGCATCGAGTGATCCTTGATGCCGATCTCGCGGGGCTCTACGGTGTAACGACCAAGGCCCTGAACCAGGCACTCAAGCGAAACATCAACCGGTTTCCCTCGGACTTTGCGTTTCAGCTGATTCCGGAGGAGGTTGAAAGTTTGATGCGGTCACAAAACGTGACCGCATCCGGAAGGCAAGCAGGGGAGGACCGGACTCGTGACGGGAAATTTACGGAAACCAGTGGAAACACCACGCTTTTGTACACAGGTATGGGCGAGAGGCGGTCACAAATTGTGACCGCCTCTTCCTGCCGCTAGCGCGCGGTGTAACCGCCGTCGATCACGAGCTCCGCGCCCGTCATGAACGACGCTTCGTCGGAAGCGAGGAAGAGGATTCCCGCCGCCAGTTCCTCGGGTTTGGCGATGCGACCCATGGGCGTCGTGTCCGCCAGCATCTTGCGGTCGGTCTCGCCGAGGATGGGCGTGTCGACGAACCCGGGGTGGATGGAGTTGACCCGCACGCCTTCCTGGGCCCAGCCCAGCGCGGTGCTCTTGGTCAGCAGCCGCACGGCGCCCTTGGCCGCGTGGTAGGCGGGCGAGGTGCCGAAGCCGCCGACGATGCCGAACATGGAGCTGGTGTTGACCACGGCGCCGTTGCCCGAGGCCTTGAGTGCCGGGCCGGCCGCCTTGTGCCCGAGGAACACGGAGGTCTGGGTGATGGCGATGACGCGGTCCCACGTGGCCTTGGAGGTGACCTCGATCGGCTCGTTGTCGCCGATGCCGGCATTGTTGATCAGGATGTTCAGGCCCCCGAATTCCTTCACGATCTCGGCGACGACCTTCTCCCAGTCGGATTCGCTGGAAACGTCCAGGTGCTTGTATGCGGCGCGGCCGCCGGCGGCCCCGTGGGTGGCCGTGACATCCTTGGCCGCCTGTTCGCCGACCTTGTCCTGCACGTCAGCGATGACGACCAGGGCGCCTTCGGCGACGAGTCCTTCCACCGTGGCGCGGCCGATGCCGCTGGCGCCGCCGGTGACGAGAGCGACTTTTTTCTCAAAACGGTTCTTGCGGGTCATGGTGTGCTCCTGTCTGGGGTGAAACAAGCTGATCTTCAATCTACACCTAACCCGGAAAGGGGGCGGTGGCGTCCTGACGGTTATTCAGTTCATGAGCCCATCCCCCTGACGGCCATTGAGCCCCCACCCCCCGCCGTGGCGGCGGCCCGCAGGGCACGGATTCGCCACTTTCCCCCACCGTCCCCAACCCCGGGGTAAATTGCTAAAATTGCGGTTTACCGCGCTTTTTCGCCCTGCCCGCTGCACGGAAAGGGTTTGAGCCGCCAAAAAGGGTCAAAACCACCGCATGACCGCCAAAACACTCTCTCCGGAACGCCTGCGCCAGTTCCATGACTGGGCCGACGAGTACCCCAACAAGCGCTCGATGCTCATGATGACGCTCCGCCTCGTGGAGGAGGAGTTCGGCAGCATCGACGACGAGGGTATGCAAATCGCCGCCGACTTGTGCGGCGTGAACGTTGCACACGTGCAGGGCATGGTCACGTTCTACACCCACTTCAAGCGGCCCACGCACGGCAAGCACCGCTTCATGGTGTGCGCCACGCTGATGTGCGCGCTCGACGGCAACAGCGCCGCCGCGCTCGGCCAGATCAAGGCGAAGCTCGGCCTCGAGCCCGGGCAAACTTCGGCCGACGGGTTGTTCTCGTGCGAGAAGGTCGAGTGTCTGGCCGATTGCGACAAGCCTCCGGTGATGCAGAAGGACAGCGAACACTTCTGTTCGATGAAGGGGCCCGTCCTCGACGCCTACATCGACTCGCTGCTCGCGCTCGAAGGCAAGACCAGCGGCCAGTACACCGCGCCGGGAGCCCCGGCCGCCGTGGCCACCGACCTGCGCGTCGCCGTGCTCCCCGCGCATTACAACTTCCCCGGCGAGGCCGATACCGGGGCACGACACTTCGACGACAAGAATCCTCACGTTGCGCCCGTGCCGCCACACGAGGCGCCGCGCACCACCGTGGTTCCGCCCGCCTTGAAAACGCCCTTGACCGCCCCGGTGGCGGGCACGCCGTTCAGGAACGGGGAAAACGGGCACGGGAACGTGGGGAACGGCAACGTGCAGCACGCGGGCGGGCATGACATCCACGATAACCAGGGCGGTGACCACCATGGCTGAGACGCCCGCGACCCCGACGCCTCCGGCGGCGGCAACCCCCAAACCTTTCGTGCCGTTCGAACCGGTGTTGACCCGCTACATCAACGACCCGGACGCATACAAGCTCGAGCACTTCCTCGCGCGTGGCGGTTACGAAACCGCGCGTCAACACGTGGGCGTGACCGATCCCGCGACGCTCGTCGCCACCGTGAAGGACTCCGGCTTGCGGGGACGCGGCGGCGCCGGCTTCCCCACCGGCATGAAGTGGGGCTTCCTCGCGAAGGGCACCGGCAAGCCGACCTACCTCGCCGTCAACGGCGACGAGAGCGAACCGGGCACGCACAAGGACCGCCACATCCTCGAGAAGGATCCGCACCAGTTGCTGGAAGGCGTGATCCTCACCTGCTGGGCCATCCAGAGCAACCATGCGTTCATCTACCTGCGCGGCGAGTTCATTCTCGGGTATCAGCGCATGGTGGCCGCCGTGGAAGCCGCCAAGGAAAAGGGTTTCATCGGCAAGGGCGTCTTCGGCACGACCTTCGACCTCAAGGTCACGGTGGTGCGCGGCGCCGGGGCGTACATCTGCGGCGAGGAAACCGGCATGCTGTCCTCCATCGAGGGCGGCCGCGGGTATCCCAAGATCAAGCCGCCGTTCCCCGCGGTGTCGGGCCTGTTCAAGTGCCCCACCATCGTGAACAACGTCGAGACCATCGCCAACGTCACGCACATCGTCAAGCACGGTGCGGACTGGCACAAGCAGTGGGGTACGGAAAAGAGCCCCGGCTACAAGATCTTCTGCCTGAGCGGTGCGGTGAAAAAACCCGGTGTGTACGAAGTGCCACTGGGCATCCGCATGGCCGATTTCATTGAGCAGTATGGGGGCGGGCTCGTGGAAGGCCGTACCTTGAAGGCGGTGATTCCGGGAGGCCTCTCGGCGCCGCTTTTGACCCCCGGGATGGTGGAGCAATGCACGCTCGATTATGAAAGCCTCGCCGGTCTGGGATCGATGCTGGGCTCGGGCGGCATCACGGTATTGCACGACGGCGTCGACCTGATGTCGGCCGTCTACAACACCATGCGCTTCTATCATCACGAATCGTGCGGCCAGTGCACGCCGTGTCGCGAGGGCACAGGCTGGCTGGAGAAGCTGGCGCACAAGCACCATGAGGGCCACGCGGCGCCGGGCGACGCGGACCTTCTCGCCGACGTGGCGAAGAACATGCGGGGGCGCACCATCTGCGTGCTGGCCGATGCGGCCGCCATGCCGATGCAAAGCTATCTGCAGCACTTCCGCGGGGAATTCGACAAGCGCGTCGTTTCGACGGCGGACCACGCAAGTGGGTCCTCCGGCTCAGTGGCCGGTAAAAGCAGGACCGCGCGCGATGAAATCACGCCCGCCGCCAAGCGCGACGCCGCCCTGCACGGCGCGCCGAGCGTTGAGAAGGTGGGAATGGGGGATAGAACGTAATGCGCCACAATCAATTGCCGTCGGTTGGGCGTGTAGGGGCACGTTGCAACGTACCCCTACAGCATGCCCGTGCCACCGATCCCGTGATCGTCCAGGGGGATTACGCCTGATGGAAATCAAAACCGTAAACCTGACCATCGACGGTCGTGCCGTCACCGTCCCGGCGGACTGGACGGTCATCCGTGCCGCGCACGCGCACGACGTCGACATCCCGCATTATTGCTACCACCCCGACCTCAGCATCGCCGGCAACTGCCGCATCTGCATGGTCAACGTGAAGGGAATGCCCCGTCCCGTGGTGGGATGCGCCACGCCCGTGGCCGAAGGCATGGAGGTTTCGACCATGGCGCCGGACGCCGTCGAGGCCCGCAAAGGCGTGATGGAGTTCCTGCTCATCAACCACCCGCTGGATTGCCCCGAGTGCGACCAGGCCGGTGAGTGCAAGTTGCAGGACTACAGCGTGGAGCACGGTCGCGACCACGGCCGCTTCACCGAAGAGAAAGTCCGCAAGTCCAAGGCGACGATGGGTCCCCATGTCAAATACTGGGGTTCGCGCTGCATCGTCTGCACGCGCTGCGTGCGCTTCACCGACGAAGTTTCCGGCACGGGCGAACTGGGCGTGATCTACCGCGGAGACCGCAGCGAAATCGCGGTCTTCCCCGGTCGCACGCTCGACAATCCGCTGTCGATGAACACCGTGGACATCTGTCCCGTGGGCGCGCTGGTGTCTTCGGACTTCCTGTACCAGTCGCGCGTGTGGCATTTGCATTCGAACCCTTCCGTGTGCGGCGATTGCTCCGTGGGGTGCAACACCCGCGTCGACCTCGACGCGAAGGACCACATCAAGCGCATTGTGCCGCGCCGCAACGACGCGGTGAACAAGGAATGGATGTGCGACAGCGGTCGCCTTTCCTTCGGCTATGCCTACACCGACCGGCTGCACAAGCCGAAGGTGAACGGGCAGGACACGACCTGGCGCGAAGCGCGGGTCGCGGCGACACGCCTGTTGTCCGAAGCCGGTGGCGTCACCGCGCTGGTCTCGGCGTGGAACACGCTCGAAGCCATGGAAGCCGTCAAAGGCCTGCTGGCCGCGCTTTCACCCGCGGCGGCCGTGCATGGCTACGGCAATCCGGTGGTCGCCGACCAGGTGTTCCCCGGCTTCACCATCAGCGGTGACAAAAACCCCAATGCCGCCGGCCTCAGGCAGGTGTTCGGCATCGAAGACGCCGCCGCGTCGCTCAAGACCCTGGCGTCGGAAACGACCCCCATCGACACCCTGTTGCTCGTGCACAACGTCCCCGGCTTCGTGATGACGCCGGAGTTCCGTGCCGTGCTCGACCGCGCGCAAAACGTGCTGTTGCTGGACTTCGCGTCGGGGGAATTGCTGCGTTACGGCAACGTGTCCGTCGCGTTGCCCACGCTGACCGGCTTCGAGAAGGCCGGCACGTTCATCAACAAGGACGGTCTCGCGCAGGCCTTCGAACCCGTCATGCCGCCCGTGACCCAGGGCATGCCGGAGGTCGAAATAATGGCGGCACTCCTGCGGGACATGGGCCTCGACGCAAGGCCGCGGCTCGCCACGGCCGGGACGGCGGGGCGCGCATGACCGCCCTTCTGACCACCCCCCTGACCATCGCGATCATCAAGATGCTGGTCGCCGTGGGCATCGTGCTCGGCGCCGTGCCCATGCTGGTGTGGATGGAGCGCAAGGTGTCCGCGCGCTTCCAGCGCCGCGTGGGCCCCAACCGCGTGGGCCCGTTCGGCCTGCTCCAGTCCGCCGCCGACGCGCTCAAGTTGATGTGGAAGGAAGACTTCTTCCCCCGCAACACCGACCGCATCCTGTTCCTGGCCGGTCCGCTCATGACCTTTCTCCCCGGCGTGATCATGTTCGGCCTGATTCCCGTGGGCCAGGCGCCGGGCGCCACCTTCCTTGGCGAGGACGGCGTGCTCGCGGTCAGTTACCTGCAGATGGGGTTGCTGGCCATGCTCGCGGTCTCGTCATTGGCCTCCTACGGCATCGCCTTCGGTGGTTGGGCCTCGGGCAGCCAGTACAGCCTGCTGGGCGGCATCCGCGCCTCTGCCCAGCTCATCAGTTACGAGATCGTAATGATGCTATCGGTGCTGGCCTTGGTGATGACCACCGGGACCTTCAACCTCGCGACCATCGTGCAGCAGCAGCAGGGGTCGGTTCTTCCGGCGTGGAACGTGTTCCTGATGCCGCTGACCTTCCTGCTGTTCCTGGTGGCGGCGTTCGCCGAAACCAACCGCGCGCCCTTCGATCTGCCTGAAGCCGAGCAGGAACTGGTGGGCGGTTACCATACGGAATACACCGGGATGCGCTACGCGTGGTTCATGTTGGGTGAGTATGCGGCCTTGTGGGCGATGTGCGCGATCATCGTCACCCTCTTCCTGGGAGGCTGGACGCTTCCGGCCGCATGGCTCGGGTGGATGTCCGGATCTCCGTGGTACGTGGTGGCGCTGGTCAGCTTCGGCGTGTTCATCGCCAAGGTCGTGGCCATGGTGTTCTTCTTCATGTGGGTGCGCTGGACCATGCCGCGCTTCCGGTGGGATCAGCTGATGCGGCTGGGATGGCGCAAGCTGATCCCGGTCGCGCTCCTCAACATCCTGTTCGTTGCGCTGGTCATGGAATACGGGGGCTGGTATGTCAAATAATTCCAGGAAGATCATCCCCCCCGGCGTCCGCGCCAAGATGTCCTGGGCCACGCGCATCTACGTGCCCATGCTGCTCAAGGGCCTGTTCATCTCGCTCCGTGAGTTCGTGAAAAAGCCGGTCACCTTCAACTTCCCCGAGGAAAAGCCCAAGGTGAGCGAACGCTTCCGCGGCGAGCACCGGTTGACGAAGGATGAAGACGGTAAAATGAAATGTGTGGCGTGCTACATGTGCGCCACCGCGTGTCCGGCGCATTGCATCACCATCGAGGCCGAGGCCGCGCCGCCCGACTGGGAAGGCCGCGACAAGATTCCGCGCGTGTTCGAGATCGACATGCTCAAGTGCATCTACTGCGGCTACTGCGTGGAGGCCTGCCCCAAGGAAGCCATCGAAATGACGAACAAGGTCCCGCAGGTCTACACGACGCGGCAGGAGTTCGTGTACGATCGGGAGAAACTATTGTCTAATTAGCTGAGAGCGGACAGCTTCCAGCGCACAGCTGGAAACGTCCGGACATCACAGCATCACAGCAGTAGAGCGCCGTCACGAGCTTGTGTTTACTGCTGTGATGTTGTGATGCTGTGATGAAAAAAGCTTGCTCGATCGATACAGGGTTCCACGTCGCATACAGGTTCCCCAAGCTTTTGCTGGCTGTAAGCTGTCCGCTGTAAGCTACTAGCTTTCCCTCCATGCCCATTCTCCGCGCCCTCGCCTCCGACAAATCCTCCAGCGGTTCCGCCGGCTGGGCTCTCGCCGTCCTTCGCATCGGTCTCGGCCTCGGCATGATCCTCGGTCATGGCCTGCCCAAACTGACGGGGTTTTCCGAACGTGCCGGAACGTTCTCCGACCCGCTCGGCCTTGGCTCGCCGCTCAGCCTCGCGCTCATCGTCTTCGCCGAAGTGTTCTGTGCCGCCCTTGTGGTGCTCGGCATCTTCACGCGACTCGCGGTCATTCCGCTCATCTTCGGCATGGGGGTGGTCATCTTCATCGTCCAGAACGGCGAGATTCTCGGCAAGGGCGAGCTTGCCGCCCTCTATGTCCTCGGCTTCGTCGCGCTGCTCATCGGCGGCGGCGGCAACCTGTCGCTGGGACGGATGATACGAGGGTAGGGGATTATCAGGCAGTACAGCAGTACAGCAGTACAACAGTAAGGACACGAAAGCCATTTGGCGATTTGTGTGGGCGCTGAGTGCCTGATTGTGTTTTGTGTTCTACCGCTGTACGGCTGTACCGCTGTACTGAGAAGCTGCCCAGGCGCATCCATTTCGATTGCATCACCAAGATTTTCAGGACTCTCGTTTGCCTGCCCTCCACATCGTCCTCTACCAGCCGGAGATCCCCGCCAACACGGGAAACATCATCCGCCTCTGTTTCCTCAACAACCTCAGGCTTCACCTCATCGAGCCCCTGGGGTTTTCCCTGGATGACGCCGCCTTGCGCCGTGCGGGCATCGATTACTGGGAAAAGTTCCGGTCGGATGTGGAAATCCACCCGGATTGGGAGGCGTTTGTGACCCGATACCCGGAGGCCGAAGCCAACACGCTTTTTTTCACGGCCCATACCACGAAGACCCTGTGGGACACGGACTATCCGGACCCCGCCTGGCTGGTGTTCGGCCGTGAAACCGCCGGGTTGCCCGAATATTTCCACCACCAATACTCCTCCCGGCTGGTGACGATTCCCAAGCGTCGCGACGAGGGGCGATCCCTCAATCTGTCCAATGCCGTGGCGGTCGCCGCTTACGAGGGAATGCGCCGCCTCCGGTGACACGCATGCGTTGATTTAGGCCTGTTTGACGCCCTTCGCGTCACCTTTGGATTCAGGGGCCTTTTTTCTACATCATGGCGGTCATTTCAGGCTGAAAACGCCGTTCTCGCCACCGTCGGCGAATACGGGAAACGCCGGGAAAATTGTGCCGCAATTGCCCTCGACCGTTCCGGATCTACTCTTCGCCGTGTCCGCCGTGCTGGTGGTCGGGCTTTCGCTGGCCGTGGTGCTGGCGCGCAACCCCGTGCGCGCGACACTGCTGCTCATCCTTTCCTTTTTGCCCGTCGCCCTGATCTATGTCCTGTTGCAGGCGTCGTTCGCGGGGCTGCTGCAAGTCCTTGTGTATGCGGGTGCCATCATGATGCTGTTCACATTCGTGATCATGATGGTGAATCCCCCGCCCGGGGCGGGGGAGGTTCCTGCCGATGACGCCGGGGGCGCGCGGAAGACCTTCCGGCGGGGTGACCTTGCCGCGCTGCTTTTGCTGGGTGCCATCGCCCTGATCGTGATCCCGCCCGTGCATACCGCCGCGACGCGCATCACCGCACCCATGGTGGCCTCGGGGGGAACCCCGGCCCACAAGGATGGTTTCGGGACCGCGCAGTCGATGTCGCAACTGATTTTCGCCGACCCGTTGAACAACCCGCTCACGGTGTCTTTCGAGTTGATCAGCATTCTGATCCTGGTGGGCGTGATCGCGGCCATCAACTTCGGGCGTCGCAAAGTCCGGCGCCGGGCCTCCGGCGACTCGCGGCTTCCCCCGGCAAACCGGAGGGATGCATGACGTTCATGACGCTCCCGAACGCCCTGACGGTGGCCTTGCTGCTCGTCCTGATCGGTGCGCTCGGCCTGCTCCGCCGCCGCAACCTGATCCTCATGCTGCTGTCGGTGGAGATCATGCTCAACGGCGTGAACCTGACGCTGATTTCCTTCAATTACTTCCTCTGGGGCGCCACGGAACTCGGCCACTACCTGTACATGCTGTCCATCGGCGTGGCGGCGGTGGAAGCGGCGGTGGGTCTGGCGATGATCATCGTCCTGTTCCGGAACCACAATGACGTGACGCGCGACCGCATCGCCCGCCTGGGTGATGAAGGCGGGGAAACGGAAGCGGCCGCCGGAGTGACCGACACGCCGGTCGCGTCCGTCGCGCAGACGGAGGTTCGGGCATGAATCACCCGCTCTCGCCCGTTCTGCTCGCGCTGCCCGCGATCCCGGCCCTGTCGGCCCTTGTCCTTGCGCTCTTCGGCACGGGTTGGGTCAGAAAAGGGTCCTACAACCTTGTGGGAGGGCTTGCAACGGCCGCGGCCGGCTTGTCCTTCGTTCTGGCGCTCGTGCTTTCCTCCGCCGGGCTGCTTGGCACGGATGCCGCGGTCACCCTTGACCTGGGCGCATGGATCGCGGCCGGCGGCTTTGATGCCGGCCTGAAGTTCACGGCCGACTCGGCCGGGTACGTGATGGTGTTGCTGGTCACCTTCTTCGGGTTCCTCATCACCGGTTATTCGATCGGCTACATGCGCCACGATGCCGCACAGGGCCAGCAGGCGCGGTTCTTCGCCAGCCTGAACCTGTTCGTGGCCTCCATGCTGTTGTTGGTGCTCGGGGACAACCTCATCCTGCTTTTCCTCGGCTGGGAAGGCGTGGGGGTTTGCTCCTACCTGTTGATCGGCCACTACTGGAATGAAAAGGACGTTCCCCTCGCGGCGTTCCGCGCGTTCTTCGTGAACCGCATCGGCGACTTGCTGTTCCTTCTCGGCGCCTTCACGCTGTTCGCGGCGTTCGGATCCCTGTCGCTTTCGGAGTTGTCCGTTCGCGCCGCGTCGGGACATGGTCCCTTGATGTTCATCGGCCGCGAACACCTGGCCGCCTGGGGCGCCTTCCTGCTTCTGGGCGGCGCGTTCGCCAAATCGGCGCAGGCGCCCCTTCACGTGTGGCTCGCCGATGCGATGGCTGGGCCGACTCCCGTCAGCGCCCTGATCCACGCCGCCACCATGGTCACGGCGGGCATCTACCTGGTCATGCGTCTCGACTGGCTGTACGCCGCCGTGCCGCAGGCCCGGCTGGTGATCGCCCTGTGCGGCGTGGTCACGCTGGTGGTCGGCGCCTTCATGGCGCTGACACAAACCGACATCAAGAAAATCCTGGCCTATTCGACGCTGTCGAACCTGGCGCTCATGTTCCTCGCGCTGGCCGCGGGCTCCGCGCAGGCGGCGATGCTGCATCTGCTCGGGCATGCGTTCTTCAAGGCGTTGCTGTTCCTCTCGGCCGGCAGCGTCATCCACGCCGCCCACCACGAACAGGATGCCCGCAAGCTCGGCGGCGTGCTGAAGACCCTGCCCGTCACGCGCATCGCGTTCTGGGTGGGATGCATCGGCGGTGCCGGCCTGATCCCCTACCTTTCCGCGGGGTTCTTCACCAAGGAAGCCGTGCTCGAATCCGTGCGTGCGGCCACCTTCAACGGATTCGGCCTCGGCGTCTCGGGAAGCGTGCTGTACTGGATCGTCCTGGGCGTGGAATCGCTCGCGGCCTTGTATCTCTTCCGCCTGCTGGGCTACCTGAACGGGGGCCGGGCCCATGAGGCGGGTCACGATCACCCCGCGCACGCGGTGCCGCGTGAAACCAGCCCGGCCATCCGTCTGGTTCTCGTCGTTCTCACGCTCGCCGCTCCCGCTTTCGCCCTGTTCAGCGCCGGCCCGGCGCTGACGTCCTGGGTCACGGCGGGCCGGGGGCCGGCGGAAGTCCTCCATTGGGGACATGTGGCCCCCTTCATCGCGCTCAACCTCGTCCTCGCGGCGATCACCTACGCGATCTTTTCGTCTCCGGCCCGCCGTGAGACCGTGCTTTCGACGCTGTCCACGCTGAGCTGGAAGGGCCGTGGTCCGCTGGACCGCAAGTTCTGGTTCGATGACCTGTATGCGGTGGTCATCGTCCTCCCGCTCAAGGTGCTGGCCTGGACGTTCCGCCTGCTGGTCGAGAACATCGTGATCGGCGCGCTGTACCTGTTGGCCGCCGTCGGTGGGGGCCTCACGGCCCTTGTGAACCGTTCGCAGACCGGACGGCCCCAGCACTATGCCGTCGCGATCCTGTTCTTCATGGCCCTCGCCGCATGGGCGCTACTCTGGGGGCGGGGATGATGCCGGGCACCTCAATGCTTCTCTCGCTGTCGTTGTTTCTGCCGCTGGTCGCAGCGTTGGCCCTGGCGTTCCGTCGGGGCCCCTCCACTCCGGGGCTTTCCCTCGCGTTTTCCTGGGTGTATGCCGTCGTCGCTTCGTTGACGGCCCTCGCCGCGCTGTGCTCCGAAGCCGGTCTCGCGTTGTCGGCCACCGTGATGCGCATCGGCGTCTCCGGCTTCGAGATCGAACCGCGCCTCTTCCTCGATGCCCGCGGCGCCCTGTTCCTCCTGTTGCTGGGCCTCTGCCCTCCCGTCGTCCTGACGCTGTTGCGCCGCGTCCGTTCGGTCGACGCCCAGGGTCGCGACGCCCGCTCGCAGGACATCGCCGCCTGGGCCTTGATCTTCGGGCTCGCGGGTGTGTTCCTCGTGGACTCCCTGCTCCTGTTCTACTTCTTCTGGGAAGCCTCGCTCGTCGCGGTCTATTTCTGGATCGGCCTGCACGGTCGTCGCAACCGCTTCGGCGGCGCGGTTTACCCGGCCTTGATGCGCTTCGTGCTGTTCACGCTGGCGGGCAGCCTTCCTTTGCTGGTCTCCATCGCCACGGTGTGCGCGACCAATTTCCGTGACCCGGGCCTGAGCGGTCTGGCCGCCACGGTGACGCATCTGTCGCCCACGGCGCGCGGCTGGGTGTTCCTCGGCTTCCTGCTCGGTTTCGCCGTCAAGCTTCCCCTGTTCGGCTTCCACGGCTGGCTGCGCGACACGTACAACGTGGCCTCGCCCGCGTGCCGGGCGTTGCTCTCGGCCGCCATGTCGAAGATGGGCGCCTTCGGTCTTCTGCTCGTTCTGGCGCCGGCGTTCTCCGCCGAGCTGGCGCAGCATGCGCCCCTCCTGCTCGCCCTTGCGGCGATCGGCGCCTTGTACGGCGGCATCCTCATGCTGGCGCAGGACCGTCTCCTCGACATGCTGGCGTACGCCTCGCTCTCCCACCTTTCGATTCTCGCGCTTGGCATCTTCTCGTCCGCAGCCACCTTGCCCACGCTGTCCTCCACCACGGCGGGGTTTTCGGGCGCGGCCCTGCTGACGCTCAGCCACGCCTTGCTGATGGCCTTCCTGTTCGCGCTGGATGCGCGCGCGCTGTCCGGCCCGGGCAGCGCCGAACGCGGTCTGCACGCGGGCCTGCGCGCGCGGCAGCCGCGCCTGTACGCCTTTCTGCTGCTCGCGGTGTTCGCGTCCGCCAGCCTTCCCGGCCTGAGCAACTTTCCCGGCGAAGTGCTCACGCTGTTCGCGGCCTACACGGTATCCCCCTGGCTGGCCTTCGCGGCCGGGCTCGGTGCGCTGATCGGCGCGGCGGCGCTGGTGCGCTTGCTGCACAACGCCTGGCTGGGGAAGCGGAACGACGACGAAACGCCCGCGCCGCAACACCCGGAGGCCGACCTGGTCGCCCCCGACCTTTCCCGTTCCGAAACCGCCGTCGCCGTGTTCGCCGCGGCCTTGTGGCTGGTGTTCGGGCTGTATCCGATGCTTCTGCTGCGTCCGCTCGAGCGCGCCTTTTCCCTGATCCACGCCACGGGCTGGACGCCTTGACGGAGGCTTCGAGGACACGATGAACGCCTACATCCTTTCACAGTTCCCCCTGCTGGCCGGTTTCGTGGGGTTACTGATTCTCGCCACGGTGAAACCGGCGAAGGACGGCGCTCCCTCCCCGGGAACCGATGCGCTGTCCCAGCTGATCACCTTGTGCGCGCTGGGCTTCTCGGCGGTGCTGTCCTACTGGCTCCTGCTGCCCGGCGAACAGTTCTTCGGCGGTGCGATCGGCATCACCGTGATCGGCAAACCCATCGCCATCGGCGCGCTCGCGTTGGCGTGTCTGGCCGTACTGGCCACTCCCGAGTATCTGGGCAAGGTGCGCATGCGCGCCACGGACTTCCGCATGGTGGTGCTGGCGCAGGCCATCGGAATCTACCACCTCCCGCTTGCAGGCGACCTGGCCACGTTGTTCATCGCCTTCGAACTGGTCTCCATCCCCTCCTATGTGCTCGCGGGCTTCAACTTCCGCGACGCCCGCGCCAACGAAGCGGGCATGAAGTACCTGATCCTGGGCGCGCTCGCGAGCGTGCTGTTCCTGCTGGGTATCGCGTTCCTGTACGGCACGACGGGCAGCCTGTCGCTGGTGGCGGTCGAGCAGCGCATCGGCGGCTTCGTCCTCGAGGGCGCGGCGTCGCACCTGCTGTTGGCCAAGGCCGCGCTCACCTTCCTCCTTGTCGCCGTCATGTTCAAGGTGGCCGCCGCGCCGTTCCACCTCTGGCTCCCCGACGTCTACCAAGGGGCCAACCTCGCATCGCTTTCCCTGATCGCCGCGCCCGCCAAGATCGCCCTGTTCGGCCTCGCGGCGTTGCTGTTGTGGGGACCTTTCGCCTACCTGCATGAAACCTGGAAGCCGCTCGTGCTGGTGATCGCGCTTTTGTCCGCCATCCTGGGCAACTTCCAGGCGCTCGGACGCGGGGCCCAGCGCAACGTCAAGCGCGTGCTGGCCTACTCGTCCACGGTGAACGCCGGCTTCATCCTGCTGGCGCTGTTCCTGGAATCGGCAGGTGCCTTCCTCCTTTACCTGCTCGCCTATGGCATCACCTTGGTGGGCACGCTCGCGGCCCTGGTGGCGCTGGGAACCCGTACCGCCGACATTGAGGGCACCGACGACCTGAACGGTCTGGGCCGTCGCCACCCGTGGATCTCCGGTGCCTTGACCATCCTGCTGTTCAGCCTCGCGGGCATCCCGTTGACCGCCGGTTTCGCAGCCAAGTTCGCGGTGGTGGCGGATGCGTTCAGCCCCGGGTTTCTGCCCGCACCGGGTTTCATTCCCGTGCTGGTCGCCTCGGTGGTGCTGAGTCTCGTGTCCTTCGTGTTCTATTTCCGTCTGGTGCGGGCCCTCTGGATGCCGGCCCCGACCGCCGAAGGCGCAGGGGCCGCGCGCGACACCGCCGCGACGGATTACGCACCGCGCGGCACCGACTTCAACGCGGTGTTCGTCACGGGCTTGTGCGCGCTGCTGGTCGTCCTGATCGGCATCCTGATGCGCGTGCCCGGCCTGCCCTAGCCCCTTTTCCTTCCCTCGGGGACCGCTGCGTCTCCGGCTCCGTCTCCATGTATGGGCGGGCGGCTTCGGCTTGGCGCGCCTGCCCCGGCTTGGCGCGCGCCCTGACCCGCCCTCACCCGCCCTCGCGCGCAGCGGCCGGAGCGATTTTCGCGCGCGCCCTCGCAGGCCGGAGTCAGCCCAACGTCACGTCGAAGATCATCATCAACACGAAGCCGATGAACAGCCCCGCGGTCGCGATCTTCTCGTTCCCGTTGGCGTGCGTCTCCGGAATGATCTCGTGACTGATGACGAACAACATCGCGCCCGCGGCGAAGGCCAGCCCCCACGGAAGCAAGAGTATGGAGGTCGTCACCACGCCCGCCCCGATGATCGCACCCACGGGTTCGACCAGACCTGAACCCAGCGCGATCAACCCTGCCCGTGCCCGCGTCATTCCCGGCAGGCCGAGCAGGGAAACCGCAATCGCGAACCCTTCCGGAATGTTCTGGATCCCGATTCCCAGGGACAATGCCGCGCCGCGGCCCGTGTCGCCGGCGGCGTAACCCGCGCCCACGGCCAGCCCTTCGGGAAAGTTGTGGAGCGTCACGGCGAGCACGAACAGCCAGACGCGACGGATGCGGCGTGCCTCGATGAGTCTCGAGCCCTGCATGCCTTTCACCACGTGCTCGTGAGGCGTGAGGGCATCGATCAGCCACAGCACGAGACCACCCAGCAGGATTCCCGCCGCCATGATGAAGGCGCCCGACACCTCGCCCGACGTCGCCGCGGCCGCATCCAGGCCCGGTACGATCAGGGAAAAGGCCGTTGCCGCCAGCATGATCCCCGCGCTGAAGCCGAGGAACCCGTCGCGTACGCGGTCGGGAAAGCTGCGGAAGAACAACAGCGGCAAGGCGCCGAGCCCGGTGGACGCGCCCGCGATCAGGCTGGCCAGCACGGCGGTGGTGAAGGTGTTCATGTCGACTCCCGATGATCGCGGTGATCACTCCATGAGGGCGGTTCCCGCGACCCGTGGAAACGTCAAGATGTTAGGAAAAAGCGCAAGGAAAAAGCCTCCGGGAAACCGGAGGCTTTTGAAGAGGTCACCGGCGTGAGCGTTTCCGCCCTCCCCCGGTGACCGGCGGAACGTCCGGCCTTCAGGCCTTCTTTTCCAGGTAGGCGCCCACGGATTCGCGGGTCTCGCTGATGCCTTCCTCGCCCTTCTGCCAGTCGGCGGGACAGACCTCACCGTTGGCCTCGTAGAACTGGAGAGCGTCAAGCGTACGGATCGCCTCGTTCACGCTGCGGCCCAGCGGCAGGTCGTTCACCAGCGCGTGACGCACGACGCCTTCCTTGTCGATCAGGAACAAACCGCGCAGCGCGACTTCCTCGTTGAAGAGGATGCCGTAATCACGGGCGATCTGCTTGCTCAGGTCGGACACCACCGGGTGTTGAATGGCGCCGATGCCGCCTTCCTTGACCGGCGTGTTGCGCCAGGCCGAGAGCGCGTGCACGGAGTCGACCGAAACGCCGATCACTTCGGTTCCGCGCGCCTTGAACTCCTCGATCTTCTTGTCGAAGGCGATGATTTCAGTCGGGCACACGAAGGTGAACGCGAGCGGGTAGAAGTAAAGAACGACGTGCTTGCCGCGGTACTTCGCGAGATCGAACGCCTCGATGGTGCCGTCGGGCATCACGGCTTGGGCCTTGATGTCGGGCGCGGGTCTGGTGACGAGTGTGGTCATGATGTGGTCTCCTTGGGTTGTGTGTTTTTTTGGGGGGTTAAGGGCGAATGGGATTCGCCCGTGCGGTGGTCTCGTGGCGTTGTGTTACGGCCGAGGCGTGTCTCGGCCGTGGTGCGGTCGTGGGGGGCGCACCACGGTGCGCCGGGTCGTTATCCCTCGGCCAACAACGACCGCAGCATCCACGCGGTTTTTTCGTGGACCTGCAGGCGTTGGGTCAGCAGGTCGGCCGTCGGTTCGTCACCGGCCTTGTCGGCCGCGGAGAAAACCGCGCGCGCCGTGCGCGCCACGGCTTCGTTGCCTTCGACGAGCAGGCGGACCATCTCGCGGGCCGCCGGGACGTCCTCCTCTTCCGGGATGGACGCCAGCTTCGCGTATGCGGCATAGCTTCCCGGCGCGAAGTGGCCGAGGGCGCGGATGCGCTCGGCGACCAGATCGATGGCGCCGGCCAGTTCGGTGTACTGCGTTTCGAACATCGCGTGCAAGGTCTGGAACATCGGGCCCGTCACGTTCCAGTGGAAGTTGTGGGTTTTCAGATACAGGGTGTATGTGTCCGCCAGCACCTTCGCAAGGCCTTCCGCGACGATGCGGCGGTCCTCGGCGTCGATGCCGATATCGATGGGTGCGGGGGACGTGTTTTTCCGGTTCGCCGTCTTCATGGTTTCTTCCTTCATGGTCTTCTCCTTGCGGTCATGTCGTTCGTAGTCCGTTGTTCGTCATCTTCGGGTGCCGGCACGCAGGCGTGAGTGCGTACCGTGTCCGGCTCCCTTCAATCCCCATTCCCGGCACATCCTGCAAATGGTTGCAGGCGCTTGGGATCCCGACATGGCCTTTCAGTATTTAGATTTAGAGTAATTCTAATCATGGGTGAAAAAAAAGGGCCTTCCTGCATTCAGGAAATCCGGGAAACCTCCGCCACGCGGCCCTCGGGCACGGGTCGCGCGGATCGCCCGGACTTCGGGGAGGCCGTGTCGTCGTGCGCCGTGTCCGCCCTGCGGCAGGTCGCGCACAGCCCCATCACGCGCAACGACACCTCCTCCACCTGGAAGTGGGGGAACTGCGCGATCTTCATCTTGGTCGCGGGCAGCATGTCCACGTCCTCGACGCTCCCGCAGGAGCGACACACCAGGTGGTCGTGACGCGCCAGGATGCCGTCATAACGCGTGCCCTCATCGCCCGCCTCCATGCGGCGGATATAACCGCCGGTGGTAAGGAAGTTCAGCGAATTGTACACGGTGGCCATGCTCAAACGGGGATCGCGTTTGAGCGAACGGTCGTAAACCTGCCGGGCCGTGGGGTGGTCCTTGCTGGACTGAACCACGTTCAGGACGGTTTCGCGATGCTTTGTGAGCAGTCGGGCCATGGACATAGTTTAGAATGATTCTAAATCGATGTCAACCATACGAGGACAAGGAGACCCCTGCCGCCCCCCGGATCGCGTAAATCCCCCCAGAAGGGCATTACGCGATCCCCACCCCGATGGCCCCGGGCCCCGCGGCCCCACCCCGGCCCTCGCGGGG
>CAZKRC010000034.1:0-18157 GCA_964555105.1 uncultured Bifidobacterium sp. | reverse complement strand
GTAAATAAAGGGTCACAGGGCAATTTTACCTCCAAAGTCCTACCCTAGAGCCTTCTTAAAATTCTTAATTATTAAACCACAAGTACCCCATACGCTCAGGAATACCCATGTCCCTCTCCTCCTCGATTTTTCGTGAATACGACATCCGCGGCCTCGTTCCCTCGGAGCTGAACCCCGACAGCATCACTTTGATCGCCAAGGCGTTCGGCACCCACTTGCGGACGCTGGACAAGAAGATCATCTCCGTGGGCGGCGACGTGCGCACCCACACCCGCGAGTTGATGGACGCGTTCATCGCAGGGATCAACTCCACCGGCATCGATGTGATCGACATCGGCATCGTGACCTCGCCCCTGTGCTACTTCTCGGCGTTCCACTTGCCGGTGGACGGTATCGCGATGATCACGGCGAGCCACAATCCCAAGAACTACAACGGCATCAAGATGGGCGTGGGCAAGACCACGATGTTCGGCGCCGAAATCACGCACATCCGCGACATCGCCCTCAAGGGCGAATTCGCCACCGGCACGGGTATGACGACGACGCAGGACATCACCGAAGACTACATCGACCTGATCGCCTCGAAGTTCAAACTGAGCCGCCCCATCAAGGTGGTGTACGACCCGGCGAACGCGACCGGCGCGCTGTACGGCTCGCGCCTGCTCAAGCGCTTGGGCGTGGAACTCGTGAGCATCTATGACACCGTGGACGGCACCTTCCCGAGTCATCACCCCGATCCGACGGTGGCGGAGAACGTGGTGGATCTGGGCAAGAAGGTGGTGGAATTGGGGTACGAAGTGGGTTTCGGCCTGGACGGCGATGGGGATCGCGTAGGCGTGGTCGACGAAAACGGCAACCTGATCCCGGGCGATTTGCTGACCCTGATCTACGCGAAGGACGTCCTCAAGGATCTGCCCGGCTCGAAGATCATTTACGAGGTGAAGTCGTCGCAGGCGCTCGAGGAAGAGATCACCAAGGCCGGTGGACAGCCGATCCTGTGGAAGGTCGGTCACTCCCTGCTGAAGAAAAAGATGTCCGAGGAAAACGCTCCCCTCGCGGGCGAGGTCTCGGGACACGTGTTCTTCGCGGATCGCTGGTTCGGCTATGACGACGCGCTGTATGCGGCCTGCCGCTTCCTGGAGATCATGGACAAGACCGGCAAGAAGCCGACGGAACTTCTCGAAGGAATGCCGAAGTTCTACAACACGCCCGAGATCCGTTGCGGCTGCGACAACGACGAAGAGAAGTTCCGCATCGCCACGGAAGCGGCGACGTATTTCGCCTCGAAGTACCCGGTGATCGACATCGACGGCGTGCGCATCCAGTTCGGCGACGGCTGGGGCCTGGTGCGTGCCTCGAACACGCAGCCGAGCCTTGTGACGCGCTTCGAGGCGAAGACACCGGAACGGCTGGAAGAGATCAAGAACGAGGTGCTGGGGAAACTGCAGGAGCTGGGGAACATCCAGATCGGGATGAGCCACTAGGTTCAACCGGCCTCACCATGCCGCATCATGACGCCGGGCGCGAAGTCCGGCGTACACGGCGGGCGCGGCGGCACCACCTCCTAAGGGATCGCGCACAGGAGACGCCCAACCACCTGCCGGGTGCTAGGTTTAGTCCCCTAACGAACGGATCCTGCATGCCTGTCTCCATTTCTCCGTATTTTCGGGCCGCTGCGGCCCTACCCCTTCTGCTGGCCGCCCTCATCCCCGTCGGATGCGGCCAGGAGGAGGGCCCCCACCCGGAAGCGCACGAAGATCATGCTGCCTGGTTGAAGGGCGATACCGAAACGAAGTTCACCGCCGTGGAGGAACAATTGGGCGGTTTCGGCACGACCATGTGGGAGATGGGGTACCGCTACATCGAACTGTACTGGGCGGGTCAGGATGAAAACCCGGAGTACGCCGAGCATCAGCTTCATGAAATGGAGGAAGCCCTGGAGCGGGGACTGATACGCCGCCCCGAGCGGGCCGCGTCCGCACGCACGTTCCTCGAGAACTCCATTCCGGCCATGCGCACGGCCATCGCATCGAGGGATACCGTAAGGTTCCGCAAGGCGTTCACCGCCTTCACGCAGTCGTGCAATGCCTGTCACGCATTGGAGGACCATGCCTACATTACCGTGGCGCCTCCGACATTCCGTCTCAGCCCCGTGCAACGCGTGCGCTGATTTCGGGCAGCAGCACCTTCGCGCTGACCATGTGTCCCTGTCCCTGCATCACGGTCAGCGTTGCCCCGGGTATGGCCTGCGCCAGCCGCTCCGCCACCTCCACGATCCCCTTGGGGTTTTTCGCGCCCGCCATCACCTTGACCGGCACCCTGATACCCGCAAGACGATTCAAGGGGGGAAGCGTGCGCGTCAGGGCGATGTCGTAAGCCAGCGTGGGCGCAAGAGCCTTCATGGTTTTCCAGCCCGGGAACAGCGGCAGAAGAAGAGACATCACGCGGGGCATCCCGATGCCCGCCACAAAGGCCTTCAGCGCCGCCGTGTTTTTCCCGGAAGCGATGAGTGCCTCCACACGTTCACCCAGAGTGCCGAACGTGAACGCCTCCGCGTCATCGTGAACGTAAGGCGCGTCGTAGCTGATCGCGCACGAGACCTTGTCTCCGAGCCGAAGTGCGGCTTCCAATGCCAATACCGCACCCGAAGAGTGACCATACAGAATCGCGGAACCGCCTGCCGCATCGATCAATGCTTCGATATCCTCCACTTCGCGTTCGACGGACCAGTCGGACGCATCTCCGGATTCGCCGCGGCCGCGGCGGTCATAGTTGTACACCGTAAATCGCTGCGCGAAGACCTTGGCGTCACCCACGATGGGCATGAACGTGCGGAAGCAGATCGCGCCGGTGATGTACACGAGCACGGGATTCCCCGAACCTTCTCCGTATACATCATAGGCGATGCGGGTACCATCGTGCGAAGTCGCGAAACGGGGCCGGATTGCAGACATGTTTCAGGTCCCTTCGCATTTCTCACCACGGTGATCATGATTTTCTGGATACGTGACAATTTAAATCGTCCTCCGGAAAACACCGGGAAGCCGACGAATTTCGGTGAAGTCGACGTTTCCCTACATATCGCACTTTCCAGCACTCGCCAAAACATTGACTGAAATCGCACTTTCTCCGGCCCTCTGCCCGGAGAAAGCATGCCCCGCGAAATCATCCCCCCTTGCCAAGATTATATCTTATGAGCTATAATCCAGGTTACCCCCTATGCTCTGGAATTCTTTAGCAAGCGCGTCGAAGCAGAGATCAACGGATGGCCAGATGGTATTCGGTACGCATTCGACGGCCTTACCGATCGAATGGTTAAGCATGGCCCCAATCTTGGCATGCCACGTACACGAGCCATGGGTGGTGGCCTGTTCGAAATCCGTGCTCATGGCCCAGAAGGAATCGGACGCGCCTTTTTCTGCACTCTCGTTGGTCGACGCATCGTAATCCTTCACGGATTCATCAAGAAAACCCAGGAGACGCCTCACCATGAAATCCAGATCGCCCGCAAGCGCCATAAGCAAATCCAAAAAATCTGCTAAAATCGAAGACGACGACATCTATGACCCTGTCCCCTTCATTCCTGCCGAGCGGATTGCAAAGGGACTGAAGACCTCCGTGGCGTATCGTGCTGCCCACGATGCCATGGAGGATGAGTTCGCGGCACTGGACGTTCTTCTTGCTGCCCGCAAGGCCGCAGGTTTGACACAGACAGAAGTCGCCGCGCGAATGGGAGTGTCGCAACCCGTGCTCGCCCGCATCGAAGGCTCGCTCGGAAACCGCAAATCATCACCCACTTTGGCGACCTTGCGACGCTATGCCGCAGCCTGCGGTAAGAAACTTGTGATCCGCATGATTTGATTCGAGACAAAACGCCATGCGTCACCTCCACACCGGCGAAGGCCAACGGAATACTCCCCCGCCTTCACCCCCATAACCTCCAACCCCTTCCCTCGCACGTGCTGACAAAAAAAGGAAAACGCAAGGACTCATCGGCGTAAACACATCTCCTTACAAATTAGACTTGCATCGGTTTTAACCGTTCATCGAAATCAACGTGGAAAGTTGAAAGACCAAAATATCGACTGGTATTTTCAATCGGAAACTTCGTCGGAATGACCGATTATGCGGTAGATTAGCAAGACCTGCATCCGTTTTCCGTTCCCCGAGGCGACATGACCCGATTGATCCTTCGCGCGGCACCCGGCATGGCCGGTGCCTCCCTCCTGTTGGCCCTTCTTGTCCTGCCCGGCCTGCGGACCGCTCACGCCGCCCCGCCCCTCGAGAAAACCGGGCCATGCCCTCCCCTCACGCGCACCAACACCTACAACGGACTTGACGTCACCGGCCTCTTCTCGACCGCGATCGCCGGGACACGCACGTGGCAAGCACAGCCACCGGCGGAGATGGTCGCGCAGGGCGACATCCAGGAACCCTTGTCACCCGCAGCCTCGATCAACTGCATCCAGGTACCCGACGGTCTCAAGGTTCAACTCGTCGCTTCGGAGTTGACGCCCGGCCCCGCGCCGGCTCCGTCCTACCTCATGTACTTTACCTTTGATGACAAAGGCCGCATGTGGGCCGTCGATAACCGCGACTATCCCTACGTGCACACGGGGGCGTCACCCGCCGTGTATTCGACCAACCGCGCCACCGGTGGCACGGGCCGCATCCTCGTGTTCGAGGACCTCGATGGCGACGGGTCGATGGATCGCTACAAGGTGTTCTACAGCGGCCTGATGGGCCCCACCAGCCTGGAGTACGTGCCGGGACACGGGGAAGGCCGCGCGGGCGTGATCGTCACCGTGCCGCCGTTCGTGTATTTCCTGCCCAAGAGCTTGGGAAATCCCGATACGGCCGGAACGATCACGCCGGTGGTGAGCGGGCTTGGTTCGGCGGGCACGACGTACGACACCCACTTTCAGATCAGCAGCCTCACCGCCGGTCTCGACAACTTCTACTACGCCCATGCGGGGTCGAACGGCTGCGGAAATCCGGTGGTGGGGAGCAATCGCGCTGTCGGTGGTTGTGGGGGCGGCACCATCTGGCGCTTCAAGGCGACAGCCTTGGGTGCCGATACGAACACCTTCCAACTGCACAGCCTGGGAGGCTCCGCCAATGCGCACGGCATCGGGCAAATGGAGGACGGACAATGGTTCCGCTCGTATGCCACCAGCGCCTCCCACAGCAATCACCAGATCCGACACAACACGGCCGTGACGAACATAACATCCGGGCCCCGCGGAAACGACTACTGGCCGCTGACACGTGACTTATGGCTCTGGGAAGGTTCCACGACCGCCCGTGATTCGGTCAACGCCCCCAAACCGGGGGATTACTACACGTGGAACTCGGCCGCTTCGGGACACGATTTCTATACCGCCCGACTTTTGCCCCGCAAATACTGGAACCGCTTTTCGTTCGTGTGCGAAGGGGCCAGCAAACTGTGCAATCAGGACAGCCTCACCGTGAATGGAAGCACCTGGCGGATGCACCGCCTGCACGGCAAAGCGCGATCGAACATCTTCGCCTCCACCGATGCCTGGACCGCACCGTTGAAGGTGCGTACGGGTCCCGACGGGGCGTTGTGGGTGCTTGACTGGTACAACTACCTGTTTCTCCACAACCCCATGCAGCCCGCCACCATGGGCGCGTGGATCAATCCCTTGCGTTCCAAGTCGCGGGCGCGCGTCTACCGCATCATTCCTGCCGAGGGCACGACCGATCCGGTCCTGAACCTCGAGAACGCATCCGTGAACACACTGCTGCAAACGCTGGGACATCCCAACATGCACTGGCGCATCTCCGCGCAGAAACTGCTTTTGAACCGCGCGTACGACAGTATCGCGCGTGCCGCGCTGATCGATTCGCTACACGGCATCCTCACGACGGACAGTACGGTGGAGGATTCCACGCTGGGAACCAGCCCGCGCGTTCTTCACGCCTTGTGGACCGTATCGGGGCTCAAGCCGCACACGTTCGACGCCGAACCGATGCGTTGGGACTCGGTCATGCGCCGTCTCCTGCTGCACCCGGCCTGGACCGTGCGCCGCAACGCGGTGTTGGCACTGCCCCTCACCACGGTCTCCGCCAACTCGCTCAAAAGCACCTGTGCGCTCAACGACCCGCACCCTCATGTGCGGATCCAGGCGCTTGACGTGTTCGCGCGCCGTTCAAACTCCTTGACGAACGACACCTTGCGCGCCTATTGGTCCATGCCGTTGCCCGGGGACGGCCCCGCCGCCTCGGTGAGCGGCCTGCGCGACGCGCACGCGGCAGCGGCCTTCACGACCGCGAACGATTTGGGGCTGGTGGTTAACGAGGAAGGGGATGCCAGGCCGGCCGCATGCCCCGACCTCGGAACCCCCGGCATCCCACCCCCCACGGCGGTGCGCTCCGCGCGCGCGTTTCCCCAACGTCATGACCTCGGCTTCCTGCCGCGTGCAGGCGGCTTCGCGATGGCACATAGCGCACAACTGGGATCGGGAGAGCTGGTGGTGCATGACGCGCGCGGCGCGGTGGTCTTCACCTCGACGTACGATGCCTCCACCGGAAGATGGTCACGGCCCGAGGCAAGAAACCTGGGCCCCGGCGTCAGGATTTACATCTATCGCGAAAGCGGTGGTGCCGTTTTCCGGGGCCGCGTCACAACGGGCGCGGTTTTGTAAACCGCGCCCGGGCAGGATCGGTGCGCGGGATTGTAAACCGCGCCCGTCGTAAGACCGGCGCGCAGCGAAGGCCTCACTGACGGGTGACGCCTAGTTCCTGTACGTATTCCCCTCGACCACTTGCGTCGAATCGCCGCCGTTGAGCTCCGCGAGCACACCGTAGTCGCGCGTGAGGTCGTGTCCCAGGTCCGCGAAGTAGGCATGCAAGTGTCCGCGAAACTCCTCCACGCTTTGTGAGCGCAGCATCGCGAGGCGGGCGAGCGACCCACCCGGCAGCCCCTTCAGGACGCGCGCGGCCATCTGCTTGAGCTTGCCCAGCACGCGCAAATCGAGATCCATCTGCTCCCGGAGCAGCATCTCGTATTCGGAGAACACCCACAGGTAATCCTCCTTGCCCGGCTCTTGCCACATGCGGCCTTCGTACAGATCGGCGATCTGCCCGAAGATCCAGGGGTTGTGCATCGCGCCGCGGCCAACCGCCACCCCGTCGACACCGTAGGTTTCCAGACGATGGAGGACGTCCTCCGGTTTCACGATGTCCCCGTTGCCGATGACGGGCATGGACGACCCGCGCGCGACGGCCTCGCGCTTCGCCGCCGCGATCAGATCCCAGTTCGCGAGCCCCTTGTAGCCTTGCGCGCGGGTCCGCCCGTGGATCACGAACGCGGCCGCGCCTTCCTCTTCGGCGATCTTGAGGGTTTCGAACAAGGTGATCAACTCGTCGTTCCATCCCACGCGCACCTTGATGGTCACGGGGATCTCCACGGCGGCTTTCACGGAGCGCAGGACTTTCGCAAGGTTGGGAAGATCCTTGAGGAGCGCCGACCCCCCCCCTTTGCCCACCACCTTGGGCGCGGGACAACCGCAGTTGATCTCAAGGAAATCGCAACCGGTGGCCGCGGCGATGCGCGCGCCCTCGCCCATCTTGTGGGCGTCGCCGCCGAAGATCTGAATCGAGAATGGACGCTCTTCTTCGGCGAACGCCATCTCCCGGGCCGACTTCGCGTTATCTCGACCGCCCGGCTGCGTGAGCACTTGCACGGAGACGAACTCCGAGACCAGCAAGCCCGTGCGGCCCTTGGCCAAACGCGAGACGAGACGACGGAAGCAGATGTCCGTCACGCCCGACATGGGCGCGAGGTAGGCGTTGGGCCAGATGCGCGTACCACCGATGTTAAACGATTGTTGAACACGGGATGCACGGGCGATCAACGCGACGGGATCGTAGGCGCCGGCGGTCCGACGCGCATCGTCGGGAAGGGCGACCCGCCGGGTCGCCCCACCGCCGGCGCTATCGGACGCATCCGTCATCTTACACGTACAGCGGGAACTTGTTGCACAGCTCCGCGACCTGGCCGCGGATCGACGCCAGCTTCGCGTCGTCATCCGCGTTCATGAGGGCCGCGTCGATGAACGCGCCGATGGCCTTGGCTTCCCCTTCCCCCATGCCCCGCGTCGTCAACGACGGGGTTCCCAGGCGAATGCCCGAGGGGTCGAGCGCCTTGCGGGTATCGAACGGAATCGTGGAGCGCGAGCAGGAAATGCCGACTTTCTCCAGGGCGATTTCGGCGGCCTTGCCGGCGAGGTCCTTCGAGCGCAGGTCGACCACCATCAGGTGGTTGTCCGTGCCGTCCGTGAGGATGCGGTAGCCGCGCTCCATCAGCTCGCCGGCCAGCGCCTTGGCGTTCAGGATCACCTGCTTCGCGTACTGCTGGAACCCGGGGGTGAGGGCTTCCTTGAAGCACACCGCCTTGGCCGCGTTGATGTGATCGTGCGGGCCGCCCTGGATGCCGGGGAACACCGTACGGTCGATGTCCTTCCTGAAGGCTTCCTTGCACATGATGATCGCGCCGCGCGGGCCGCGCAGCGTCTTGTGCGTCGTGGTCGTCACGATGTCGAAGAGCGGCACCGGGTTCTCAAGCTGCTTGCCCGCGATCAGGCCCGCGATGTGCGCGATGTCGGCGAACGTCACCGCGCCCACTTCGTCGGCAATGCTCTTGAAGGCCTTCCAGTCGATGTCGCGCGAGTAGGCCGAGAAGCCCGCGATGATCATGCGCGGCTTTTCACGCAGGGCGATCTCGCGCACCTTGTCCATGTCGATGCGACAGGTCTTCTCATCCACCTCGTACTGTGCGAAGTCGTAGTTCAGCCCCGAGAAGTTCACCGGGTGGCCGTGCGACAAGTGGCCGCCATGATCGAGCTTGAGGCCGAGCACCTTGTCACCGGGCTTGCACACCGCCATGTACACCGCGAGGTTCGCGGGCGAACCCGACAGGGGCTGCACGTTCACGTGCTCCGCGCCGAAGAGTTCCCTGGCCCGATCGATCGCCAGCGTCTCCATGTGGTCGACGACCTCGTTGCCGCCGTAGTAGCGTTTGCCCGCGTAGCCTTCCGAATACTTGTTGGTGAACACGGAGCCCATGGCCTCCATCACGGCCTTGCTCACGCTGTTCTCGGACGCGATCAACTCGATTTCGTGCTCCTGGCGCACGGCTTCCTGATCGATCAGGGCGGCGATTTCAGGATCGACGGACGCGAGGGGCGCGGTAAGCGGAGAGGAAGAAGCGGAGGAAGACATCGAAGGCCTTTCTGACAGAAGGGAAAAGGCGGGCGAACGCCCGGCCCCATGCCGGAAACCCGGCGCTATTGCCCCTCCAATTTAGAAGAATCGGACGCGTTTGGCGGCGAAATCGCGCCGCACCTCCGGCACGCGTATCTCACGAAAAATCAATGTTTTACGAATATCAAAACCCGTTCCGCCCGCGATGAATCCCTCGCGGCCTTTCCCCGGTCACCTGTTCCGCGGATGAAACGTCGTATGCACCTCCCGTAAATAATCCTGGTCGAGATGGGTATAGATCTGCGTCGTGCTGATGTCCGCATGCCCCAACAATTCCTGCACGGCGCGCAAATCGGCCCCGGCCTCGACAAGGTGCGTGGCGAACGTGTGGCGGAAGGTGTGCGGAGAAATGGTTTCCGCGTCAAGTCCGGCGTCCAGGCAGAGCGCGCGCACGATCTTCCACGCCGCCATACGCGACAACGCCCCTCCCCGGCTGCCCACAAGCAGCTCCGGGACGGACGGTTTCGCCAACGACGCGCGCCCGGCTTCGCCTCCGTCGAGCCACGCCCGCAAGCTGGCGCGCACCTTCCGGCCCAAAGGCACCAGGCGCTGTCTCCCCCCCTTGCCCAGGATGCTCGCGACGCCCTCCTCAAAATGCAAGGCGTCACGCGGCAACATGATCGCTTCGGATACGCGCAGGCCCAGCCCGTAAAGCAGATCCAGCAAGGCCATGTCACGACGCGCGGTCCGGACCTTTTTGGGATCCGCCGCCTCGACCGCGGCCGCGATCCGCGCTTCCCCCGCCGCGTACAAGGCCGTGACCTCCGCCGCGCCCAAGGCGCGCGGCTTGTAACGCTGCGCCTGCGGAACCCGCACGCCCTGCAGCGGTTCCTCCTCGTCGAGAAGGTGTACATCCCGCAGATACTCCGCGTAGCCGCGCAGCGAAGCAAGGTAGCGCGACAAGGTCGCGGGCGCGAATCCCAACGCGGACAACTCCGCGAACAGCAGGTTCACCCGGTCCGCGGACAACACCCGGTGGACCTCAACAGGCCCGGCGCCTTGCGCCGTCCCCACCCCCATCTCCTGGTCCGTAAATTTTCCACGTGATGCGTCACCGACCGTCCCAAGTCGTGTCAGGTGCATCCAGCTCATCGCCAGATCGGAGAGGTAACCCTCCACCGTGTTCGCCGCCAGCCGCCGCTCGAGCAACAAATGCATGCGATAAGCGTCCGCATGGGGAAAGAACGACATAGGCAGAAGATAGCGTTGGTGCTCGGGATTTGGGGAGCGGGTGAGAACGGCCACAGGGAGTTATTCTTCCTGCATGCTCAAATCCATGACCGGCTATGGTCGCGCCGAATTTTCCGACCATGTCCACGCGATTTCCGTCGAGATCAAGTCCGTCAACAACCGTTATCTCGATTTCCAGTGCCGCGGGCCGCGTGAACTGCTGAACCTCGACAACGTGTTGCGCAAGGAACTCGGCGACTTCGTGACGCGGGGATCCGTGACCTGCAATGTGAACGTGGAGATGTTGGCGGAACCGGCGCAAGGCGCCGGGGTGGCGCTCAACGACGAATTGTTTCAGGCCTACATCGCGCTGGCGCGGCGCATGGCCGACGCGCTCGGGGGACCGGCCCCGACGGCGGCCGAACTGGTGCCGGCCTTCCTGCGCGTGCCCGCCATGGTGCTTCAGGAAACCGGGAAGCCCGGGCCGGCCCACGCTGCGAGGGCCGCGGCGGTCGCCGAAGCCGCCGCCGCGCTCCAGGCGAAGATCATCCCCGTGTTCCGCGCCGCGGCGGCCGACCTCGTCACCATGCGGGAACGCGAAGGCGGCGAACTCGCGCGCGACTTCGAGGCGCGCATCCGCGCCTTTTACCCCGCGCTCGACACCGTGGCGGCCCTGCTGCCCGCGCGCAACCGCGAGTACGCCGCCAAGCTGCGGGAACGCGTGCGCGAGTTGCTCGACGGCGCCACCGTCGCCGAAGACCGTCTCGCCACCGAAATCGGAATCATGGCGGAGAAACTCGACGTCGCCGAGGAGATGACGCGCCTGCGCGCGCACCTCGACCACTTTCTGGAAATCCTCGCGACCCACGCGGCGCCGGGAAAGAAGCTCGGGTTCCTGCAACAGGAAATGCTGCGCGAAGTCAACACGCTCTCCAACAAAAGCCAGCAGTACGACATCCAGCAGATCTGCATCGGCTGGAAGGAGGACCTGGAGATCATCCGCGAACAAATCGCGAACGTGGAATGATGTGGTCGCATCGCGACCGCATCATTCCATCGCCGCGTGCGGCGATGGTGTAGGGGTACGTTGCAATGTGCCCCTACACCCGTTCGCGAATCAGACCATCGCGGCATCCAGCGCGGTCATCAACTCCGTGATGTCCTCGCGCGAGAACGTCAGCGGCGGCAACAGGCGCAACACATCCGCGCCGGCGCGATGCACGAGCACGCCCGCGTCCCGCAAACGTTTTTGCAGGGCGGAAAGATCGCCATGGACGGAATCGGCCGTGCCGGCCCATTGCATGCCGATGAGAAAACCGCGACCGCGCAAGGCGCCGACGGGCACGCCGGCTTGCCGCTTGCGTTCGACCAGTGCCGTCAGTTCATCCCGCAAAAGGCCGATCCGCTCCTGGTAATCCTGCTGGAAAGCCGGCGCGGTCAAAGCGTCGAGCACGGCCAGTCCCGCCGCGCACGCGACCGGGTTTCCCCCGAACGTGGACCCATGATCCCCCACGCGCAGGACTTCGGCGAGGGGACGACGCAACAGGATCGCACCCAGTGGCAGCCCTCCTCCCAAGGGTTTGGCGAAGCTGACGAGGTCGGGCTTGAGGCCGAGCGCCTCCGACCCGAGGAAGGTTCCCGTGCGCCACAGTCCGGTCTGAATCTCGTCGGCGATGAGCAGGATGCCCTGCGCCTGCAGTTCGCGGAGCGCATCGGCCATGGGTTGCTCCATGTTCACCACGCCTCCCTCAGCCTGCACCGACTCGTACAGGATCGCGGCCGTGTCGGGGCCCACCGCGGCTTTCAGCGCGGTCACGTCATTGGCGGGCACGTGGGTGAAGCCGCCCGGCAGGGGGCCGAACCCCTGGTGGATCTTTTCCTGTCCCGTCGCGGCCATGGCTCCGTACGTACGTCCGTGAAACGAACCCTTGAAGCTGATGATCCCGTTCTTTTCGGGGTTGCCCCCAAGATTGAAGAACCGGCGTGCGAACTTGATCGCCCCTTCGTTCGACTCCGTGCCGCTGTTGGAAAAGAACACCGCGTCGAAACCCGAAAGCTCCAGAAGCCGTGCCGCCAGATCGCGCTGGGCGGGCACGATGTAAAGATTGCTGGCGTGGAGGAACTCGCCAGCCTGACGGGCGATGGCCAGCAACACGGCGCTGTTGCCATGCCCCAGCGCGTTCACCGCCACACCCGAGACGCAATCGAGATAGCGCTTGCCCGCATCGTCCCACACGTGCGCGCCTTGCCCCCGGACGATGGTCAGATCGCGCGCGCCATAAACTCCCAGCAATGCATCGGACATAACCCGTGTTCTCCTTGTTCCTTGTGTATCAAAAATAGCTGCAATGGCCCCGCTTGCTCCCGTGCGGAACCGGAACGAAAAAAAGCCGTCCAAGAGGACGGCTTTCGCAGGACGGCTTTACAGGACTCTTAGCGGGTGCGGGCGGCTTGCGCAGCCTTCGCCGCTTTGGCGGCCTTGGCCTTGGTGGCCTTCGCCTTCGACGCCATCACGGACTTGGCCTTGGCTGCGGGAGGAACCGCGGAGCCGCCGGCGGCGATGGTGGCGATGGCCTTCTGGATCTTGCTCTTGTAGTTGGACGCGGCGTTCTTGGTCACACCGCCCTGGCCACGGCGCGCGGCCTTGTCCAGCATGGAGTACAAGTTCGGCACTTCCTTCGCCGCTTCTTCGGCGGTCGGCGCCGTACGCACCTTCTTCAGGCTGGTACGGATGGCGGAACGAACCGCCCGATTCACGAGGCGGGCTTTTTCAGCGGTCAAGAGGCGTTTTTCGGCAGACTTATGGGTAGGCACGCGCCCTCCCTGTTAAAATTTGGGGACAAAGGATAACTACTCGACAGGGAATGGGCAAGGGGGGCCCGCGGTCAGTTATCTTGCATGCTTATGCCTCTCGGCTTTTTCGACTCCGGTTTCGGCGGCCTGACCGTCTATAACAAGGTGCGCGCGCGTCTGCCGGACCACGACATGCTTTATCTGGGCGATACGGCCCGCACCCCTTACGGCAGCCGGTCGTTCGAGGCCATCCTGCGGTTCACCACCGAGGGCGTCGAGCGTTTGTTCGCGGAAGGCTGCCCGCTGGTGATCATCGCGTGCAACACTGCGTCCGCCAAGGCGTTGCGCACCATCCAGCAAAAGCTGCTGCCGGAAAAGTATCCCGACCGCCGTGTGCTGGGCATCATCCGGCCGTCGGCCGAAGCGTTGGCGCGGGTCGCCCGGGAGACGTCCCCCCCGCCCCATGTTGCGTTGTGGGCGACGGACGGCACCGTGCGTTCGAACAGCTACGCGCTCGAGCTCGAAAAGCTGGCACCGGACCTTCGTCTCACCCAGGTGGCCTGCCCCCTGCTGGTGCCCCTTGTGGAGAACGGCGAACTCGAAGGGCCGGGCCTCGACTACTTCCTCGACAAATACTGGCGTGAAACCGTGACCCGCGCGGGGGGTGTACCCGACACCCTGCTGCTGGCATGCACGCATTACCCCCTGCTCCACCGCGCGATTCGCGCCCTGATTCCCGCCACCACGGAAATCCTGGTCCAAGGCGATCTCGTCGCGCCCTCGCTCACCGATTATCTGGCGCGTCACCCCGAAATCGCGGGCCGCCTCACGCGCGCGCCGCACGGGCCGGGCCGTGAACGGTTTCTGACCACCGATCAAACCGAAAGCTTCGCCAAGCTGGCGTCGATGTTCCTGGGCCGGACCGTGGACGCGGAAAAGATGCAGTTGTAACGGTTTCAAAGCCGATCCGCCCGCCGAAACCGCACGAAACCGCATCCGAACGCGTGCGACACGCACACCCTCCCCGGTGCCGGGCCGAAACCTCATGCTTTTTCCCGTGATCCGTGTGTATATTGAAGTTTCTACGGAAAACACGGGCCACTCTGCGATGACCAGCATTCTCTCTTTCACAGCCCTCCCGCGCACCGCGGTTTCCGTACGGGTTTTCCCCTCCTGACACATACGGCATTCGGACTCGCGAAGCGACCGGAAAGCCTTCCGGCGCAACGCACAGATCTTGCACGACCCCGCTCAGGCGATGTCGGCAGAAAGGACGCACATGACACTCTCGAACACCGGCTGGCAAGACTACCGCGGCAAGGCGGAAGGCGTGCTCATTCACACCAGCAGCTCGAAGCAACACGAACTGCCCGTGCGGGAGCTGACCGACGTGAACGGGCAGCCCGTCAACGAACCCAACTACGAGAGCGGCACCTACGGCGTGATCCAGTGCCTTGAGGCCCGCACGCGTGCCGCCACCTACAAGGCACGCCGCCGTTATTTCCTGTTCGGTGCCCGCTACCAGGGCCTGCTCGAGGAGTTCCGGGGCCGCTTCTTCATCATTGGCTACATGCGCCTGGAAAAAGCGCTGGAAGTCCGCAAGCGTCACTCGTTCAAGTGGATGGAGGAAAGCGACTCCCCGCCTCCCGAGTGCATGGAAATGGACGCCTGCTTCGCCTATCAGTCCTCCGAAATGAACTTCTACGCCATCGGGGATTGCTTCGAGCTTTCGGAATCCCTGATGCAGGAGTGGGGCTACAAGGGCAAGATCACCAAGCAGATGAAGCTGACCTTCACGGAGGACAAGCTGGATCTCATCCTCGGCCACTTCAAGGACAAGACGCCCCGCAACGCGGACTTCCAGGAGGCCGTGCGCGCGCTGGAAGAGGAAGCGGAGAACGCTCCCAAGCCCGAGGCGTGGTAGAAGAAAAAGTTGATGGTTGGTGGTTGGTCGAAAAAAAAGGGTGCCGCAATCGCGGTACCCTTTTTTGTTCTCGGGTGGACTCCCCATTACGTATGAATCGGGTCAACCGTTGACCGAGGCAACAACACGGCTTTCTGACTCATAAAAGGCGCAGAAAGCCGGAGCCTTATCTGTTGATCAAATGCAACAACACGGCTTTCTGCGCGTGCAACCGGTTCTCCGCCTCGTCGAAGGCCACGTATTGCGGAGAGTCCATCACCTCCTGGGTGATTTCCTCACCGGGGTGGGCGGGCAGGCAGTGCGTCACGACGCATTCCGCCGGTGCGGCGGCCAGCAATCGTGCGTTGACCTGGTACGGCAGGAACGGCTTTTTCTTCTCTTCCGCCTGCGCCTCCTCGCCCATGCTCACCCACACGTCGGTGTAGATGACATCGGCGTCGCGCACGGCCTCCAGGGGATCGTGGGTCTGTTTGTAACTGCCGCCGGACAGGCGGCACAGGGCACTCACTTTTTCCAGAAGCGCGGCGGGCTGTTCGTACCCGGGCGGGCAGGCCAGCGTGAAATGCATGCCGCAGTGGCCCGCCAACGCGGCGAGACTGTTGGCGACGTTGTTGCCGTCTCCCACGAAGGCCACGCGCGTACCGCGCAGGGCGTCCGGGTTTGCCGGTCCACCGCCGCGCCGCTCGAACATCATCTGGCCGAACGCAAGCGCCTGGCAGGGATGTTCCTCGTCCGTCAGCGCATTGATCACCGGCACCGATGCGTAGTGCGCGAGTTCCTCCACCAGCGACTGCCGGAAGGTGCGCGCGACGATGCAATCGACCCAACGGGAAAGGCTTTTGGCGGCGTCGTGCACCGATTCGCGTTTACCCAGCGAGACGGACTGCGGGTCGAGGACCACCGCCGCGCCGCCGGTCTGGATCATGGCGACCTCGAACGTCACGCGCGTGCGCAGGCTGGGCTTCTCGAAAAACAAGGCGGCGGTACGGCCACGCAGGGCATCGGTGGGTCCCGACGCGCGGAAGTCGGCGCGCAGGCGCGCGGCATCGCGGACCAGTTCAGCGACCGTCGCCGAAGGCTGGTCGACAAGATTGAGAAGGTGATTGGGCATTGGGGAAAATTAAGAATTATGAGTTAAGAATTAAGAATTAAAAACTGCGACAAATAGCCGCCGACACGGTAAATGACACGTCCGGCGCCCGAAAAAAACACGTCCGGATCGACGCTCTCGCCCCTCCGACGTTCTCCTGAATTCGAGATGTTCTCCATTCAGGAAGGGCGACCTCCCTCGCGCGTTCCACGACTCTTAAGTCTTAATTCCCAAATCTTAATTCATAACTTAAGGCCCCATGGCTTCGTCCTTCTCCCTCCCCTGCCTCGCCAAGATCAACCTGTATCTCGAAATCAGGGGGACGCGGGATGACGGTTTTCACGAGCTGGGAACGCTGTTCCAGGCCGTTGAGGCCGGAGACACCCTCGATGCCGAGCCTTGGGATGCCATCGTGTTGGAGGGCGCGGATGCCGTGACGCACAGCCCCGAAGACAACCTCATCGTGAAGGCGGCGCGATTGTTGCAGGCGCGCCATCCCGACCGCGTCCCTCCCCATGCGGGGATCCGTTTCACGCTCGCCAAACGCCTGCCCTCCGGCGCGGGCCTTGGCGGAGGAAGCTCCGACGCGGCCACGGCATTGCGACTGGCCAACGCCGTCTGGGATTCGAAACTCTCCCCTTCCGAACTGGTCGCGTTGGGCGCGGAGCTCGGCTCGGACGTCCCGTTTTTTCTGGGTCCGGCACCGACGGCCTACGGCGAAGGTCGCGGCGAAATCCTCGAGCCCGCGCCTTCTCCCTTTCCCTTTCACGTGGTCATCGCCACCCCCCCCTGTCACGTCGAAACGCCGTGGGCTTATCGCGAAGCGAAGCGCTACCGCAATGACGTGCTGGGGGGAAGGTTTGGCGACACCTGGAGGGATTTCCGGCGCGACTTCGCGGCGCAGGCAAGCTACCGGGATTTTTATACCGGCCTGCGCAACGACTTTGAGGCGCCGGTGATGGCCGGGTTCCCCGAGATCCGCGGGGTCCACGACGCCCTGAGCGAGCACACCCCCGTGAAAACCATGCTGAGCGGGTCGGGTGCCAGTGTTTTTGCCCTGTTTGAGCGTGAACGGGATGCTCAAGCGGCTGTGGAGGCCCTCGCACCCCGGTGCCGCTATGCCGTGAAAACCACCTTTGCCACCCTTCCCGCCCCGGCGGGTGAGACCGCGCAGAGCGCCTGACCCCCCATCAATCCTGTCTGCGGGGGAAGGAAGGGCGATCCCGTGCCGATTTTCGGGAAGTATTTTCACCGGATTTTTCTAAGTTTCCCATCCCTTGGATTACGCTGGGGCGTCGTCAAGTGGTAAGACAACGGTTTTTGGATCCGTCATTCGTAGGTTCGAATCCTGCCGCCCCAACCAATCCTCCAGGCGTGTTCCCCGGCGGCACCGGAAATCTTCGGGCCAAACCACATGATTCGCGGGAAGGCGCGCGCCGGCGCGATGTACCGCATTGAGGATCCTCATGGAAACGATCAGCATCACCGCGCGCAAGCGCTCGCTCAGCACCAAGGGTGCCTTGTCGGCCCTCCGCCGCGAAGGCAAGGTTCCCGCCGTGGTTTACGGCCTCACGACCGAACCCGAAACCGTGGAAATCACCGGCACCGATCTCCGCCCCGTGCTCGCCCATCGTAACGCCCTCATCGAGCTGAGCATCGACGGCGTGGTGCAGAAGACCATGATGAAGCAGCTGGATCGCGATCCCATCCGCGGTGACTTCCTGCATGTCGACTTCGTCCGCGTGGACGACGTGCATCCCGTCACGGTCGCGGTGCCCGTGACCACCGAAGGCATCCCGGTGGGCGTGAAAACCCAGGGCGGCGTCTTCTCCGTGGCCAAGAAGTTCGTGAAGCTGCGCGCCAAGGTGCAGGACATTCCCGAGGTCTTCCAC
>CAZKRC010000033.1:0-18272 GCA_964555105.1 uncultured Bifidobacterium sp. | reverse complement strand
CCTGATACACCTTGGCGGGGCGGAAGTTGCAGAACAGGTTGAAGTGCTTGCGCAGGGGCAACAGCGCGGCGCGTTCGGGTTGCACGGCCGGCGGCAGGTGTTCCCACTTGGGGCCGCCCACCGAGCCGAACAGGATCGCGTCGGACTCTTCGCACGCCTTCAGCGTGGAAGCCGGCAGGGCCTCGCCGTGGTTGTCGATGGCGATGCCGCCGACATCGGCGCGGGTGAGCGTGGTGGTGAAGCCGAATTTGTCGGCGGCGGCGGCGAGCACGCGCTCGGCCTGTTCCATGACTTCGGGGCCGATGCCGTCGCCGGCGAGCACGGCGATGCGATAGTTCTGCATGAGAGTCCGTAGGATTAAGGGTGGAAGGGGGCTTGCGGGCAAGGAAATGTGCAAAATGCGGGGGGAGGTGGCATGGGAGGCCTTCGAGGGCGTGAGAGGGCGCCGAGGGGGTGAGAGGGCGCCGAGGGGGTGAGAGGGCGCCGAGGGCGTGAGAGGGTGCCCGTAAAGATTTACCCAAGCCCGTAAGGATTCTCCCCAAAGAGGGTCCGGACGGAAGGTCGGTGGCGACTCGGGGACGAGGAACGTTATGGGGGGGAGGGGAGGCGGGGCACCCGGGGATATTTCGCGACGCCCCGCCTCCGGTTTCGCGGCAGGGCGGCGGGCGGCGGGCGGCTGGCTCTTGGCGCTAGCGCTTGCGGGCCTTGCGGCCCTCCCACACGCCGAGCACGCCTCCGAGCAAAAGCAGGGTGGAGGCCAGGCTGCAGGCGAGACCGATGAGTGCGGTGATCCCGAGGGAGGCGAGGCCATAGTGATCGGAGAAGGCCATGGGGACGAAGGCGGCGGCCGCCACGACGGTCGCCACGAGGGCGCTACGGCCCGCACGTCGCAGGACCAGCGGCAGCGAGCCGCGGCCTTCCTCCTCGTACCGGTGCTGGATGATCAGCCCGTGCAGGGTGGCGAACGCCAGGGCGACCGGGAAGGCGATGAAGGTGTAAGGGTTGATCTTGATTCCGATCCATTTCATGCAACCTAGTGTCCATAAAAGGGTTGCGAGAACAGGGAGGATGAGCGTAAGCGCGCCCCGGAGTGAACCGACGGTGAGCCAGATGACCGCGAAGATCACGCCGAGCCCCAGGATGATGGCCTTGGTCGCGTCGGGCAACATGCGCGCCACGAGGTCACCGTAGATCACGGGCCAGCCCCCGGCATGCCACACGCGGCCATCGCGCGTGTGCACCATCCGCGTTTCGCGCGCGAAGGCGAACAAGTTGGTTTCCTGCTGGGAGTCGCGGGCCGGAAATACGTACGTGAAGACGCCGGTCCGCGCGTCCGTGGCGTGCCCGGCGGAATCCAGCGCCGTCATGGGACCGATGAACTTGCGACGATACGTGTCGGGAAGATCGGAGACTACCAGCGGCCGGGATGGCCAGTTTTCCGTGAGCGCCGTGAGGCTGGCATGCAGCGGGCCTTGGGCGCGCGCGATCACCGCCGGGGTGAGGGCACTGCGGATTTCGCGGATGATTTCAAGCTTGGCGGGTTGTTCCGCAGGCAACAGGTCGCGCAAGGTGGTCACGTCTCCCACCGGCGACGCCGGAACGGCGGCTTGGCGTGCCCTCAGGAGTTGCGCGATTTCCAGGGCGACGTCGGCATCGGGAGCGAGAAAGACGGCGGGGGTGGGCAGTTCTTCTCCGGCGGCCCGCAACAAACTGTCGGCGCGTGCGCTGGGATCCTGCGTGAACCCCATGGCGTCGAAGTCGTACAGGAAGCGCCACTGCGGGCCGTGGCGCAGCAGCACGATGGTGATCAGGGCCGCCAGCAACAGGAAGCGGCGCGCGTGACGGAACGGCGTGAACGCATGTTCGGGTGCAGGCCGGTTGTACAGCCGGGCTCCGAGCGGGTTGAGCAAACCCGTCGGCTCGACGAGGCGAAGCAGGCCCGGAAACACCGCCAGGACGGCGACCACGGTGCTGATCATGCCGATGCCCGCCACCAGTCCGAAGTCCGCCAAAGCCCTGAACCCGGTGGCGCGAAAGGTGAGGAACGCCAACGCGAGCGTGAGCAGGCCCGCCGCCAGCGCCGGCCCGGTTTCCAAGGTGATGGTTTCGAACGCCGTGCGGGCCTTCAACCCCTTGCGGCGTTCTTCGGAGTAGCGGGCCAGCAAGTGCACGGCTCCGCTCAAACCGAGGGTGATCAGCAGCAGGCTGAGAGGCGCGGACACGATCCCGAGCGGCCCGAGCCACAAGTGGGTCAGGGCCGCGGTCCACACCACGGCCATGGTCACCGGAATCAGCGCCAGCAGGGCGCCCGCCGCGAAGCGGAAGAAGTTCACCAGCAGGAGCGCGGCGGAGAGGTACAGCGCCATGCGCGTGCTGCCCAGCACGCGACTGAACAGTTTGCCTTCGTTCTGGATGGTGCGAACCACTTCCCCGGTCAGCAGGATTTCAGGGTCCGGTCGGTCCGTCCCCGGGGGGGCGATCCCGCGGGCGACGGAATCCACACCGGCGACGAAGGCGCGGCAGGCGTGAATGTCGGAGACGTCGAAGGACGGATAAATGCGCAGAACGAGAATGGTTGAGTCCGCCGAACCGGTCAAATCCTTGAGTCGCCTGAAATATTTCGACTCGATGTCCTCGAATCCCTGTGCATCCGCTCCCACGCGTGCAGCCGCGGTGTCGCCCGCCTTTTCACTGGCGCTGAGCAGATCCGCAAGCAGCGGATTGTGGACCGGTTTCCGGATCCAGAAATCGGACTTCACCCGCCGCTCGACCTCACGCAGATCCTCAAGGGATACGTACAGCAGTTTGTGCCGTCGGTAGAAGTCGGCTTCGGTACGGTATTCAAGAAAATTCACGTCGGGGTGTGAGCCCAGAGCGGAAGCCAGACCTTCGACCACCTGGGCATTGCGCGTCGGGTCATCGGAGTGGACGACGACCGTGAGATGTCCCGCGCTTCCGAACTTGCGACCGAAGTCTTCCCATGCCTTTACACTCTCCCACTCGCGCGGGAGAAGATCGGCGGCCGAAGCGCGCACTTCTAGTTCACGCAGGGGGATCAACGCCAGCGCGGTGGCCGCCAGCGCGCCGGCGAAAAGCCAGCCCGGTCTGCGCTGCAGAAGGTAAAACAGCTTGCACAAGGGGGTGAACACGGTGTGGAAACTAGGAATTCCGGATCGCGAATCACGAAAGGATCTCCCCCGGGGTGGTGGCGGGAATGCGGGGGGCATCCGGTCTCGGAGGCAAGCCGGTGACGTCTGTTCAATTCCTAACTTCCGGGCGTGCAAGCCGCTCATTCCCGTCGTTCCATTCATGTTTTCGATCTTGACGATACACTGATCCGTACGGCCGCCCAGGTACGGGTGGTGGGGGTTGAGGGCGCGGAACGCGCCCGGTTGACGCCCGCCCAGTTCACGACGCACGTGCTGGGCGAGGGTGAGCATTATGACTTCCGGGATTTCGGCGATGCCGGGCTGCTCGTGAAGGGAGAGCCCGTCGGTTATACCCGTACCATCATCGAAACCATTCTGAGGAACGGGACGCGCAGCGACTTCGGCATCCTGACGGCCCGTGGCGACAAGCGGCTGCATGCTCCCTTCCTGATCCGGCTCTTTCAGGGACTGTTCGGGATCCGTCTGCGGAACGCGCTGATCTTCAACCTTTCGGACGAGCGTTTCCTGAAGTACAAGGATGCGGTCGATGTGCCGGAAACCTTGAAGGAACATTTTTCCGGTCGCCGTTTTTCGAAGCTCAGCGTTTCCGAACGGAAGGCGCTCGTCATCGGACAGGATCTGGCGGCGCGCGGCTACAATGACATCTCCTTGTACGATGACAGCCGGGAAAACCTCAGTGCCTTCAAGGTGATCCATACCGCGTTCCCGCATATCACCTACAGGCCGCACTTCATCGATCCGACCTGGTCCGTCCGGCTGGAGGAATTCCGTGCGGCGGCGACGGAAGGGATGAAACGCAAGCCGTTGACAAGCGGGAAGGCGTCGGCATTGATCCTGCTTGAGCATCATTCACGCCATGGAAGGAACCCCGAAGACGGGCTCCGCATCCTTCAGGAACACGGCGTGGTGCCGCTGGACGGCGGGGTGAATCTGGTGCACGCGGACGGCAAGTACGCACTGGAAGCGTACGCCGCGGAATGAGCGGTCGGGGCGATGTCCCGCACGACCCGCGCGCTCATTCCGCGGGATCTTCCACCGGACCTTCCGCGTGAGGGGGCTGCCACGAAGCATCCCGTTCGGAGCCGGTCCCATCCTCATTCGCCACCGCAACGTTTACCTTTCGATACATATGCGCTCCCCCCTTCGGTCCCGCCCTCACGGCCTCCTGGTTCCGGCTTACGAGGCCGCACGGTCTTTACCGCGGCTGCTGGATGCCCTTGTGGCGACCGTGCCGGGTGTGACCATTCTGGTCGTGGATGACGGATCGACGGACGGGACGGCCGCGATCGTGCAGGCGCGCGCCGCGCACAATGTCGTGTTGCTCCGGCATCCCGGAAATCGTGGCAAGGGCGCGGCGTTGATGACGGGATTACGGCATGCGCGCGATGTGCTGGGCTGGGAGTGGGCCGTGACGCTTGACGCCGACGGTCAACATGATCCCGCGGATCTTGAGGACTTTTTGTCCACGATTCCGGGTGTCTGTACGGGAATTCTCGCGGGGGCCCGTTCACGCCGCGGCACGGCGATGCCGTGGCATCGCCGTTTCAGCAATGCCTCCACGACCTGGTTGATCTCGCGACTGGCGGGCAAGCCGGTATTCGATGCGCAATGCGGTTATCGCGCCTACCGGCTGGATCTGGCGGCGATTCTTCCGGACGCGGGGCGTTTCGAGTGGGAGGCGCGCGCGTTGGTGCTGGCGGCACGCGCCGGTTGGGAAATCGAACGGGTGCCCGTGAGCACCGTGTACGGTGATCAGGGGAGCCATATGGATTTGTATCGTGATACGTTGCGGTTTCTGCGCATGGTGTTCGGACGGGGAGGCATGGCATGGACGCGTTGACGCAGGCGCGCCACCGCATGGTCAGGGTCGTTTTCGATCGTCTCCGGATCCAGGATGAGACGTTGCGCAAGGTGATGGAGAATCTTCCGCGCCATGCGTTTCTCGACTCCGCCCAGCAACATGCCGCCTATGACGACGTGGCGCTGCCCATCGGACAGGGACAAACCATTTCCCAGCCGACCATCGTCGCGATGATGACGCATGCGCTGGCGCCCGTTCGCGGGCAGAAAATCCTTGAGATCGGCACCGGTTCGGGGTATCAGACCGCGATTCTGGCGCATTACACGCCGCGCCTGTACACGGTCGAACGCTGGGCCGAGCTGTCGCGTCGGGCGCAGGGCGTGCTTGAGGCCCTGGGGCTGCGCAATGTCATCTACAAGACGGGTGACGGGAGCACGGGATGGGCAAGCTGGGCGCCCTACGACCGCATCCTCGTCGCGGCCGGGGCCCCGGTGATACCCGATTCGCTGAAAAGCCAGCTGGCGGATGGAGGACGTCTGGTGGTTCCGGTGGGAAGCCGCGAAACACAAAGACTCATGCGGATCGACCGCCACGGCGATACATTTACGGAAACGGACCTCGGTGAATGTCGCTTCGTGCCTCTGGTTGGCGCGCAAGGGCATGCCGTGTAAACCTTTTCAGGCTACCGGTCGCGATGACTCCCGCAACCTGCGCCGTTTCATCCGCAGGATCGGGCCGTGACCGAAGGCACGCCCGCGCGTGCATGGCAAGCAACATCATTCCGAACGCCGAACTTGTTGCGTTTCAAGGAGCCCTGTGGATAAACGAACCTTGCTTCGACGTTTCACCATCGCGGGATTCATCGGTTTCACGTTGATCGTCGTCGCGGTCTTCGTACGGCAGGAAAGGATCTCCGAGGCGGCGCGTACGTATGTCGATCGTGCTTATGAGGAGCGAAACCAGATCCAACGGGTGTTCAACCGCATCCGGGACATCGAATTGGGGCAACGCGGTTACGCCCTGTCGGGTGATTCATCCTATCTGGCGCCCTATTTCGAGGCCCTGAACGGTACCGCTGACAGATCGAAAGGAGGCGTCGCCGAAACCGTCCACGGTCACACCAACAAAACGCTGTGGGATGAAGTGGAAATACTGTTCGCCTATTTCCACGAAAGCCCCGATCAGTTCGGGCGTGCCCGGATCGTCGAAAGTCTTGCCCGCCAGCGGGTTCAGTTCGCCCGGATGGTGATCGATGCCCGCGGTCGGGGTGACCTGGATTCGTTGCGGGTCCTGATTCAAAGCGGCGAAGGCAAGCGCATCATGGACTCCACCCGAAACGTGGTGGACGAGATGACGGCCCGGCAGTTGGTCCGGTTACGGGCGATGCGGCAACAGGAGCACAGCAACCTGCGCGTGAACAGCGTCATGTTGTACACCGTCATCGGCCTGTTCTACGTGGCCTGGTTGTTCTCGCTGCGCGTGGCGTCGCGCAGCCGGCATAGTCGTCTCAGGGCGGAACGGAAGCTCAAGGCGTCGCACTCCCTGTTGCAGGCCGTCATCGACAGCAGTACCCGCGGGTTGTTCACGACGGGCACCGACGGTCGCGTCCGCATTTTCAATCCCGCCGCGGAGCGCATCCTTGGTTATTCCGCGGCCGAAGTCGTCGGACGCAAGGCTTCGGACGCCCTGCGGGCGATACACGACCCCGGGGAAATCGAAAGGCGGCGGCAGCACCTGGTTGAACGGTTGGGGCGCCCCGTTCACGGCCTGGAGATTTTCCAGCTGGCCATCGACAGTACCGGCATGTCCGATCCGTCGTGGACCCTGGTGCGCAAAAACGGAAGCACGCTGCTGGCGGCCCTGACGATCAACCCGCTCGTGGGGCGCGACGGGATGCACTACGGAAACCTCATCATGTTCCAGGACGTGACCGAACGTCGCATGTTGCTGAGACGCCTGGCGGAGTCCAACGCCATGTTCCAGGCGGTGCTCGATGGAACGTACTACGCCATTTTCGCCACCGATGCCGCGGGACGCCTGACGGTCTTCAATGCGGCGGCGGAATCCATGCTGGGGACGAAGGCCGCGGATGCCCTCGGCCAGGACGCGATGGCGCTGCTGCATGACCTCAAACCGGAGGAGGTCGAAGCCCGTGCGACGCGCATTCACAGGAAGTACGGACGTCATCCGGAGGGCATCGAACTGTTCACCCTTCCGCTGGAGGATGACCACACGCTCGGACAGGAGTGGACCTTCAGGCATGAGCTGACCGGTCTCGAGATTCCCCTCATGCTCTCCGTATCGGAAATGAAGGATGATCGCGGGCGTGTGATCGGCTACGTGGCATTGGCACGGGACATCACCGAGCTGCGGGCTAATGAAAGGCTCAAGAAGGAGTTCATCTCGACCGTCAGCCATGAGTTGCGGACTCCGCTCACGTCCATTCGCGGGGCACTGGGGCTCGTGGCCGGCGGGGCGGCGGGTCCGTTGCCGGAAGGCGCGCGCGAGATGATCTCCATCGCACACCGCAACAGTGAACGCCTGGTGCGCATCATCAACGACATCCTCGACATCGACAAGATCGATGCGGGCAGCCTGAAGTTGTATCCGCAGACGGTGGCGGCGGCGACCTTCCTGTCCCAAGCGGTGGAGTCGAACGCCCCGTACGGCGGGAAACACGACATCCGCTTCGTGTTGGGCGAGGTTCCGTCCGTGGACATCGAGGTGGATCCCGACCGCCTGATGCAGGTGATGTCGAACCTGCTTTCCAACGCCACGAAGTTCTCGAAACCGGGTTCCGAGGTCTTCATCGAGGCGAAGGTCCTGGGTGGTTCGTTGCGTGTGTTCGTTCGCGATCAAGGGACGGGCATTCCGGAAGAGTTCCGGTCCCGCATCTTCACCAAGTTCGCCCAGGCGGAAGGAACCGATGCCCGAAGGTTCGAAGGAACGGGACTGGGATTGCACATCACCCGCAAGCTCATCGAAGCCATGGGCGGGATGATCGATTTCGAATCCGAAACGGGGAAGGGTACGACCTTCTTTTTCGACGTTCCCCTGGTTCATTCCGCGGCGTCCCCTGTGATCGCCCCGAGCACCGTTCCCGATGTCGTCAGGGCGACGGCGTCCGCCTCTCCGGCAGGCGACGCACCGCGGGTCCTGATTTGCGAGGATGACCCGGATGTGGGAACCTTGTTGCGGGTGTTGCTGGAGCGCGCGGGCCTGAGCGCTGAAGTCGTGCGCACCTTGGGAGAGGCCCGCGCCGCACTGGCGGAGGGCGGGTTCGCGGCCCTCACCCTGGATCTGGTCCTGCCTGACGGCAGCGGCGTGACGCTGTTGCGCGAACTTCGGCGCGAGCCGGCCACGCGCGAACTGCCGGTGATCGTGATCTCCGCACGTGCCGAGGAAGGTCGGCGCGAGCTCAGCGGGGACGCCATCGGCATGATCGACTGGGTCACCAAACCCATCGATGAGGCCTGTCTTCAGCAGGCGTTGGTGGGACTGAACGAAACCGTCGATGGCAAGCCGCGCGTCTTGCACATCGAGGACGACGCCGACTTCCGGCAGGTTCTGGAGTCGTCCCTGGGCAATGCGGCGGAATGGACGGGCGCGGCGACGCTTGCCGAAGCCGAGGCCTGCCTGGCCCGTGGGCGCTACAACCTCGTCGTGCTGGATCTCGACCTTCCCGACGGTTCGGGATTGGTCTTGCTGGAACGTCTCAAAAGCCACCCCGGCGGCCCCGTGCCGGTACTCATCCTGTCCGCCAGCGAAGCGGACAACGGCGTCCACGACCAGGTGGAGGCCGTACTCGTGAAATCAAGATTATCGGAGGAACGCATCGTGGATACCATTCTCGCCCAGATCAGGAAGGCAAAGCCGTCCGACCGCGGAACCATGGGGAGGTCCTCGCCATGATTCCCGCCCTCAACCACATCCTGTGCATCGATGACGAGGAGGACATCCTCCAGGTGGCCAAGCTTTCCCTGGAGGCGGTCGGTGGATTCCGCGTTTCGGTGTGTCATGGCAGCGCGGATGCCGTCGCGCAGGCGCGGGCGCTGAAGCCGGATCTGGTGTTGCTCGACGTGATGATGCCGGTGATGGATGGGCCCACGACGCTGGCGAAGCTGCGTGAGGCGGACGGGTGTCCGGACCTGCCGGTGGTATTCATGACCGCCAAGGCGCGCCCCGAGGAGATCACCGCCCTCGTCGGCCTGGGGGCGGTGGGAGTGATCTCCAAGCCCTTCGATCCCATGTCCTTGTCCGGGGAAGTCCGCGCGTTGTGGAAGGGTCACCATGAAAACGCCTGATGATTTGCTCAAACCGCTCCGCGGCCTTTATCTCGCCCAGCTACGTGAACGGGCCTCCACGGTGGAAACCTTCCTCGCCCATTGTCGCGAAGGAAACGTCGGGCCCAGTGAACGGGAGGTCATGACCGGCCTCGCGCACAAACTGGCGGGGTCCGGGACGACCTACGGGTTTCCCCTGATCACGCAAAGCGCCCGGCTGCTGGAGCAGGCACTGGCGGAGGACCTGCCGGCCGCACAGCTGGCGCCGTTGGCGGAATCCCTCGCGCACGCCTGCGCGCAGGCCCTGCTCGCGATCGAGCGGGAGTCCAGCGACCCGGCGGTGCGAACGGCACCGCCGTCCTCCACCATAAAATCCGTCCTGCTGGTCGTCGACGCTGACCCGGTGATCCGGGAGACCTTGAGCGCGTTGTTCGGCAGGGATTTCGAGGTGGTCGCCGCCTCCGACGGCGCTGAAGGCCTCGCCTTGGCGTCCCGGAAAAATCCGTCGCTGGTGCTCGTGGACGAGACCATGCCCTTGGTGCATGGCGTCGGGTTCGTTGCGGCGTTGCGTGCTGCGGGGGAAGCGGGCCGCGATGTGCCCATCATCATGCTCACGGCCAAGGCGGGATCCCGCGACGTTGTCACGGCGCTGGAGGCGGGCGTGTCGGATTACATCGTCAAGCCCTTCAAGCCCGCGGAACTGGCCGCCAAGGTGCGCGAACTGCTGCATCGTGCCGGACGCACGGTTTTGATCGCCGACGACGACCCGGCGATCCGCGATCTGCTCGCGTACAAGTTCCGCCTTGCCGGCGTGCGCGTCCTGACGGCTTCGGACGGCGAGGAGGCGTGGCGACTGTGCGTCGATTATCGCCCTCAACTCGCGGTGCTCGACCGCATGATGCCGGGGCTCGACGGTATCGCGGTGCTGCGCAAGTTGCGCGAGAATCCTGCAACCCGCGACATCTCCGTAATGTTCCTGACGGCGCTGCGCCAGGAAAAGGACATCCTGGAAGGGTTCCGCACCGGCGTTTCCGATTACGTCGTCAAGCCCTTTCTGCCTGAGGAAGTACTCGTGCGGGGCATGAGGCTTTTGGGAATCGACAGTCTCGAAAGCGACGACAGAAGGGACTGAGGCCCGTACAGGCCATGCGCCGGCCTTGCTGCCCTTACCGGCCTTGGGCCTTAGTGTTCAATACAATACAGGCGTTTCAACTGATTACAGGGGGCGGCGCCTTCTCCCGAGTGCATCCATTTCGGGCCGTTGGCGATGAGCGCATTCGGGTTTCCGTCCGTCGCGTACCCGGTGGTCTCCGACCAGTCCGAACAGGTTTGTGTTCCATCCGTGCCACCATCCGCGCGTGTCCCGGTCCAGACGCGGACCGTGTTCGCGACCGATCTCCCGTACTCATCATTGATGGTGGCCAAGGCGCCGACGATAAAACCCGTGCGGTTGTTGAACAGCTTGGTACTCCGGAACCCGTTGGCCTCGATGCGGAACCACGGGCCCGCCTCCCGCACGCGCCCAAGCGCACCCGCGGCGGAGTCCGACAGGAAGGAGGTCCAGCGGCCGCCCAAAGCGGCCGCCTGTGCGAGCGTGCCGCAAATGGAATCCGCCGCGTTCACCCCCCCGAAACTTCCGGTGTAGGACTGGCTGGTGACGAAAATTCCGCGCGGGGGAGCCGGCGCGGAATCGGTGAAGCACGCAGTGAGGGCGAGCGGAACGAGGACGGCAACGGACGCGAGAAGGATGCGGGGGCGAAAGCGGATCTTCATGTCGATTCCCGGGAACGTTTTCATTGCTCGAAGCAGTAGACGCGCAGGGTTTCGGTACACGCTGGTGCGTTTCCGCCTTTGGACATCCAGGCGGCGCCCTGGTCTAGTTTGCCGCTGGGGTTGCCTGCACTCCCGTAGTACGAAGTCGCGGCGGTGGTCCAGTCGCCGCAGGTAACGACGTCCGCCGTCCCGTTCGCCCTGGTGCCGGTCCAGGCGCTCCCGGTTGCCAGCGCATTGTATTCCGTACGGATGCTGTTGATCGCACCGACGGTCAGCCCGGATTTGTTGTTGAACACCTTGTATTGGCGCGTGACGTTGTACCAAGGACCGACCTCGGCGATACGGCTCGGCGCATTGACGGTGCTGGTGGAAAGGAAAGCCTTCCAGGTACCGCCGAGGTTGGCGGCATGCGCCCATGACGCGCACGCGGAGTCCGCTCCCGCAAGTCCGCCGAGATCGCCGGTGACCAGTTGCGCGGACGCGAACATGCGCTTCCCGGAGGATTGGGGTTCGGGCTCTGGCTCTTCTTCGATGACGCAGCCGGTGAGTACGCCGAGAGCGAGGGCCGCCAGCAGGGTGCGTGCGGTTGCCGCGAGGGAATGCCTGGCCCGCTTCTCCTGCCGTTGACCTTCAAGTACGGTGGCCCGCACGAGGGCACTATTACCGTGCGGCCATGCGTGATCGATGTCATCAGTGGGTTTTGCACGGGGAAAGCGGGGACGTGGCATACGGATCATCTCCGGGTTCATGATGGGTATTAAAATACATCGGTGAGCCGTCGCGCATGCCCGCACATCGTCTGCCGGCGTCGTGCGGCGTCGCACAGCGTTGCGCGGCGTTGCATATCAACGCGTTGTGAGTCCGCCGCTCCCCTGCGCCTTCTTCGCCTTCTTCACCCTCTTTGACCCTTTTGCCAACGTCATCCCTTCGCACGGCGTCGCACCGCGTGGCGGGGCGACGTACGGCGATGCGGGAGGAAAAAGCGTCGCGTGACGCCGGTTTATGCGGGGGACGTGCCCGTGAAGACCGAAACCTCATCCGGGGTCAGAAAGCGCCATTCCCCTTCCGGCAGGTCACCCAACTCCAGCGGTCCCACAGCCGTGCGGTGGATGGCCTCGACCCGGTTGCCTACGGCGGCCCCCATCCTCTTGATCTGATGGTAACGGCCTTCGGAGATGACGATGTCCGCTTCGCGTTCGCCAGTACGGCGTACGGTCGCGGGTTCGGTCGGACGCGGGTCGTCACGCAGGATGACACCCCGTTCAAGCGCGGCGACTTGCCCATCGGTCAGGGGATGCTTCATCGTCACGCGGTAAACCTTGGGCTGCTTGCGGCGCGGCGAGGTCACCGCATGGTTGAACAGCCCGTCATCGGTCAACAGCAGGAGCCCGGTGGTATCGGCGTCAAGCCGGCCCACGGGCTGCAGGCCCCGGCTGATGAACGGTTCGGGGAAAAAATCGAAGACGGATTCGTGTGATTCGGGCTTGTGGCTGCATTCCACCCCGGCCGGCTTGTGCAAGGCGAGATACAGCGCGGGCAATACCGGCAGGGCCAGGCCATTGCAGCGCAACCACAGGCCTTGCGTAGACAGCACCGTATCGCCATCGCGTTCGGTCGTCCAGGCGAAGTCCCCGGGTTCGATGTTTTCGTCCTCGGGCTCATGCGCCCATTCGACCGCACCGGCGCGGAGCATGACGAGGCACTCCTTGCGTGCGCCCCATTCCTGAGAACGCATGATGTTGAACAGGGTCGCGGTCCCGCGCAGCGCCTTCATGCCGTTCTCTCGAACACCACGAACGCGCGATCCAGCGTCGTCGCGGGGATGCGGTAGCGTTCGTCGCGCACGAGCCTGTAGTTCGCGGGCATGGGCGCCTTGAGCTCCTCGTCCACGCCCGGGCCCTTCATGAACATGGCGAGCCCGCCCACCTGCAGTGAGTACTCGAGGCGCGGCAGCGTTTTCGCGATCGGTTCGAACGCACGGGTGATCACGCCGTTCACGGGCGTCTGGAAGGAACGGGAGGTGAACTTGTGGCCGAACACCGAGATGTCCTTGAGGCCCATTTCCGCAATGGTGTTGTTCAGGTAGTCCACGCGTACATTGCGCGGTTCGGACAGGATCACCTCGGTGGACGGTGACGCGATCTTGATCATCAGGCCCGGGAAGCCCGCGCCCGTCCCGATATCCACCAAGGGAGACGGCCACTTGCCCTTCATCATCTTGTGCAGAATCAGGCAGTCGGCGTAGTGGCGCTGCACGATGGTCTCGAACCCGATCAGGCGGGTCAGGTCGAGGTCGCCGTTGTTGCGGCGCAGGATGCCGTGGTACTCCCACACCTTGTCGAGCGTGGCGCCCGGCAGGGTGACGCCGTGGTGGGCCAGCAGCTCCTCCAGGCGGCGACGCGACGGGGGCTCGGAGTGGCCCCAGGCCTGACGCGCAGAGGCGGTACCGGGGCGGGGCGTCAGGGAGCGCGGGGCACTTTTTGAAAGTTGCGGACGGTCGGCGTGATCCCGGGAAGACGCGAAACGCGGTTTGTGTTCGGGGGTGAAGGCGTCCCCGTCACGCCGGGAGTCCCGGCCGGCGGATGCGAAGCGTTTGCCTCCCGACGCGCCGGGGCCGCGGGAACCCGCCGCCGGTTTACCCGTGCCGGTGCCCTTGCCGGTCCCTTTGTCCGTCCCTTTGCCCGTCCCTTTGTGAAAGGCGGCGGGGCGGGAGGACGCAGGTTTTCCATGCGCGGGGCCCGCACCGGCGGCCATGTTTTTCCGGCGTGATCCGGGGGAAGCCTCCGCAGAGGGGCCCGCTTTCTTGCGGCCTTCCGCGTGCATGCCTTGATGCTTTTTACCCAATTGACGGGGACGTTTGCGATTCATGGCGCAAAAGGTAGTTGGTGGCACGTTGCGCCGCGAGAGCTTCGTCATCCGGCGGACGGTGCTTGCGGAGGGGGCGACCTGCAGAGCCTTTTACCTCCTGCCCCTCCTTGCCATGGGCCGATTCGCTTTCGGGAGCGTCCGTTCAGTGCTCGCTCAGTGCCCGCTCAGTTCCCGCTCAATGCCCGAACAGTTCCGCCGAGACGGGCTGCAGGCTGAGCATGTATTTGCGATAGGTTTCCAGGAACTGGTCACGCGCCGTGCGGCCGACGCGGTCTTCAAACCCCATTTGACGCGCGAGGCGGTCGAGTTCCCGGTGCTCGGTGGGCATGGCGTGTCGCTGTTGCAATCCCTGCAGCTGCAAACGATGCTCCACGCGGCGGAGAAAGACATACGCGTCCGTGAGCAACCCGAACCGGCCTCCGGGCAGGATCCCGTAGCGGTTCAGGCGACCCAAGGCCTCCAGGGTATTTCCCGTCAGCAAGTCGGGAATGCGTGCGGCATGCCGGATCTGCAACGATTGCGTGAAAAACTCCACGGTCCGGATGCCCCCCGGCCCCAGCTTGACTTCCCCCGCGAGTAAATCGCCGCGGTACAGCTTGTCGAGTCCCAGCAAGCGCACCTTGCGCATGCTCTCGACGACTTTCTCCGCGTTGCCGGGGGCGACGGCGCGCGCCTGCGCGCGGGCGACCACACGCTCTCCGGGAGATCCCGCGCCGGACGCGCCGGCGATGACGCGCGCCTTGAGCCAGGCCTGGAGTTCCCACCCATCGGTGTCGGCGTCCCGGTCGAAATAGCCGGCATACTGCGACACCGTCCCGACCAACGGGCCTTGTTCCGCCCAAGGCCGCAGTTTCATGTCCACGCGGAACAGGCGTCCTTCCGGCGTGTCGCGCGTCAGGCGTGCGATCAACGCACGCCCCGCCCGTTCCGCCGCCTCGCGGCCGCACCCGTTTTCCGCGGCCGCGGCATCCTCCGTCACGAACACCAGGTCGACGTCCGAGCTGTAGTTCAACTCCGAACCGCCCAGCTTCCCCAGCGCCAAAACAGAGAAGCGGCCCGCGATGCAGGAAGGCGCCCCACCCGACGCGCCCCGTTCCCCGTCGGATTCCGAAAGGACGAGATCGAGTACCGTCGCGACCAGCGCGTCGCTCAACCCCGAAATCTCGAACGTGATTTCACGCAAGGGGATGTTCAAATGCAGGTCGCGCAGGGCGATGCGCAGGTACTCGCGATTGCGAAGACGGCACAAGCGGGTTTCGATGTCCGGGCCGAACGATTCATCTTCGAGGGCGGCGTGCGCGAGGGCGCGGTATTCGCCCGGCAAGCGCGGGCGATCCAGAGACTCGGGTTCCACCAGGGCCTTGAAACCTTCGCCTTCGCGCACGGCCAGTTGCGAGAGAGGGTCGCTGTTGGCGAACAGCAGCAGGAGTTTCTCCAGCAGCGAGGGGTGATGGAGCGCCTGGCGGATGAAGACGTCGGGATGCTCCAGCGCCCCCAGGTAGCGGACCAGATGCCGCAGCACATCTTCGGGCGCGGGGCTGCGGCGAAAGTGCGCCTCCGCATTGAGCAGGCAGGCAGCGGCCAGACGCTTTTCCACCAGGGCGTCGAACAATTCGAGGAACAACAGGCGCGCGGCGGGAAGGTCCGTCATGCCGAGGCGCATCAGGGCGGGCGAAGCCTCCGCGAGCGTGGCCTCCGGATCCATCAGCGTTTCGGCGAGGGAGTCGTACAGCCAGTCCGGCCGCGGCCCGCCGCGATAGCGATGATCGAAGAAGGTTCCCACCACGGTTTGCGCGCGGCGCAGGTCCCGCTCCAGTTGCTGCTCCGGAGGCAGCGGCGGCGTGCCCTCGCGCCACACGTAACCCATGCGCCGCGCGAGAAAGGAAAACTCCCCGCTTCCGGGCGCGGGCACGTAAAGATCCTTCGAGTATCCGCGTGCGAGGCGCAGCGCGTTGACGAGGCGGCGCAGGAACAGGTTGGCCGCATAGAGGTGCTCGAACTCCGCGAGGGACACCATGCCCAGTTCGAGCAAGGCCTCCAGTGCGCGCGTCCACTGGTGCTGGCGCGCCAGCGGACGCGCGGCGCCGTGGCGGAGCTGCAGGAACTGGATGCCGTACTCGAGTTCGGCGAGTCCGCCGCGCCCGAATTTCGCGTTCCACAGCGCGACGCCGTCCGCGGTTTTGGCCGTGGCCGCCGCCTGCCGGGCGAACAGTTCCAGCGTCGCCGCGATCGGTACGGGCGGATCGGTGTAGGTCACGGCGTCGCGCGCGGCGAGAAGGTCCCGCGCGAGCGCGGCGTCTCCGTGCACCGCGCGCAGACGGATCAGGGACTGGCGTTCGTAATCGAGCGCGGCCCCGCCCGGTGCGTAATACTCCCTCCACGCCGCCAGGCTGGTGGCCAGCGGGCCGCTTTCGCCGTGCGGGCGCAGACGCGTGTCCAGCGCGAACATTTCGTTTTCCGGAATCGCCCAGAAGCGGATCAGTCCGCGCATCAAACGTTCGAAAAACTCCCCGTGGCGCAGCGGCTCGGGGCCCGTCGTTTCGGTACGTGCCGCACCGTGGTCTCCTTGACCGCCACCGGTGCCATGGGCGTCCCCATCGTCCCCGTCTCCCTCCGCGTGACCCGCGCCGCGATAGACGAGCACGACCTCCAGGTCCGAGCCCGAACCCGGTTCTTCGCCACCGAATTTTCCCAGCGCGAGCAGCGCATACGGTCCCGGATCCCCGTGTTTCGCCGCGAGGTCGGCGTGCAAGGTCTCGAGCGCGAACGCGAGACAGGCCTCGGCCAATCCCGAAAGCCGCTCCGAGAAGGCACGTCCGTCACGGGACGCCGTCAGCAGCAGGTCCAGTTCCGTCTTGAGGATTTCGCGATCGCGATAGGCCGCCAACGCTTTGGCGCGCGTGTCGGTGGTTTCCGGCAGGAGTTCGCGCAAGGCGCGCGCGTGTGCCGCGCGGGCGGGCGGACCCGCTTCCCGGCCAAGCTCCGCGAGCAGCGTCCGGAACGCGCGCGGCCCCAGGCGGTCGATCGCGCTCCACAGGCGCGGGCCCGCGGTGAGCACGCGCGACAGTGCGGGCAACACGCCGAGGGTTTCGCGGCCCGCGTCGCCTTCGAACACGTCCGTGCTTTCCTCCAGCCAGTCGTCGACCAGTTTCTGCAGGCCCTCGGCGGCCGCCTGCAGGTTGACCGCGCCCGGAAGCGTCCGCAGCAGGCGATCCATCAACACGATCCCGGTGCGGATCTTTTCGAGTTCACGGGTATCCCGCACCGCCGTCCCCCCCGGTCCCGTCACGGTCAGGGAATTCTCGAAAAAGCCGTCCTCATGTTCCCGTGTGATCAGGGTTTGCAGGGACAGCCCCTGCAGGCCCAATGCCGCGGCGATGCAGAACAGCATGCCTTCGCGGTCGCGTGCCCGCACGGTGAGGCGTGTGGCGTTGTGCACCGCATGCACCCGGATCTCGGGCGGGACGCCGTCGTCGCCGTCGGTGGGGCGGGTTTCCAGCCGCGTGCCGATGCGACGATACAGCTCGAGGCGGATGGCCGGACCCTCGCCGTTGCGGAACCGCCGGAACAGATCCTCCATCTCGGTGCGCACGCGTGCCCGCTCCGCGTCATCGCGTCGTGCAGGGTCCTCGTGCAGGATGACGAGGAAGTCCAGGACGCCGCCCCGGGGTAGGCCTTTCAGCGAAGCGTCGGGCGGAAACGAAAAGACGCGGCCCGAGCGGATGTCGTAGCCGGTGCTGGCGAGAAAGCCCGAGACGGCGGCAAAGAAACCCTGGAAGTCGCCGCCGATCAAGGTGAGAGCGCACAATCCATCACCCAAATGCTCGGCCGTGACCCGCCAGGGATGTTCGTGTGTCACGTCCGCCAGCGCGGCGATGTGGCTGGCGATTTCCTCGCACGTGAACACGTTCCAGTAGTCCGCGCCCAAGCGGCGGAAATGCGCGTCGACGGCAGGGGGGGGGAAGGTTCCCGCCTCAAGCAGTTTGGTTTTCTTGTCGGAGGGGGAGAGCATGGGGGGAAGGTAGGTCGGAAATCTGAAATGTGAAATATGAATTATGAAATCTGCGCCGCAGGCATGAGTGACGCTGACGAATCAACCTGAAATACTGAACTGTTGGTTTGGGGGTGCGGTTTCGGGTTGCGTCGCGTGAGGTTCCGTACCCTTTCACCGTCCCTTGTTTCCCGGAGTGTGATGGGGGGTTAGGTATGGGCCGCGTTTTTTGGGCAATCACGGCGGGAGGTTGGGTTGGCATGGGGTTTGTTTAGGGGAGTATTCGTCCCGGGAGAACCCCCGGGGCCCGGCGAGAAACTTTCACAATCCCGTGCCGCCGGAGCAACAAGGAGATCAACATGTCTGTCAACGGAATCGAAATCACT
>CAZKRC010000032.1:0-18406 GCA_964555105.1 uncultured Bifidobacterium sp. | reverse complement strand
ACCCAGACGGATCAGCACGGGGAAGTCACGCACTTCAGCGGCCACGTTGGCGCCGCTGGCGGTCGTGTTCAGCGTGATGTCCTGGGATCCGGTCCAGCCGGGGAACGTCGAGGGAGTGACTGCGTCGGACGCCAGCGAGAATGCTCCCGTGTCAATGGCATTGATCGCGGCCACAGTGAAGGTGTAGGCCGTACCGTTGGTCAGGTCGTTCACGGTGCAAGAAGTTGTTGCCGAGGTGCAGGTCGCGCCACCCGGAGCTGTCCGCACGGTATAGCCCGTGATGGCTGAGCCGCCGTCGTTGCTGGGTGCGGTCCAGGAGACGGTGGCCGAGGCGTTGCCTGCGGCCGCGGTCGCCGCCGTGGGTGCGGCAGGTGCGGTAGCACCGTATTCATACGGTCCGATGTTCGCCACAGAGTTGACGGCCTTCTGGTTCTGGTATGACAGGCGGACAAAGTCAGCCGAGCGGGCGACCTTCGAGAGCGTCACGTTGTCGAAGCGGCCACCGAACCAGCCGTCGGTGCTGGCGCTGGAGCGACCCATCCAGGCGTAATTACGAATCACGTTCTCGGGCATGGTGCCGTTCCCGGAAGACGCGAGCAGATCGCCGTTCTTGTAGATATTGTAAGCCGTGCTGGCGCCCGGAGTCTTGGTCACGAAGATCTGCGTCCATGCGTTGAAGGCATAGGCGTTTGCGGGCGAGTTGTAGGTGCCGACGCCGTTGGAACGCACTGCGAAGTTGGGCTGCGAACTGGATTGGTTCTGGTTGCCCATGAACATGATGCGGCTCGAGCTGCCCACTTCATTCGTGGCGTTGGAGTCCGAACCGAGGACGATGAAGCGCGTGAAGCCGGCCGTCGAGGTGGCGTTCACCCACACCGAAAACGAGAAGCCTGTGGTGAAGTCCGAGAATCCGGCGTAATTGTTGTTGTTGAACAGTGAATCACGCCCGAAGTCGATGTAGCGGCCGGCGAGAGGGTTTCCTCCGTTCGCAGGGTCCACGCCCGGAATGTTGCCCAGCGTATCAGCCATGCCGATGATGCCGGCCACTGCAGGCAGACCATTGCGAACCACGGCGGCAGGCGAACCCGCAACTGAACCGGGACGCGGGCTGGTGCCCGGCGCATTGCCCAAGTGCCATGCGCCCACGAAACCGTTGGCGGTGTCGAACACGGCGTGGCCATTCGACTTGCTCACAACGCCGTCCTTGCCCCAGTGCATACGGATCTTCTGGGTGGCGTTGTTGCCGTACACCGTGTCAACCTTCACCCAGATGGCGGCCTTGGTGGGGCTCCAGTGCTCGATTTCATAAGGCAGCTGAACGGTATCGCCCATCTTCGAGAAGCGTATGCTGTTGCCGTCGTTGGCAGCCGCGATGATCGCCGCCTCGTCGGCTTCCAGACGGATCAGCACCGGGAAGTTGGTCACGTCGCCGGTGATGTTGGCACCGTTTCCGGCGGTGTTCAGAATAATATCCCGATGCTCGGCCCAGGTGGAGAGAACCTCCTGGGATAGAGCGGGGGTCGCCAAGATCGTCGAGGCAAGTAGTGCCCCGGCGAACTTCGTTGCGTGTTTTTTGATCATGAGACTCTCCTTTATTGCATGTGAACCAGAGGTGAACCGAAACAGGATGATACTTGAGGATACCAGTACGATACCAGCACATTCCGTTACACCCCAATCTATCGTCAAAATCATTTAAACACGCTTCATTTCCGCTTTTTACAGGAAAAACCGCAAATATATAGCGTCCACGATCTGATCATGTGTCGATGGGATCGCATGTTTTCCGTGAACAGCAAGTTTGTTTCCTGTTTCGGAAAACCGCTTCTGTTCCTTGAGGTTTATTTGTTGCCGGAGGAGAGTCCAGATGCCTTTTCGGATTCCCGAGGGCGGGTCCCGTTTCCGCGCGAGTGGGGTGTGACACGCTAACTTGCAGGCATGAACATCACCTTCTTTGGCGCCGCCGGCACCGTCACCGGTTCGCGTTACCTCATCGGACATGCATCCGGTCGCCTGCTGGTGGACTGCGGTCTTTTCCAGGGCTTCAAAAACCTGCGCATCCGCAACTGGTCGGCGTTCCCTTACCCTCCGGAAAAAATCGATGCCGTGGTTCTGACGCACGCGCATCTCGACCACACGGGTTACCTGCCCAAACTCGTGAAGGAAGGCTTCGCCGGTCCCGTCTTCGGTACGCCCGCTACGCTGGATCTCCTCCGCATCCTGCTCCCCGACTCCGCGAAGCTCATGGAGCAGGAAGCCGACTACGCACGGCGTCGCGGGTATTCCAAACACAAAAAACCCCTGCCGCTGTACACGGCGCGCGACGTCGACGAATGCTACCGCCACTTCGCGCCGCTCGCCTGGGAAACACCGTTCCGGACTCCCGGCGGCTTCGAGGTCGCGTTGCGGCGCGCCGGTCACATCCTCGGGGCGGCGTCGGTTCACGTTCGCGCCCCAGGCGCTCCGTCGATCGTGTTCTCCGGCGACCTCGGACGCCGGGGCGACCCCCTCCTGGTCGACCCCCAGCCTCCCGCCGCCGCCGACTACGTGGTCATCGAATCCACCTATGGCAACCGCGAACACCCTCCCGAAGACGTCCTGGATACCCTCGCCCGTCACATCAACACCGTACACGCGCGTGGCGGAACCATCGTCATTCCATCCTTTGCCGTGGGACGCATGCAATCGTTGCTGTGGTCGCTTTACGAACTCCGCCGCACAGGGCGGATCCCCGCGCTTCCCGTGTATGTCGACAGCCCGATGGCCGTCAGCGCCACCGCGCTTTACGAACGACACGCCGAGGATCACTGCCTGCCGACCGCCGATTGCGGCAAGGTTTTCTCCTTCGCCCGTTACGTCGCCGACCGCGAGGAATCGGAAAAGCTGCAACAACGCACGGCCCGCGACGGATCCGCGATCATTCTCAGTGCGTCGGGCATGGCCACCGGCGGCCGCGTGCTGCACCACATCCGCAACATCGCCGGTGACGCGCGCAATCTCATTCTCTTTGCCGGATATCAAGCGGGCGGCACGCGCGGCGCGGATCTCGTCGCGGGTTCACGCCGCCTCAAAATACACGGTGAATACGTCGACATCCTCTGTGAGGTCGCGCAGCTCGACAACGCGTCGGCGCACGCGGACGCCACCGGACTTCTCGACTGGCTCAGGCAAATTCCCACGCCGCCGAAAAAGGTCTTCATCGTCCACGGGGAACCGTCGGCCTCCGATACGTTGCGCCGCCGCATCGTGGACGAGCTCGGGTTCCATGCCGTCGTCCCCGAGCAGGGAGAGAAGGTGAAGTTGTGAAGTCCGGCAACTGCAACGGGCAACCGGAAACCAGGGGTGAAGCCGCGCGAATCCGGACGGCGAGGCTCTCACTCCACGCCGTCCGGAATTCCGGTTCCCGGGTCCTGATGCGCCCTCAGCCCCTCTCGCCCTTGATCAGCGCGACCATCTGGTCGAGCGCTGTGCCCCAACCTTCATGGAAGCCCCTCTCCTCGTGCTTCTTTTTCGCCTCTTCGTCCTTGTGCAGGGCCGTGGCGCGGTAGCGCGTGCCTTTGCCTTCGGGAATCACCTCGATGATCGCCGTCATGAAGGGATTGAGCGACGGACGAAAGCCTTCGAGCAAAGCGTCGGTGAAGACGAGCTTACGCCCCGGTACCACCTCAAGCACGCATCCGGCATTTGGAAAAAGCTGTCCATCGGGACTTTGCATCGTCGTGTTTGCCTTGCCGCCCGGCACCAGATCCATTTCGCAGGCCACCGTCTTCCAGGGGTCGGGGGTGAACCACTTCATCAGGATTTCGGGCGTCGTCCAGGCCTCCCATACCTTCGCGGGAGGCACGTCGACAAAGCGTTCAAGGACGAGATCGTGGGTTTGGGGAGATGTGGTCATGGGTGATCCTTCGGAGAGGGTGGTGGAATGAGGGCGTGGGGGAATGAGGGGGAAGGGAACGGGAAATGAAAAGGGTGCACACGCATGGTGTGCAGATCATGCGTTCCGCTCACGCCCCGTCCTCCTCGTCCCTCCTCTTTTGCACTGCGGCGCTTTCGGCGTGCTTCCTGAAGTTGTCGAGGATGGCCTGCCAACCGGCGCGTTGCATTTCGGCGGGATGCTCCTCCTCCGCGTCGAAGTCCACGCTTACCGCGACGCCCTGCGGGTCCTTCGTGAACGTCACGCGCGCCGTGCGTTCGCCGAACGCATATTCGATCAGCTTGTGCGCTTCGATCTTCGTGTAAGTGCCCTCGAAATCGAATCCGAAGCTGCCGTCCTTCGCTTCCATGCGCGAGCGGAATCGTCCGCCCTCCCGCAGGTCGCTCACGGCATGGGGGCAGTGCCAGTCGTCCGAGGCGAAATTCCATTTCACCACATCAGCGGGGTTGTTGTAGGCGTCCCACACGTGGGCGAGCGGAGCGGCGACGTGGGCCTCGACATGAATTCTCATGATTGTCTCCTTGGGGGTTCCTGAACTGTTCCAGATAAGCATCCAGCTTGTCGGCGCGCCGCGTCCAGATGTTGTGCAAGCTTGCCATCCAGCCTTCCGCGACATCCAGCGCGGCCGGTGCGAGCGAGCAGATCCGCACGCGTCCGCTCTTCTCCGACATCGTCAGTCCCGCGTCTTCCAGGACATCGAGGTGCTGCATGAAGGAGGGCAATGCCATGTCGAAGGCCTTGGCCAGTTCGCTGACCGTAGCGGGTCTGTGGCTCAACCGTTCCAGCACGGTGCGACGCGTCCCGTCCGCGAGGGCGCGGAACACGCGGTTGAGGTCCTGAAATCGCTTAGGCATATACCTAACTTATCCTCCCAAAATGGTGAGGTCAACGCCTTTCTGATTTTTTTAGTCGTCCGGATTGTGGCTGGGGGGAACGGGCCCCGCCCCGGCGGGGCGGTGTGGGGGGCCACGGGCGATGGCCGGGCCGTGGTACCGTGGCACAACGCGGGACGGCCGCGGCGGTTCACGGGAATCATATCATGATCGCCGCCCCAACGCCCCGGAGTCCTGTCGACCGCTGGGCGCGCACGCCGTGCCCCCTGCAACTATTTTGTGACCCATGATCTACCTTGATCACAACGCCACCACGCCGCCGCTGCCCGAGGCGCTCGATGCGATGACGCGCGTGGCGCGCGAAGCCTGGGGCAATGCCTCGAGCCTGCATGGGCCGGGACGGGCCGCCAAGGTGGAAATCGAAAACGCACGCGAGGAAATCGCCGCACTGGTCGGCGCCCAACCGTCCGAAATCATCTTCACCGGCGGAGGCACGGAAGCGTGCAACTTCGCGCTGCACGGGATCGCCCGGCACGCCGTGCGCGCGCGCGGGAACCCAGCGCAGGCGCGTCACATCGTGGCATCGGCGCTGGAACATCCGGCGGTCAAGGCGGCCTTGAGGTTGCTGGAGGAGGAAGACTGGAGCGTCACATGGGTCAAGCCCGACCCGGACGGCATCATCCTGCCATCCGCCATCGAGGCGGCGCTGCGCGAGGATACCCTGCTGTGCGCGGTGATGCACGCCAACAACGAAGTGGGCACGGTGCAGCGCATCGAGGAGATCGGTGCGTTGCTGCACGCGCGCGGCGTCCTGTTCTTCTGCGACATGATCCAGTCGCTGGGAAAGCTGGACATCGACCTCTCGAAACTTCCCGTCGATGTCGCCACGTTCGCGGCGCACAAGATCGGAGGTCCCAAAGGTGCGGGGGCGGTGTACGCGCGCCGCGGCCTCAAGCTGGAGCCCTTCGTGCGCGGCGGCGGGCAGGAGCGCGGCCTGCGCGGCGGCACCGAGAACGTGCCCGGGATCGCGGGGTTCGGTGCCGCCGCCGCGTGGTGGCGCCGCCATGGCGCCGCCGAACGCGCGCGTGTCGCCGGTTTGCGCGACGCGCTGCAGGAGCGTCTCGTCGAAGCCGTACGCGTCGCGTCCCCACGATCATCCGGCCCATCCGGCGACACGCGGCAGGCCGCGCCGGGTGGCGGCGGCAAGGCCTCCCCGGCCCGTGTCACCGCCGCCGCCGCACCCCGGCTGCCGGGAACGCTTCACGTCGTCTTCGAGGGCGTGCGGGGCGACACCTTGGTGATGGCCCTCGACTTGCGCGGCATCGCCGTGTCCGCAGGGTCGGCCTGCGCCTCGGGGTCGGTCAAACCGTCCGAGGTCTTGCTCGCCATGGGCTGCACACCGGAGGAGGCGGTTTCTGCCGTGCGCTTCTCGCTGGGTTTCGGAAACACGGCGGAGGAGATCGCCGTGGTGGCCGATGCGGTGGCGCGGGCCTATATCGCCGCGCGCGCCGCCTGATCCGGTCTTTTGCTCCTGCCTGCGCAGCGTCGCCCCTCGCCTGTCTCCTGCCCGCGGATTAGGTAATTTGAGTATGCCGGCGCACTGCGGAACCGCAGGAGTCAGGCGATCCCTTCACAACCGGGTTTCGATGCCGCGCCCCGTTCCGAGATTCCGCCCGTCCGCGCTGGTCGCGGCCTTTTCCTCACTCTCCGGAGGATTGTCCGTCCTGTCGCTTGCGATCATGGTCGCGTCCGGTTTCGCCCGCACGCCCGATCTCACGGCGCGTTACGCCCGCGTTGACACCGTGGATCTCAAGATAGACCTCCACCTTCCGCCGCCGCGTTTCGATGCGGAGGGGCGCCTTCTCGACGGCCCCGCCGCCAGGCCGCTTCTCCTGTGGATTCACGGCGGGGGCTGGCGCGGCGGCAGCCGCGCCGATGAAAGTCCCGCGCTTCCGTTTGTGGATTCGGGATACGTCGTGGCGAGCATCGACTACCGTCTCAGCGGGCAGGCCGTATGGCCCGCGCAGATCCACGACGCCAAGGCCGCCGTGCGCTGGTTGCGCGCGCATGCCGCCACGTTGCACCTTGACACCGCGCGCATCGTGGCGTGGGGAACATCCTCAGGGGGACATCTGGCCGCCTTGTTGGGCGTGACCACGCCCGCGGATGGCCTGGAAGGCGACGTGGTCATCGTGGGGCCACCCGATGATGCCCGCGCGCACGGTTCCCACGTGCGCGCGGTGGTCAATTTCTACGGGCCCACCAACTTCCTTGAATACGTTCCCCGCCGGTGGAGCCGGCATTCCTCCGTAGGTCAGCTGCTGGGCTGCGCGGTCAAGGATTGTCTCGATCGGGCCCGCGCGGCCAGTCCGCTGACCTACATCACCCCCCATGACCCTCCCTTTTTCATCACGCATGGCACCAGGGATCCCACGGTTCCTTTTTCACAAGCGGTGACGCTGGACTCCGCGTTGCGTGCCGCGGGCGTCCCCGTGTTGTTCGTGCCGTTGCCCGGGGCCGATCACGGTGGACCGTCGTTCACCTCCGTGACCATGCGGGGGTTGGTGGCGGGATATTTGCACCGGGTGTTCGCGGAGGATTTCCCTTCCGCCGCGTACGGCCCGCTGTCGCCGGTTCTCGGGCCGTCTTTTCCGTCGGATCGGCCCGCGCCTTGACCTATATTTGCGTTTGGAGGATTTATGACCGTTTCTGCCGTTGAAAGCCCCGTTTCGAGCCTGAATTCCGCCCATTCCGCTCAATTCGCCCAGGAATTGGCGGAAAAGAGCATTGCGGGCGAAGAGCTCAGCCGTGAGGAGGCGCTCGCCATCCTCAATTGGCCCGCCGACGACATCCTGACCTTGATGCAAGGAGCCTTCCGGGTGCGCCAGGAACATTTCGGCAAGCGCGTCAAGCTGAATTTCCTCCTGAACGTGCAAAGCGGCATCTGCCCGGAGGACTGCGGCTACTGCTCCCAGTCGCGCGTGTCGGATGCTCCTGTGGACAAGTACAAGCTGATGGGTCCCGACGACATTCTCGAGGCCGCTGAAAAGGCGATCGCCAACAAGGCCACGCGCCTGTGCATGGTGGCTTCGATGCGCGGTCCCACCGACAAGGACGTCAACTCCGTGGCCACGGCCATCCGCCAGGTGCGCGAGACCTATCCGCAGCTGGAACTGTGCGCCTGTCTCGGTTTGCTCAAGGACGGCCAGGCGGAGAGACTTGAGGAAGCCGGCGTCACCGCCTACAACCACAACCTGAACACCTCCGAGCGCCATTATGACGACGTGTGCTCGACGCACACCTTCGCCGATCGCCTCGACACGGTGAGCAAGGTCCAGAAGGCGGGCATTTCCGCGTGCTCGGGCGCGCTGTTCGGCATGAGTGAAACCGCCGACGACATCATCGAGGTGGGCACGCGCCTGCGCGAGATGCAGGTGGAGTCGATCCCCGTGAACTTCCTCGTGCCGGTGCCCGGCACTCCCTTCGTGGCCAAGCAGGAGCTGACGCCGGTGCAGTGCCTGCGCATCCTGGCGCTGTTCCGCTTCCTCAACCCGCGCGCTACGCTGCGCATCGCGGGCGGCCGTGAGCTGCACCTGCGCAGCCTGCAGCCGCTGGGCCTGTTCGCCGCCAACTCGATCTTCGTGGGTGATTACCTCACCACCGAAGGCCAGGCCGGAAACCTCGACGTGGAGATGATCCGCGACATGGGCTTCGACCTCGAAGGCGAAATCCCGGGCGTCGAGACCGAATCCACGGGTGATTTGTCCGAACGGGTGAAATTCACCCATCGGGCGGGATAGGATGGGCCAGGACGGACGACCCGGCGGGTCGTCCCACCCGCCCGATTCGGATATCCCCACCATGACCGTCATCGTCGATTACAACGCGGGTAATCCCGTGTCCGTGCAGCTGGCTCTCCGCGCCGTGGGCGTGGAGGCCGTCATCACGCGTGATCCGGCCGTGATCGCCGAAGCCGACCGCGTGATTTTCCCCGGCGTGGGCGCCGCGGGCTCGGCCATGCAAAACCTCGCCGACCTCGGCCTGCGTCAGGCCGTGATCGACTTCACGCAGACGGGCAAGCCGTTCCTGGGCATCTGCATCGGTTGCCAGATCCTGCTCGGCCACAGTGAAGAAGGCGACGGGGACGGCGGCACCGAGTGCCTCTCGATTTTGCCCGGCCGCGTGAAGGCCTTCGCCCCGGCGACCGGCACGGAGTCTTACAAAATCCCCCACATGGGCTGGAACAGCGTGCGCTTCACCCGCCCGCACCGCGTGCTGGAAGGCATCCCTTCGGGCTCGCACTTCTACTTCGTGCACAGCTACTACCCCGACCTCGACGATCCGTCGTCGCCGCTCGGCGTCACCGATTATGCGGGCGTCACGTTCCCCGCCATCTACGCGCGCAGCAACATGGTGGCCTGCCAGTTCCACGCCGAAAAAAGCGGGGAGGCGGGCCTGCGGTTGCTGAAGAATTTTTGTGAGTGGGACGGGACATGAAGTTGGTGGTTGGTAGTTGGTTGTTGGTGGAAAAAGCGGACCCTATTCCGGTGTTTGCGCTTGGAGCAACTGAAAAATCGATCACCAAAATCCTTGAGTTGCCTTGTCTTGGCTGCCAACTACCAACCACCAACGACCAACTCTTATGTTGACCAAACGCCTCATCATCTGCCTCGACGTCCGGAACCGCAAGGTGACCAAGGGCGTCAAGTTCAAGGGGAACGTCGATCTCGGTGACCCGGTCGAGATGGCCGCGCAGTACTATCGCGACGGCGTCGATGAACTGGTGTTCTACGACATCATGGCCTCGGCGGAGAACCGCCCCATCGACATCGGCATGGTGCGCGACGTGGCGCGCGAAGTGTTCATCCCCTTCAGCGTGGGCGGAGGCATCCGCAACCTCGACGACATGCGCGAAGTGTTGTTGGCGGGGGCGGAAAAGGTGTCGGTCAATTCGTTGGCGGTGAGGAATCCTTCGATCATCCGCGACGGGGCGAAGGCCTTCGGCAACCAGTGCGTGGTGCTGGGTATGGACGCGCGTCGTTCCAGTGATCCGAAATTCCCCAGCGGCTACGAAGTGGTGATCCAGGGAGGCCGCACGCCCATGGGCAAGGACGCCGTGGCGTGGGCCGTGGAAGCCGAAAAGCTCGGGGCGGGGGAGATCTGTCTCAACAGCATCGACGCCGACGGGACGAAGGAAGGTTACGACCTGGAGTTGACACGGAAAGTGAGCGAAGCGGTGGGGATTCCCGTGATCGCCTCGGGTGGCGCGGGGACGCCGCAGCATCTGGTGGACGTGCTGACCGCCGGCCGCGCCGACGCGGCGCTGGTGGCGAGCATGGTGCACTACGGGACGTATACCGTGGGTGCGATCAAGAGCGAGATGGCCGCGGCGGGAGTGGTGGTCAGGGACTGATCCGATAGGGTGAGGCGTTGCGCGCACAGGCTTAACCATCCCTGCGACCGCGCCGTACGTTGTACAGTCGCTCGGTAAAGCCTCCCTGTGATTCAAAGGCAAGCGCGAGAGAATTGATTTGTCGCGCAAGCAGCGTGCTTGCCACATTGATCAAAACCAGTGCGGCATTAGCGGCGGCTTCATCAGGGCGGGTGGTGGACGGGGTGGTAGAAGTGGACGAAGTGGACAAGTTGGACTCAGTGGACAGGGCGCTGTGCCGTTGTCCACTGAGTCCAGCTTGTCCAGAGGGTCCACCCTGTCCACCCCCCGCCCCTTCTTCATGGGCCTTTGCCGCCGCAAGTATTGCCGCCATCCACGCTACGATGTCTTCTATGGTTTGTGGTCGCCGCGCCACGAGGTCGTCCCGCCGTGTATCGCTGCGGGGCCACTCGTGGAGGCTGCGTTGCCGCAGATAGTCCTGATAGTCGAGCCGCAGTTCCTCAAGGCTCGCCCGCGCCACGCTGGTTAGTTTAAGTTCGAACTTCTTTGAGGTAGCGCTCGCCTGACTCCCTTCTGCAATGTTCTGCACACCGGAACGTGCAGCTTGGACCATTTGATCATGGGTGCGGCTGCGGCGGTCGATATGCCGGTCACAGAAGGTGACAGTGAGGTCGTAGACCAATTGCGCAATCTGGAATGTTTTGAGATTGCGATATCCCCCGTGTTTGGGAATTAAAGCGCTGTGGGGTTGATTGGAGTGCTGCATGCACAGACATAACGCAATGCCTGTGCCATTTGAATCCTCCCGCAGCGAAGGTTCACTCCTCGCTCCACACTCCCAGTTCGTATCCATCCGGGTCGGAAAAGTGAAACCGGCGGCCGCCCGGAAATGAGAAGGTTTCGCGGCGGATCAGGCCGCCCGCCCGGAGGATGCGTTCCTGCGTCTCCTCCAGGTTCTCCGCGTGCAACACGATCAACGGCCCGCCGGGGATGCGCGGGCCCTGGGTGGTGAAACCGCCGCGCAGGCGGCCATCGTTGAATTCGCAGTAGTCGGGGCTGTAATCCGTGAACGCCCATCCGAACGCCTCGCCGTAAAATTTCTTGGCCCGCGCGATGTCGGCGACATTGTATTCGACGTAATCGATGCGGGGAGTCTGGGGGTTGGACATGCGGGCCTCCGGGTGTTGGGGACGGAATTCAATAGGAAACTACTCCGTCCCGTCCCCCCCGGCGAGTGCACACAGGGAGAAATCCTTCGGCCGGAGGCGGGGTAGAGGTGTGAAAGAATCGGCACCATCCGGGATCGCTTTTTAGCACCGCAGGTGAGGCCCGCACAGCGGATTGAAAGGCGAATTCCACCGGATATCGCGTTTTTCAAGGTGCCACGGCGATGGCATGCGGATTGCCTCTCCCCCCATCATGCGGATGTTCCAGGCCTATCAGAATCATGATATTATTTTGATAGGTTCACCCGGGAGGCCGCATGTCCCTTCACGTTCGCCCCATATCCGACTTGCGCAACAAGTCGCTGGAGATATCCAAATTGGTTCACAAAACGAGAGGATCGGTCATCATCACCCGCAACGGGCGGGAGGACATGGTCGTCATGTCCTTCGCACAATGGGAGGATCTGGTCATCTACCCGCTACTTCTGGAAGCCGAGCGCGACGAAGAGAACGGCGATACGGGGCGGGATGGCCGCGAGGTTCTCGATGAACTTGCGAAGAAACACGGGATCGGAAAATGGAGGAAGAAAAAAGTCGCCGCGCCCCGAACTCGGAAAGTCGGCCGAAAAGGACGTTGACCATTACTTCGGCTATCTGGAGGCATTGCGGCCCTCGTCGGCGGATCGTTTTCTGGAAAGACTGACGGATACGTTCGGGCTCTTGGCGGAAATGCCGTTGCTCGGACGTGTGCCCCGTACGCCCCGTGCGCTGCGAAAAGGGTATCGCTGCTTCGTGATGGACGACTACCTCATCTATTACAAAGCGACTTCCTACGGTGTCGCGATATATCGCATCGTCCACGTCAGGTTGGAAGGTGGTGATGTCGCGCAAATGCCCCTGCCCACTCGACCGCGCCCACCACCGCCGGTATCCACACACCGTATAACCCGGAGGCCGCCCCGAACCGACCGGTGACCTCCCCTATGGCCCCCGGTCCGCAACCCCCACCACCCCTTTGCCTCAGGTTGCTTCATTTCAGAGTTCATATTTCATATTTTCGTCACCCCCCTTGCCCTCGTTCCTACCTTTACCCCCATGGAAAACATCAAGAAACTGCAGGACCGAGTCCTCAAACTCCGGGGGTATCTTTGACATCCCGGGCAAGCAAGAACAAATAGCGCTGCGGGAGCGTCAGGCGTCGAATCCCGAATTCTGGGACGACGCCGTGAAGGCGCAAGCCGTCCAGAAGGAAATCAAGGGTCTCAAGGACTGGGTCGAGGGCTGGGAGTCCGTTCACCGCGAAGTGGAGGAGGCTTCAGGCCTCGCCGAGATGGCTGCCGAAGAGAAGGATGAGGCGATGCTCGCCGACATTCAGGCTTCGCTTGCCGACCTCAATCAGCGCCTTACCGATCTCGAACTGAAGAAGATGCTGAGCGGCGAGGATGATGCGCGCCCGGCCATTCTGTCGATCACGTCGGGTGCGGGGGGCACGGAGAGCCAGGACTGGACGCGCATGCTGCACGAGATGTACACGCGTTGGCTCGACAAGCGCGGCTTCAAGTACGAAGTGCTCGATCTGCAGGAAGGCGATGAGGCCGGCATCAAAGGCGTGACGCTCCAGGTGCAGGGCGACTTCGCGTACGGCTATCTGAAGGCCGAGAACGGCGTGCACCGTCTGGTGCGCATTTCACCCTTTGATGCGAACGCCCGCCGCCACACGTCGTTTTCCTCGGTGCACGTGTTCCCAGAACTCGAGGATATCGAGTTCGAAATCAAGGAAGACGACATCAAGGTCGACACGTTCCGCGCGGGCGGCGCTGGTGGTCAGCACATCAACAAAACCGATTCGGCGGTGCGCATGACGCACATTCCGACCGGCATCGTGGTGGCGTGCCAGAACGAGCGAAGCCAGCACAAGAACCGCGCGAGCGCGATGAAGCTGTTGCAATCGCGCGTGTACCAGCATATCAAGGAAGAAGAAGAGGCGAAGCGCGATTCGAAGAAGGCGTCGAAGCTGAAGATCGAGTGGGGCAGCCAGATCCGTTCCTACGTGCTGCAGCCTTACAAGCTGGTGAAGGACGTGCGCACCGACCACGAAACGTCCGATGCCGACGGCGTACTGAACGGCAACCTCGACGGGTTCATCAACGCGTATTTGTTGGCGCTTGATGAGGAGCAGCGGCAGGGGGGGTAAGGATTCCCTGTGGGCTGTCCCGTGTCGTTGGTGGTTGGTGCGCTCCGCGGGACGTTACGTGAGGTTGGTGGTTGGTCTTTGGGCTTCCGGGTGTTGTAAAGCATCCCCGGGGCCGAAACCATCCTACATGGAATCGCCCCTTCGCCTCCACGGGGGCCTCCACCCCCGTTTTCTACGTTTCCCCACCAAATGGAAATCAACGATCAGGTCGAGGCGCGGCTCGACACCCTGCAAAAACTGCGCGAAAAGGGCATTAACCCTTACCCGTACAAGTTCCCCCTTACGCATGACAGCGCCCAGCTGAAGGCGAACGAGGAGGCCTTGCTGGCTTCAGGCGAGACGGTGGCGTACGCCGGCCGCGTGATCCGCTACAACCTCAAGGGTAAAATCGCCTTCATCCACCTGAAGGACGGCTTCGGCCGCATCCAGGCCATGATCCAGAAGGACGCGGTCGGGGAAGAGGGCTTCGCGCTCGTCCGGTTGCTCGACATCGGTGACTGGGTGGGCGTCGAGGGCCCCATGGTGGTGACGAAGACGGGCGAGTTCAGCGTGCAGGCGAAAGTCGTCACGTTGTTGTCGAAGGCCGTGCGTCCGCTCCCGATCCCGAAGGAAAAGACCGACGAGCACGGCAACAAGGTGATCTTCGACGAGTTCAAGGACGTGGAGCTGCGTTATCGTCAGCGCTACGTCGACCTCGCCCTCAACGACGGCGTGCGTGAGACCTTCGTGAAGCGCACCCGCATTCTGCAGGCGATCCGCGAATACCTGTTGGGCAAGGGCTATCTCGAGGTGGAGACGCCGGTGCTGCAGGCGATCTACGGCGGCGCGAACGCGCGTCCGTTCCTGACGCATCACAACGCCCTCGACATCCCGCTGTATCTGCGCGTGTCGAACGAGCTGTACCTCAAACGCCTCATCACGGGCGGATTCCCCAAGGTGTTCGAGTTCGCGAAGAACTTCCGCAACGAGGGCATCGACCGCACGCACAACCCCGAATTCACGCTGCTTGAGTTCTACGAGTCGTGGTCCGATTACAACGACATGATGGTTCACTTCGAGAACCTGTACGCGGCGGCATGTGTCGCGGCCAACGGGTCGCCGAAGTTCACGTACCAGGGCAAGGAGTTCGATCTCACCCCCCCGTGGCCGCGTCTGACCGTGAAGCAGGCCATCAAGAAGTACGCCGACATCGACGTCGACGCGCTCAGCGATGAGCAGATCAAGGCCGAATGCGCGAAGCACCACGTCGAACTCAAGGGGGCGATCTGGCTGCGTGGTCTCGCCGTGAAGGGACTGTTCGAAACCCTCTGCGAACCGCATCTCGAGGGTCCGGTGTTCATCACCGATCATCCCAAGGAAAGCACGCCGCTGTGCAAAACGCACCGCGATGATCCGACCCTGGTGGAACAGTTCGAGCCGTACATCAACGGCTGGGAAGTGGGCAACGCCTACTCCGAGCTGAATGATCCGATCGTGCAGCGCAAGCTCCTCGAGGAGCAGGTGGAGCGCGGCCGTGGCGGTGAGGACGAGACGCATCCGCTCGACGAAGACTTCCTGCGTGCGCTCGAGTACGGCATGCCGCCCACGGGCGGCGTGGGCATCGGCATCGACCGCATGATCATGTTGCTCACGGACAGCCCGACGATCAAGGATGTTCTTTTGTTCCCGTTGATGCGTCCTGAATAAAACCCGCCGGGCTGCGACCTGCGCGCCGGGGCGTCGGTCTCGGTCGCCGTACTCCCCGGTACGTCTCCCTCGATCCTCCTGCCGGCGCTTGGTCGGAGCTCCGGCGAACGCCGGGCTGCGGACGTCGCAATGCGGCGTTGTCCCTCCTCGTCGTAGTACCACTACGACTGCGTCGGGCCGCCTTCCCCCGGCGGCCCGGTGGCCCGTGGGGCCGGGGATCCCGGTGATGACGGGCCGCCCGCCCGGGGCATGCCCCGTTATCCCCCCACACGATCCGCCTTATTTTCGTGCCCCTACCGTGGTGAAGGGCCCCGCATGCTTGCATATTCTTGCAGGCTATTTTCCTTTTAGCAGAAATTCCCGCCCGGAGGCCCGCATGAAACTGATTTCCACCCTGACGTTTTCCCTGTTGTCGTTCGTCGCGTTGGCTCCTGCCGCCACGACGAAGACCGCGACCAAGACCGTGCCCGCGCCCAAGACCCAGGCTGCGCTTCCGGCGGGCCTGTACGCGAACGTGTACACCTCGAAGGGTTTGATCGTCGGCAAACTGGAGTACGAGAAGGCGCCGCTGACGGTGGCGAATTTCGTGGGCCTCGCGGAAGGTGCGAAGAAGCACAATCGCGAGGGCGTGAAGCGCTTCTACGACGGGCTGACGTTCCATCGCGTCATCCAGGATTTCATGATCCAGGGCGGTGATCCGGCCGGCAACGGGACGGGTGGGCCGGGTTACCAGTTCGAGGACGAGTTCGACAAGTCGCTGAAACATGATCGTCCGGGCGTTTTCTCCATGGCCAATGCGGGTCCCGGTACCAACGGCAGCCAGTTTTTCATCACGCACGTGCCCACGCCGCATCTGGACAATCGCCACAGCGTGTTCGGCTTCGTCGTGAACGGTCAGGACGTCGTCAACGCGGTGCGCACGGGCGACAAGATCGACTCGATCCGCATCGTGCGCGTCGGCGCGTCGGCACGTGCGTTCAAGTCGGATGAGGCGGCGTTCAACGCCATCATCCAGGCGAAGGTCGAGCGCGCGGCGAGCACGCTGAAGGAGGCCGAGGCGCGCATGAAGGAACTGGAGGCCAAGGCGAAGGAAACGCTTTCGGGCCTGAAGTTCGTGGTGGTGAAGGAAGGCGAGGGGCCCAAGCCGGCCAAGGGCACGCAGATCAAGGCGCACTATACGGGCACGCTGCCCGATGGCACGCAGTTCGATTCGTCGCGCGACCGGGGCAGCCCTTTCGAGTTTTCGGTGGGTGCGGGTCAGGTGATCGCCGGGTGGGACGAGGCGTTGCTCGACATGAAAAAAGGCGAGCGCCGCATTCTGATCATCCCCCCGCATCTGGGCTACGGCGCCCGCGGGGCGGGCGGTGTGATTCCTCCGAATGCCACCTTGATCTTCGATGTGGAGCTGGTTGATTTCTAGGTTTTCAGGGATGCGAAATTTCCCTCGCGTCGCGCTGGCGATCGTATTTCCCGGAATCCTTGCGGCAACGGCGGCGCCGCTCGCCTCCTCGTCTTCACTCCCTTCGAGCGCGTTCACGACGGACGTTTTCGCGCACGGTGGCGCGGCGTCCGCGTTCGCCGGCCATGCGCAGCGCAACGCCGGCGGGGGATGGCTGGATCCGGAAAACTCCGGATCGGGAGGCAAGACGCCCCGGCCCGCACGTACGCCGGCGGGATCGCCCGCCAATCGCGTGGCCTACCTGGGATACCAGACGGCGCTGTCGACCTACGTCTACGGGATCGGTTTGCCGATCGGGTTGGGCTACGACAATACGCGGACGCTGGTGGCGGCACCGCTGATCGTGGCGCCGCTGGCTTTCGGCGCGCACCTCGCGTCCACGCCGCATCTCGATTTCACCGACGCCCACCTGAAGGCGTCGGTGTACGCACCGACCTTCGCGACATATTCGGCGACGGCCTTGTCGCTTGCCTTTTCGCCGCATGCCGGTGACGGCTATCGCATCGGTTCGCTGGTCGGGACGGCGGCGTATCCGCTCGGATTGTGGTATGGGTGGAACCTTGGCGACAAGTACCACGATGCTCCCGAGAAGCTTGACAACAAAATGTTCTTCGCGTTGGGCTACGGGTTCATCGGCTTCGTCACGCCGGTGCTTTACTACGAGCGCCCGAGCCGGCATTCACAGGACATCCTCCGCATCGGACTGGGACAAAGTGTGGGCATGGCGGTGGCGGGCCACTTCATCGCGGATCACTATAACCCGCATGGCATGTCCTCGGGGGCGGCACTGGGAATGGCCACGCACGTGGTGTTGGGCGCTTTGGGAGGTGTGGCGGTCGCCGCTTACGCGGACGCGTCGTCCTCGCCGCGCCCGTGGCTGGGCGCCGGCATCATCGGGGGCACCTTGGGCCTGACCGAAGGCGTGTACTTCTTCCGCAACAGTCGGGACAGCCGCGAGCGCTCGCAGTATGCGGCGCTGGGTGCGGCGGGCGGCGCCATGATGGGCCTGGGCATCCAGATCCTGACCTACGATGCGGACTATTCGACGCATGCCCACAAGATCTCGTGGGCCTCGTTCCTTGTGGGCGGGGCGTACCTGGGCTACGTGGCGACGTACGCCCTCACGGGAAACCTGACTGAAACGGCGTCGCTCGGGCCGCGCCGCGAGGAAACCGCGGAACCCATGCGCTGGACGTTCAACCCCTTGCCCCAGCGTGAGCAGGTGCGGTCCCGCGGCGAACTGGCTTCGCGCTGGAAGCTTCCGGGCATCACATACCGGTTCTGAAGAGGAGCTGACGACTGGTAGCTGACAGCTTTCAGCGGACAGCGGACAGCTTAAGGCGCTCGTGAATAGCGGAGCGAATAACCAACAGCTGACTCCGGATGAAACAATCCATCGGCTCAATCTCCTGTTGGCCGCTTTCCGCGTGAAATAACCGTTATCTGGGCATTTTCCGGGCTGTTTGAGGCTGTTTGAGGCCATTTGGGCCTATTTTTGCTGTTCGCTGTTCGCTGTTCGCTGTTCGCTGTTCGCTGTTCGCTGTTCGCTGTCCGCTGTGAGCTGGAACCGCTGAAACCCCGTTCCCACACCCTTCAGGTTCCTCTTCCTATCTTTCCATTCCCGCTTCTTCCCCGCCTTTTTCGGGGAGATCAACGCGCGGAAGGTCCCCTTATGTCCAACCTCCCTGAGTCTTCTTCCTCCCAGAAAGCCCCCCTGGCATCCATTGCCGACGTCCAAGGCT
>CAZKRC010000031.1:0-18449 GCA_964555105.1 uncultured Bifidobacterium sp. | reverse complement strand
AACCTACGACCAGTCGGTTAACAGCCGACTGCTCTACCACTGAGCTACTGGCCAATGGGCACTCGCAAATCCCTTCCGATCAGGTGCATCAAAAGGGAAGGGGGAATTTAATCTATGGCCGCAGAGCTTTCAAGAACTCCGGGCCATGATTTTTCATTTTTCGGAATCAATCCCGGCGGCTATGCTGCTGGGACGGACGACGGCGGTCGTCGCCTTGTCCCGACGCGCGTTTCCAGAACGGAACGTAGTCTCGGCGCGGCTGGCCGGAACCTTGACCTTCGCGACGGGGACCGCGACCTTCGCCGGACCCCTGTGCGCGCGTCGCCGCAGGGTTTCCGTAAGTGCGCGGCGCATCGGAGCGCTCGGGGCGGTCGCCGCGACGGTCGCCGCCGCGTCCGCCGGAGGGGGACCCTCCGCGTGAGGCATAACCGGAGCGGCCGCCTTCGGGGCGCGGGCCGCGGCCGTTGCCTTCGGGACGACGCGGGCGCTCGGCTTCGGCGCGGGCGGCTTCGGGCGACAGCGGGGGAGGCGGGGTCATTTCAGGGAGATGCATGACCGGCAGTTGCATGCGCGTGACGCGCTCGATCTGGCGCAGGTACGAGCGCTCCTCGTTATCGCAGAAGGCCACCGCCGTGCCCGACGCGCCGTTGCGGCCGGTACGACCGATGCGGTGGACGTAGCTCTCGGCGACCTCGGGAAGATCGTAGTTGAACACGTGGGTGATTTCCTGCACGTCGATGCCGCGCGAGGCGATGTCGGTGGCGACGAGCACGCGCGTGCGGCCCGACTTGAAGTTGGTCAACGCGCGTTGACGCGCGCCCTGGGCCTTGTTGCCGTGGATGGCTTCCGCAAGGACGCCGAAACGGTCGAGCGCACGTACGACCTTGTCCGCGCCGTGCTTGGTGCGCGTGAACACCAGCGCACTGCGGATGGCGGGATCCTTCAGCAGGTGGCCCAGAAGGGTGGGCTTCAGGTTACGGCTGACGTGGTATACCGATTGTTCGATCTTGGTCGCGGTGGAGGAGACGGGGTTCACTTCCACGTTCACCGGATCGCGCAGGAGGTTTTTGGCGAGGGCCTTGATCTCGGCCGGCATGGTGGCGGAGAACAGAAGGGTCTGGCGCTTCGGCGGCAGCAGCGCGGAAATGCGGCGCACGTCGTGAATGAAACCCATGTCGAGCATGCGGTCGGCTTCGTCCAGCGTGAAGATCTCCACATGGTTCAGCGTCAGCGCGTTTTGGGCGAGCAGGTCCATCAGGCGACCGGGTGTCGCCACGAGAATCTCGACTCCCTGACGCAGGCGCTGCTTCTGGCCGTAGTCGCTGACACCGCCGAAAATCACGGCCGTGCGCAGGCGGAGGCCTTTTCCATAGGCATTGAACTGCTCGGCGATCTGCAGGGCCAGTTCGCGCGTGGGGGAGAGCACAAGCGCCCGTACGGCGTTCGTCTTGACGAACGGACGGCTGGCGAGGTTGTGAAGGATCGGGAGGGCGAACGCGGCGGTTTTTCCGGTGCCGGTTTGCGCGCAGCCCCACACATCCCGCTCTTCGAGCACGGCGGGAATGGCACCGCCCTGGATGGGGGTGGGCTTCTCATAGCCCTTGGCTTCCAGGGCGGCGAGGATGGCGGGGTTGAGGTTGAGATCACGAAAAAGCATGAAGTGTTTCCTGTCTGAAAATCAGAGGACCCGGTGAAAACACCCGTTCGGGAAGAACGGACTTCGCACCATCCAGGGTCGCGATAGCGACAGCGGATAATGAAAGTGGGGCCTGAAATCGGGTAGGGAGGCCCGCGCGTCTGACAGCGCCAGCCCTCGTGATTGAGGACGGCGCGACATCATTGGTCTCCGTCGGTCGCGGTCGAACCCGGTTTGAGTCGGGTTGCGGTCTGTTCGCGCCGGCCGGTATCCAAAAGTCGACGAAACGGGTAGAATCGAGGAGGTCGAGGAAGCCGGATTGGGCAATGACGGGGACAAGTTTAGAAAACAATCGGATGTCTGGCCACGTGGGGGCGGGGAAACGGTGTAAAAGGTTGTCAGGGGGCGAGCGGACAGCTGACAGCGGACAGCTGACAGCGGACAGCTCAAGCATGCAGCAAGATACCGCGCCAGGAGAGGTGCAGAGCTTCATGTGGCAGTTCTGAACTTCGAGAGCCCTCAAGACCTCTCGAGATCGTGAGATCGTCTGTCTTTAGTGTTTTTAGCTGTCCGCTGTCAGCCCTAAGCTCTTCCGAATTCATAACTTGAGCCCATGACCTATCCCCAAATCGTTTCACTCGTTCTGGTGCCGATGGCCGTCGCCACGGCGCATGGTTTCTTCACGAACTGGATGGCCGTACAGCTGTTGCTCAAGCCCGTGAAGCCCGTGAATATTTTGGGCTTCAAGCTGCAGGGGTTGTTGCCGCGTCGCCAGGAGGAATTGGCGGAGCGGATTTCCGCCGCCATCGCGGAGCGTTTCCTCACGCGCGAGGACATCCTGAATTTTCTGCGTCAGGTCGATCCGGTGGCGGCCATGCGGGTATTGCTGGTGGAGAAATGGGATGAAAAGCTCGGGGAAATCCTCGATTCGATTCCCATGGCGAAGATGTTCATCAGCGCCGACCGCTTGCAGGGGATCCGCGACAAGATCGTGGGTGCGCTCGCGGAAGAAGCCGGCGCATTCACCGAGCGCCTTGTGGACAGCCTCGACGGGAAGATCGATCTCAAGGAAACCCTGCGCCGCAATATCCTGGCCTTCGACGTTACCGAGCTGAACGGCATCATCGAACAGATCGGTTACCGGGAGTTTCGCGAGATCGCGTGGGTGGGGGCGGGGATCGGACTACTGATCGGCATCGTGCACGCGGTGATCAACGTGCTGGTGTTCGGGTGAGGCACCGTACAGCCGTACAGCGGTAAACGCGAAAAATCGTCAGGCCGTTCAACTGCTGTACTGCCGTACTGCTGTACTGCCGTACTGCCGTACTGCTGTACTGCCGTACTGCCGTACTGCCGTACTGCTGTACCGCTGTACCGCTGTACTGTTGTACCGTTCTCCTGTTCTGCCGCCGTACTGCCTGTGACCCTCTCCGGTCCACGCTTAACCGGAAAACTTCACCTGCCGTCTCCCGGACACTGCGTTCAGCATCTCCGCAATCACCAGCGTCGCGGTCATGGCGATCAGCGGATTCCAGGTCCACGCGACGGGGTAGAGCGGCTCCCACGCGGGCAACATGGGGATTTTAAGAAACAGCAAAAGAGTCGCCATGCCGCCGAACGCCGCGATCAGGACCGCGGCCGGTTTGAGGTGTGAGCGGAAAAAGGCCATCAGAAACAAGGCCAACAACGGGCCGGTGAACAGGGACGTGAAGAACAAGGCCGTATCCAGGAGGGATTGATCGCTTTGCGCGACCACGAAGGCCACCAGGGTCGCCAGTCCCCCCCAGATCAAAACCCAACGCCTGGCATCCGCCAGGCCCGCCGCTTCCGCACCTTTTTTGCGCAGGAAGTCGCTCACGGTGGTGTTTGAAAGCGCGGCGTACAGCGAGTTGAGGGAACTGAGCGCTTCGCCCATGATGGCCGCACCGAGCAGGCCTTTGACGCCCGTGGGCAAGATGTTCATGATGAAGAACGGCAGGACGTCGTTGGGCCCGGCGTCTCCCGGCAAGACGCCCAGCTGCTTGACCTGAAAGTAAACGTACAGTGCCGCGCCCACGCTGAAGAACACGAGGCCCACGCACACGCCCAGCAGGACCGAGGAGATGGATGAGTAGTTCGCTTCGCGCGCGTTGCGGCAGGAGAGATAGCGTTGCACGAACTGCTGGTCGCATCCCCGGATCGCGACTTCGAACGCGATGTAGGCCACACCGGCCGACCAGATGTTGCGCGCGCTGCCCGGATCCCAGGTGGCGTCGAACCAGCGGGTTTTACCCGCTTCGGAGGCCAGCCGGAAGGTTTCGCCGAACGATCCGACACCCTCCACGCAATACCAGATGATGAGCAGGCCGCTGCCCATGAAAATGCTGAACTGCAACACGTCGGTCCAGGCGATGGCGCGGATGCCGCCGAAGTACGTGTACACGATGGATCCGGCCGCCATGGCGCAGATCGACATCCAGATGGGTATGCCCAGCATGGCCTTCAGGATGAGCGCGGGGCCGAACAGCAACATGCCGGCCCGCAACAGGAGATGGCAGGAGTAAAGACCGGCGGCAAGCGTACGCACGCGGCGCGAGAAGCGCAGCTCCAGGTACTCGTATGCCGAGGAGATGCCGCTGGCGCGGTAGCGGGGGATGAACACGCCGCCGATGATGAACAGCGCCGCAACCGCTCCGAAGTTCAGCATGAGAAAGCGCATGTCGGATGCGTAGCTGTTGGAGGGGTTGCCGAGGAAGGTGCTCGCGCTGACGGACGTCGCGATCAGCGAGATGCCCACCGCGAGCCACGGCATGTTGCCCCCGCCGAACATGAAATCCTTGAGATTGCGGTTGCGGCGCGAGAAGTACACGCCGATTCCCGCCATGACGGCGAAATACGCGGCGACGACGAGCCAATCCCAGAGCGTGAACATGGTTACCGCAGGCAGGACGCGATGAGGGCGGCGGCGGAAACCGTCTCGAGGGTCACATCGTTGCTTCCCTGATGGTCGAGGACTTTCCGGATTTCAGCGTGCAAGGCAGGCGTCATCACATCCCTTATTGATGAATCGAATCCGAACACGAATCCGGTCTGTTGGTCGCCAGGCCCTGCGGCCTTGTCGGCGCGTCCGATTGCTCTTGGGCTCGTGGCGGGCTGTCCGGCGACGGGCCTGATGAACAAGCCGGTAATAGTACTTCGTGGTGATACTCTCCGTGCATGCGCCTGCGGTGGTACCTACGCGTCGGTACGCCTGCGATCCGCAGGGCGCGCCGCCTGCGCTTCCCGCATTCACCCTGTTTACCTTCGACTTTCACCCTTATTCACGCTACGGGAAAGGGAGGCGCACGCTACAGGCATGTCCTGTAGCCCCTTTTCCCGGAGACTTTTTTCGCGTCGTGAGGTCCGCCTTTCCGTGTCAATATGACACGATTTAGGTCATAATGGCACGATTGTGCGGCGTGTGGAAAACGATGAGATCTGATCGGGGGCAAACATCGTGTACTCACCCGCGAATTAGCCTTTTTGGCAACAAAAACTGCAAGCGGAAAGAGGGCCCGGAATTTGCTCTCCTGTTCATCATGCAGAAAAAACTCCTCGTGATTGATGATGAACAGAGCATTCTCGATTCCTTGTCGAGAACGTTTTCCGATCTAGGCTACGAGCTTTTCCTCAGTACGGATCCCCGTGCCGGGTTGGAACTGCTCAAGTCCGAAGGCGCCCAGGTCGTGCTTACCGATTTGAAAATGCCGGGCATGGACGGGCTTGAAGTTCTCCAGAGGGTCAAGCAATACAACCCCGACGTGCAGGTGATCCTCATCACCGGGCACGGCTCGATCGATGAAGCCGTGGCTGCCATGAAAAAGGGCGCCTACGATTTCATTCCCAAGCCTTTCAACAAACAGGAAATCACGGCCGTCGTCAACCGCGCCTTCGAGAAGGTCGGCCTGTTGGAGGAAAACTTCATCCTGCGGGAACGCTTGAAGAAAAGTCCCCTTGCCTTTGAGACCGGGAAAAGCCGCGCGTTCAAGGAATTGCTCAACCGCTCCGCGCAAGCCGCCAACAGTGATGCGACCATCCTGATCCTTGGCGAATCCGGAACGGGCAAGGAAGTGCTCGCCGGCTACATCGTCCAGAACTCGCCGCGCGCCCTCAAACCGTTCGTCACCGTCAACTGCGCCGCCATTCCGGAAAACCTCATCGAAGCCGAACTGTTCGGGTACAAGAAAGGCGCCTTCACGGGCGCATACCAGGACAAGAAGGGCCGCTTCATGGACGCCGACGGTGGCACCTTGTTCCTCGATGAAATCGGCGAACTCCCGTTGGCCATGCAGGCCAAGCTGCTGCGCGTTCTCCAGGAAGGCGAGGCCGCTCCCGTGGGAGGCGCCGCACAGAAGGTCGACGTGCGCATCATCGCGGCGACCAACAAGCCGCTCCGCAAGATGGTCGAGGAGGGCACGTTCCGTGAAGACCTTTTCTACCGCCTCAACGTGATCCCCCTGACCATCCCGCCGCTGCGCCAGCGTCCCGAGGATTTGCACGCGCTCATCCTGCACTTCATCGCGAAGTACTGCAAGAAGAACAAGCGTCCCAACCTCTCCGTGAGCGCCGAAGCCCTGCGCCTGATGGAGCATTACACCTGGCCGGGCAACGTGCGTGAGCTGGAGAACGCGATCGAGCGTGCGGTGATCCTGTGCCTGGGTCATCAGATCACGGTGGACGACCTCCCGCCCGAACTGAGCGGTGCCACGGAGTCGCGTTCCGCCGTTCAATTGACGCCGGGCATGACGTTGGCCGAAGTGGAAATGACCCTGATCCGCAACACGCTGGAGAAGAACCACGGGGACAAGGCCAAAACCGCGGAAGAACTCGGCATCAGCCTGCGCACGATCTACCGCAAACTCGACAACCTCGGCACCGACGGAAAAGAACCCGAGAAATAACCGCCGTCATCAAGGCACCGGTATCAGGGTGTGACCGTTTTCGGCGGTGACTTTGTGGTGGTGTTTTTGGGGGGGATGGCGACAGCGGGTGGTCCTTCACACGGGAGCCACGTCCCGCTGTCGCGGTGCCAACGCGGACGTTCGGGCGGGCGGCGTGTCCCGGCCCCGCGCCTTACCGGCGCGGTCTGATCCTGTTGTCGTCCCCGCGCCCGCCGGATTTCCGCGCGCGCGTCACTGAGCCCCGCGCGCGCACCGCCATAAGCAGCGAGTCATAGGCCCCCCGGTCGTTCAGCAGGCGGCCCCCCGCCGTGGTGTCATCCAGTGCGATGGCGAGGGACTCCAGCGTCGTGAGCGCCTCGGCCAGCGTGGCCTCGGCGTGAACGGAAGCCTGGAGCAACGCGCGGACGCGGCCCGCCGCACTGTCCGCGGCGGGCGATGCGTCGCGCACAGCGTGCGCCATGCGTTCCGCCGCGTGTGCGGCGGAACGCAGGGCGTCCCGTCCCTCGTCCAGGGTCGCGGCTCCCGCTTCCACGGAAGCCGCGACCCGGTTCAAAAGACCGTGGGCCGCGTCCAGCGGCTCAAGCAAGGCCGTGGCGGCTCCCGCTGCCAGCAAGGAGTCGGCCGTTGTGCGCAGGATCGCGAGGCGCGCGACCAGTTCCTCCACCGTGTGCATGGTTTCCGGGAGGCCGGGTGCGAACGCCCCCTTTTGCACCTGCGTGATGTCCAGAGAGGCGGGGGAGGTGCCGGGTATCACCCACACCTTGCGGGCACCCATCAGGGAGTGACTGAGGTTGACGAAGCGTGTGTCGGTGGGGAAGACGCGATGATGAAAAAAACGGAGCGTCGCTTGGGGACGCCCCGCCGTCAATGTGATGCGCTCGACCCGCCCGATCGTGACGCCCCGTTCCACCACCGGGTCACCTTCGGCCAGTGTGGCCAACTCGGGAAAATGGACCCGCACCAGGGGGCCCCGCACCGCATCCCGGAACAGGAAGACGCCGAAGCATACTCCCGCCACCAAAAACGACATCACCACGGCATAGCCGGTCAGGCGCGCAGCGCGACGAGGGAAAGGCATGGAAGCAAGTTAGGAATGTGGAATCGAAGACATGAGGTACATGAGGTGCATGAGGTCGCCGCAGGAGAAGGGATCATGCGGAGCTTCGCGGTTCGAGGGAGAAGGGGGGCCGCCGGGATGCCTTGCCCCCTGCGCTTTCGGTGTCCATCACCTTTTCAGGTGTCCAATGTGTTCCCACCTCCATTTTCTACCTTTCAAACTTGGGGACAGGCCGTGTGAAGCCTCTCTTCCAACCCGTTGAATTATCGTCACTTGGAATTTTTGATCGGATTATCTTAATGAGCCTTCCCAGCGTCGTGATCGCCGGCCGCCCCAATGTCGGCAAGTCCAGCCTGTTCAACCGCATGCTGGGCCGCATGGCGGCGGTGGTGTCGGATCGTGAAGGCGTGACGCGTGATCGTCACTACCAGGAACGGGAATACGACGGCAAACGCTTCAACCTCGTGGATACCGGCGGTTTCATGCCGCGGATCGAGGGCGTGATCGACGAACAGGTGCGCGACCAGATCGGCGCGGCCCTGGATGAAGCCGATGTGGTGCTGTTCGTGATCGATGGGCGCACGGGCGTGACCGCGCAGGACCAGGAATTCGCCCGCATGGTGCTGCGCCGCAAGCGCCCGGTGGTGCTGGTGGTGAACAAATCCGAGAAGCCGGAAACGGCGCGCGAAGCCGTGGAAGCCTGGTCTTTGGGCATGGGTGAGCCCATTCCCGTATCCGCGATCTCGGGTTTCGGCGTTCGCGACCTGATGGACCGTTTTACCGCCATGTTGCCGGAAAGCGGTCCGGCACCGCGCGAGGATGTGCTGCGTCTGGCGGTGCTCGGTCGCCCCAATGCGGGCAAGAGCACGCTCGTCAATTCCTTGTTGGGCGAGAACCGCGTGATCACTTCGGAAAAAGCCGGCACGACGCGCGACGCCATCGACACGACGTTCGAATACAAGGGCAAGCAGATCGTGCTCACGGACACGGCCGGGCTCCGGAAGAAGGCCCGCGTCAACGACGAGGTGGAAAAGTTCTCCAACCTGCGCGCGCTGGAAGCGATCCGCCGCAGCGACGTCTGCCTGCTGCTGATCGAAGCCGAAGGCGAAATGGGCGAACAGCTGAGCGAGCAGGATTACCGCATTTGCCAGAAGATCCAGGAAGCGGGAAAAGGCCTGATCATCGGCATCAACAAATGGGATCTGATCGACGCGGGCGACAAAACCTACGACCACATGGTCCGGGAGCTTCTCCGCGTCAACAACGGCCTGGACGGCGTTCCCTTCATCGCCATTTCGGCATTGACTGGCAAACGCGTCAACCGCGTCGTCGACCTCGCCTTCGAAGTGCGTGGGAACCTTTCGCGGGTGCTTGGCCGGGACAACGTGATCCGCTACTTCGAGGAAACGGTGGAAACCTACCCGCACCCGAACACCACGCAGGGGCCGGCCCGCCTGCTCCGCTGCTGCCAGGTGATGGTCGACCCGGTGGCGCTGGCGTTCGAGGTCTCCCACCCGGAACGGGTGCTGCCGAGCTACGTCCGCTACCTCCGTCGCAAGGCTTACGAGTTTTTCGACCTGAAAGGCGTGCCGCTGCGCATCTGGTTCCGCAGTCGTTTCCAGCTGCGCACCGACGAAGAGCTGGAGAGCTACGTGCGCGGTGTGCGGCCCGATTACCACGAGTGGGATGACGCGGACGAGGCCGACCGGTCGCTGTATGCGGCCGATGACGCCATGCCCGCCGATGCGCATCCCGGAGACCAGGCCGGCCCGGCGTAAGCCGGATCCGCCCTCACAGGAGACAGATGATGTCCGGATGGCTTTCCATGCTGACCTTGGCGGCCGGATACTTTCTCGGCGCGCTCCCGTTCGCCTTGTGGGTGAGCCGCGCGCACGGCGTGGATATCCTGAAGACCGGGAGCGGAAACCCCGGCATGACCAACGTATGGCGTACGCTGGGCTGGAAGCCCGCCCTGCCGGTGGCGGTGTTCGACACGCTCAAGGGCACGGCCGCGGCGTGGCTCGGTTTCTGGCTCACGGGCTCGACGCTGTGGGCATTGCTGGGCGGCATCGCGGCGGTGCTCGGCCACTCCTTTTCCTTCTGGATCGGCTTCAAGGGCGGCAAGAGCGTGCTGACGGGTTTCGGAGTGTTCCTCTTCCTGAGCCCTTTCGCCGGACTGGGAGCCTTGGTGCTGTGGGCCTTCGTCATGATGTTGTTCGGGTACGTCAGCCTGGCGTCCATCGTGGCGGCGGTGGGGCTGCCCGTGTTGATTCTGCTGGAAGCTCCGGGAGGAGAGGCCCTGTCACCGGTGTTCTGGGCGTCCGTCCCGGTGTGCCTGTTCGTGATCGTGCGGCATCGCGGCAATATGGTGCGGCTGTGGCGTGGTGAGGAGGCCAGGTTCCGGGGGAAGGCGGAGTCTCAGGGATGAACCGGGTGCTGCAACGCCTCGAGGAAGGCAAGCTTTATTATTCGATCTCCGAAGTGGGGCGCATGACCGGCCTTGAGGCCCATGTGCTGCGCTATTGGGAAACCGAATTCCCGCAAATGCGTCCGCGCAAGAACCGGGCGGGCAATCGCGCATACCGCCCGCGCGAAATCCAGTACATCCATTACATCCGCCACCTGCTGCACGAAGAGAAATACACGTTGCAGGGCGCGAAGAAGAAACTCGCGGAAGTTTCCTTCGAGGAAGTGAGCGGCCAGACGTCGCTGCTGCGCACGCCCGGCGGTTCACAGCCGCAACCGGCCTGTCCCGAGGGGGGCGCCGCGCCGGCTCCGGAGGTCGTTCCTCCGGAACCCGAGGCGACACCGGCGCTCTCCGCCCGGCAACGCAAGGAGCTGGAAGCCATCCGCGACGAACTCAAGGGTGTGCTGAAATTACTCGCGGAGTGATCCACTGGTTGCAGACGTCCTTGTTCGGACGTACGCCTGAAATCGACAAGTCCCCGTCGGACGCGCGGGAAATCCGCGGGTCCGGTCCGTTCGGGACGGAAACCCTCCCGGCCGATCCGGCGTTCACCGCACGATGGCAGGCCTGCGCCGGTCCCGGCATCTCACTTGTGCTGGCTCCCCGGTTGCGTCAAGGTTGGAGGATGAGTTGGAGGCGGGGCGGCGAAGCCGTGTTACGTGCGCCCCGGGTTTTTCGGGACGCCCCGGACGAGATCCTCGTGGTGCTCGCGGCGTGGGCGCGTGTGGCGATGCTGCGCAAGTCGCCGGGGCGCACGGGGGAGCGGCGCGCGCTGGAGAAAACCCTGCATGCCTGGATCGAGGCGCAGCATGAGGCCGATCCGCACGCGCGGAAGCTCGGACGCGGTCGCGCCGCGCGCCGTCTCAAACGTTTGAATCCCCGGGGGCGGCACCACGATCTCCAGTCGATCCTCGCTGCCGTCGCTGCGGAGTATTTCAGTGATGTTCCGGAGGTCGCGAAGGCGCGCATCACGTGGTCGGCGCGATGGGGCGGTTTGTCGACGCAAAGCACCGCGCATGACGAACAGGGACGACCTTACGCCTTGCTCAGCATCAGCCGCGGGTATGATCATCCTTCCGCCTCGGTCGAGATCGTGGCAGGCGTGGTGTATCACGAGTGTTTGCACATCGTGATACCGCCCGAGGTCAGGAACGGACGGCGCGTGGTGCACGGGCCGGAGTTCCGGCGGCGGGAAAAACTGTACCGCCACTACGGAGCGTGGCGCACCTGGCATGCGGAGAAACTGCCGGGGATCATACGGCGGGGACCGGGCCGGGGGTAATGGCCATCACGCACCGGTAGATCGGCTTGCCGGCCTTGCGGTACTTGATCTCGAAGTTCGTCTGGATACCCTCGGTGGGCTCCGCGTCCGGGTCGATCATGGTCAGCCACGGCGTGGCGGCAAAGAGCTCGCGCGCCGCTTCGTTGTACTCGGCGTGGTCGGTGCCGAAGTGGAACCGCGCGCCCGGCATGGCGGCGCCGCGCATCAGTTCGAGGAAGTCGGGACGCATGGTGCGGTGTTTGTGGTGCCGCTTCTTCGGCCACGGATCGGGGAAGTACACGTGAAAGGCCTGCACGCAGGAGCGCGGCAGAAAGTCGCGCAGGAAAGGCGCGGCGTCGCCCAGGACCACACGCGCGTGCGCCAGGTGCGGGCGTTTGGCGATGCGTTCGGCCGCCTGAAACGCGATGGAGGCTTCCCATTCCAAGGCCACGAAAGGCAGGTCGGGATGATTCCCGCAGTAGTTCACCATGAAGGTTCCCTTGCCGCAACCGATTTCCACCTCCACCCCTTGGGTGAGCCCGGGCTTTCCGAAAAAGTCCGCGAGGTCAAGAGGCTGGGGTTTGGGGGCATCGGGAGGCAGAAGGGCGGGAAGGCCGCGCTCGTCCTTGAGGATGCGGAGGTGGTGGTAATGCGCGAGATCCCGGCTGGGAATCAGTTCGCGCTGGAATTCGTAGGAGGCGAGGCCGGTAGGAAGTGACATGGGGGCAGGAAAGGTAGTAGGCCGCGCGGGGTGTTCGGCGTCCTGCGGGACATTCCGCTGGTGACCGGAGTCCCCTTGAACCCGGGCAGGTTTTTCCGCCCGGCAAGGATTCTTGCGGAACAGGCGCGGGAATGTACGGGAGGCGGAGCCGGAAACGACAAGGAAGAGCCTGAATTAGTACCTTACACCCCCATGTCTTACAGCGTCGTCATCGGTCTCGAAGTCCATGCCCAATTGTCCACCAACACCAAAATGTTCTGCGGGTGCCGCGTTGAATTCGGCGCGGAACCGAATACGCTGGTGTGTCCCGTGTGTCTCGGGTTCCCCGGCACCTTGCCGGTGCCGAACGCCCGGGCCGTGGAATGCGCCATCATGCTGGGACTCGCGTGTGAAGCCGGCATTGAAGCACGCCCCATGTGGACGCGCAAGAACTATTTCTACCCCGACTTGCCCAAGGGATACCAGATCACCCAGACGGGCGGGTCCCCGGTGTACGACAAGCCCATCTGCACGGGCGGTCATCTCGATATCGACCTGGAGGACGGGACGCGCAAGCGCATCGGCCTGACCCGCATCCATATGGAAGAGGACGCGGGAAAATTGATCCACGATCTCACCGTGGCCGATTCGCTGTTCGACGCCAACCGCTGCGGCACGCCGCTGCTGGAGATCGTGTCGGAGCCCGACCTGCGCTCGCCCGAGGAGGCGATCGCCTATCTGGAAAAACTCAAGCAGATCCTGGAATACCTGGACATTTGCGACGCGAACATGGAGCGCGGCAACATGCGCTGCGACGCCAACATCTCGTTGCGCGCGGATGAGAACGCGCCCTTCGGCGAGCGCGTCGAACTCAAGAACATGAACTCCTTCAGCAACCTGCTGAAGGCGATGCATGCGGAGATCGAACTGCAAGCCGCCATTCTTGACGCGGGCGGAACGGTCAAGCGCGAGACGAAGCGTTGGGACCCGGCCAAGGCGACCACCATCACCAACCGCTCGAAAGAGGATGCGCAGGACTACCGCTATTTTCCCGAGCCCGACCTGGTGCGCCTGAGCGTGACGCCCGACGACATCGCGCGGGCCCGCGACATCCTTCCCGAGTTGCCGGAGGCCCGGCGGAAGCGTTATGTGGAACAGTACGGTGTGCCCGCCTACGATGCCGACGTGCTGACCCGTGAGAAAGCCGTGTCCGAATTTTACGAAGCCGCCTGCGCGGTGACGGAAGACAAGAAGGCCGTGTCGAACTGGGTGATGGGCGACGTCCTGCGTGTGCTCAAGGAAGGCAATCTCGCCATTTCCGACCTGAAGTTCACCGCCGCGCACGTGGGGGAAATGGTCGAGTTGATCCGCACGGGCGCGATCTCCGGCAAGATCGCCAAAACCGTGTTCGAGCACATGCTGGCGGGCGAGGGCGCGCCGGGCGAGATCGTGACGGCGCGCAACCTGTCCGTGATCAACGACTCCGCCGCCGTGGAGGGATTCATCCGCCAGGTGATGGAGGCGAACCCCGACAAGGTGGCCGAGTACCGCAACGGCAAGGATAAACTGTTCGGGTTCTTTGTCGGCCAGGTGATGCGCGCGTCGCAGGGCAAGGCTGCGCCCGAGCAGGTGAACGACTTGCTCAAGACCATGCTGGCGGGGTAGGGATGAAGCCGGGAGCCGCGATCTGTTTCATGATCACGCTCGCGATCGCGCCTCTTTCGGCTCAAACCTTGACGCCGGTGGCTCCCGCCCGGTCCGCGCCCGCGGCGACCGACTCGGGGGACACCTTGGGCGCGGATTCGCTGGAGGCCCGCCAGCCGGTGGCGCGCGCCGATACCGCGCGCGTGGTGATGCACCACTTCAACCACAGGCAACAGATCGTCACCGGCGGGGCGATCATGGCGGCCTTGGCGGCCATCATGGTGGTGATGAACAATTACAATCCGCGGATCCCGCAGTAACTCCGCCCCGCCGCCGCGCTGACCTCCCACAACCCGCGCGTCACGGGGATTCCGGAGCCGCGCGACGCGCGCTTACCCCCCCAAAAAAACACCGCGAGGGGACGCGGAAACAAGATTTCCCTTGAAAACGTCCCTGAAACCATCCGGGTTTTGATTATATTCTGAATAACGGTCAGGCCCGCGTTATGTTTTTCGCCGGCACTTGACCCCCACCCGGAACATGGATGAATGCGTGAACCTCGTGTGAGGAGCGTCCCGGGACCCGCACAGACCGCGTGAATCGACGCGCGTAAAGCCGGAGCGAATGTCGCCCCGGTGCTGACGTTTCCCGCCGGAGCGAATGATCGCCGGCCCCCAGGACTTTTCGGCGATTTTCCGGTGGTTGCGATGACGTTCAATTGTTGATGAATCGTTGTGATTTCGTGAAGACCGCCTGACCATCAGGGGACACATGCAAGACCAGGAATTTCAGGAGCAAGCAGCCCGCGATGCCGAGGATGCCGAGCTTTACGCCCAGAACATGAAGGCCGCCGCCGCGCGCGCCGCGGCCGAAGCGGCCGAGGATGACGACGACTTCTTCGATGACGAGGATTTCGCGGATGAGCCGGGCGCACCCAATGGAAACGTGGCGCCCCGAGGGAGCAAGGGGTATGACCCGGCGCGCCAGATCGAAAACCTTTCCCAAATTACGCACGAGCCGAATGACAGTTCGCGCCGCCGTCGAAAGAGGATGAAACTGAATAAAATCGCAAACCGCGGCAATCATGGCGCGCACGCCGGCCAGCGCCAAGGCAAGGGGAATCGTCGCGAACCCATGGACTACTCGCCGGATTTCGACCCGAAATCCGACGCGGAAGAATACACCGCCATCATTCAGATCGCGGAGCAGGGCCATGGCTTCATGCGGTCCGAGCGGCTGAATTTTCAGGCGCAGGACCTGGATGTGGTCATCCCGCGCGACATGGTCAACCGCCATGGACTGCGTACGGGGCACACGATCCAGGCGATCGTGCGCGGCAAGCGCAACAAGCGTCAGCGCGTGGTCAGCACGTTGCTGGCGGTCGAAGGGATTCCCCTGACGGAATGGCGCACGACCGCGCCGTTCCAGAACCTCACGAGCATCAGCCCCGAAGAGATGTACCACCTCGCGGGTCCGGACGATCTGGACAAGAGCATGGTGCTGCTCGAGCTGCTCGCCCCCATCGGCAAGGGGCAGCGCGGTCTGCTGGTGGCGCCTCCGCGCACGGGCAAGACGATGCTGATGGAGAAGATCGCCAACGGCATCGCCGCGAACCATCCCGAAGCGGAAATCATCATGCTGCTGATCGACGAGCGTCCCGAAGAGGTGACGCACCTGTCGCGGCGCATCAAGGGCAAGGTGTACGCCTCGTGTCTCGACCGTCCGATCGACGAGCACATCACGCTCAGCAAGATGGTCATGGAGATGGCCATGCGCCGCGTGGAGTGCGGCAAGGACGTGGTCATCCTGCTCGATTCCATCACCCGCATGGCGCGCGCGTTCAACAACGAGCTGAAGTCCTCGGGCCGCACGTTGTCGGGCGGCGTGGACGCCAAGGCGATGATGGAGCCGAAGAAGTTCTTCGGTGCCGCCCGCAAGGTGGAGGACGGCGGATCGTTGACCATCGTCGCGACGGCGCTGGTGCAAACGGGTTCGCAGATGGACGAAGTGATCTTTCAGGAGTTCAAGGGCACGGGCAACATGGAGCTGGTGCTGAACCGCAAGCTGGCGGAGAAGCGCATTTACCCGGCCATCGACATCGGCCTTTCGGGCACGCGCCGCGAGGAATTGATCCTGCCCCCCGCGTACTACAAGGCCGCGCAGAAATTCCGTCGCTACCTGGCGAACCTCACCGAGGCGAACCAGATGCCGGCCGCCATCCAGGCGCTGGAGAAGTTCAAGACCACGGAAGAATTCGTCAACGCGTTTGTGTGAACCCGGTTGGTGGTTGATCGTTGGTGGTTGGTAGCGGGCTTCCTGGTCCAGTCCACTCCGTCTCATTGCGTCTTTGCCACCAACTACCAACTACCAACTACCAACTACCAACGTTTAGGGCCCCATGAAAATCTCCCTCCACGGTACCCCCGATTTCAGGTTCGAGGCCAGAAGCCCGGACAACGGCTACGCTTTTTCCATCGGCGCATCGAAATCCATCGGTGGCGACGAGAGCGGCTTCCGGCCCATGCAGGTCATGCTGGCGTCCCTGGGTGGCTGCGCGGGCATCGACGTGATCAACATCCTGAAGAAGCAGCGCGTCGATTTCGACACGGTTGATGTGGGGGTTGAGGGCGACCGGGAAGCCGGCAAGGAACCCTCGCCGTTCACACGCGTGAAGTTGACCTTTACGGTGACCGGTCGCGGCGTGGCGCAGGCGAAGGTCGAGAAGGCCGTGACGTTGTCGGTTGAAAAATATTGTTCGGCCCTCGCGTCGCTGGATCCGGCGATTGTGGTCCAGACGGAGGCGGTGACGGCGGAGGCGTGAGGATGAAATGAGCATTGAGCATTGAACATTGAGCATTCCTCCGAAAGGTTTCCCATGCGCGGTATTTTTCGTTTGTCCGGTTGGCTGGAAGGCCTGTCCTATTTGCTTCTCCTCGGCGTGGCGATGCCGATCAAATACGTGTGGGGCGATCCGTCCTGGGTAAGCGTGGTCGGCAGCGCGCATGGCGCTTTGTTCGTCCTTTACGTTTTGCTGGCCTTCGTGCTCTTTCTGCGTGAGAAGTGGTCGATCAAAAAGTTCGTGTACGCCTTGATCGCGTCCTTCCTGCCGTTCGGGCCGTTCGTGTTTGACGCGAAGTATCTCGACAAGAAGTTCTGAATCCTCCGGCGCGGCCCGCGCCGCTTTGCCGCCTTGCCGTGATGCGTCCGCTGCGCGGTCCCCCAAGAGATTAGCGCGGGATTAGCGCGGGATCTGCGCGCTGTCGTTTTCACCAAGACGGTTCAGAGCGGGCGTGTGCCGGACAGCGGGAGTTCGCGCACAACCCGTGCGGGATTTCCCGCGACCACGACATCGGCGGGAACATCCTTCGTCACCACGCTTCCCGCGCCGATGACCGCGCGATCCCCGATCGTGATGCCCGGCAGCACGATCGCTCCGCCCCCGATCCAGACATCGTGGCCGATGACGACGGGGCTGCCGCTCTCCAGTCCGCGCGCGCGCGTCCTCGCGTCGAGGGGATGGGTGGCCGTGTAGATCTGTACCGCCGGTCCCAGCAGCACGCGGTCCCCGATCGTCACCGGCGCGACATCCAGGATTACGCAGTTGAAGTTGCCGTAGAACCCCGTGCCCACGGTGATGTTGAAACCGTAATCGCAGAAGAAGGGCGCCTGCAAAAACGCATCGGTCTCGCGTCCCGATTGATCGAGGCCCAGCAGACGTCTGGTCAGGGCGCGGCGGGTGCCGTCATCGCCGGGGGGGCACGCGTTCAGCTTCTGCAGGAGCTCCCGGGCGCGCACACGATCGGCCACAAGCTCGGGGTCTTGGGGGTCGTAGGGTGCTCCCGCGATCATCTTCTCTTTTTCGGTCATGCGTCCAAGCTACACGCTTGTGTGTCGCGATTTCCACGGGATGTGTTGTGGGGGGGGCTGGGTCCGAAAGCAGGCTGATGACGCGGGGGATCATGAGCACTCCGTAAATCATGCTGTCGGCGTTGCGGGGAGCAGGCGCGCGACGCGACGGCGCAACACCGGAATGTAGTCCTCTTCGAACCATGGGTTGCGCCTGAGCCACATGAGGTTGCGGGGGCTGGGGTGGGGGAGGGCGAGCACCGCGTCGCGCGCGAAGTCGCTGGCCCGCACGATATCGGTCAACGTTCCGCGGCGCTCGGGGTGAGGACGCTGAATATGGTAGGCGATGGCGTAGCGCCCGATCGCGAGCGTCAGCTCCACGTTCTTGAGGCGCGGGATCAGGCGATCGTGCCACGTGGCGGAGCACTCAGGGCGAGGCGCGAAGTCGCCGGCCTTGCCGGTGCCCGGGTAGCAGAAACCCATGGGCACGATCGCGAAGCGGCGCGGGTCGTAAAAGGTGTCGCGATCGACGCCGAGCCACATCCGGAGCCGGTCACCGCTGGGGTCGTTGAAGGGCAGGCCGGTGGCGTGGACCTTGCGGCCCGGGGCCTGCCCGGCGAGGAGGATGCGCGCGGCGGGGTGCGCCTGCACCACGGGGCGCGGGCCCAGCGGCAGGTACGCGCTGCACAACGTGCAGGCGCGGATGTCGGCGAGGAGGGTGGAGAAGGCGGAGGGCACGAGGGGAAAATAGGAAGGTGCGCAGGGTCTGCCGGTTTCTGGTGTTCACGGAGGGGCGACGGAGGGGGACGGAGGCGACGAATGGGGGACGGAGGGGCGACGAATGGGGGACGGCGGGGGGACGGATGGGCGACGGAGGGGCGACACCCCCCGGCGCCCCCCCCGAGGGCGGCGGCGACGA
>CAZKRC010000030.1:0-18513 GCA_964555105.1 uncultured Bifidobacterium sp. | reverse complement strand
CCCGGCGCACGTACGATGCCGTACCGGTATTCGGGGTTGTCGGACCCACGCCGGAGATTCGCGCCTTCAGCGCTCATGCTGACGAAATAACTTGGCCATTCCTAGACGCTTGCGAAGCTCGCCGCCCGTCGTCCTCAGCCCAAGAGCATCTCCGCCAGCTTATACGCCGCCACCATCGACTCCGGCTCGGCGATTCCCTGCCCCGCGATCTCGAAGGCCGTGCCGTGATCGGGAGACGTGCGCACGAACGGCAGGCCCAGCGTACAGTTGACGCCATTGGCAAAGTCGAGCGTCTTCATCGGCCCGAAGCCTTGGTCGTGATACATGGCGATCACCGCGTCGAAGCGCCCGCGCAAGGCCTGAAGGTACACCGTGTCGCCCGGGTGGGGACCGGAGGTTTCGATCCCCTCGCCGGCCAACGTCGCCATGGCGGGCCTCAAGATCTCGATCTCTTCACGGCCGAACAGGCCGTTCTCCCCCGCGTGCGGATTGACGCCCGCGAGGGCGATCCGCGGCGCGGGGTTCCCCGCCCGCACCAGTGCCGCGCGCGTGAGACGCACGACGTGCGCCACGCGCGCTTCGGTGATGGCGTCCAGGGCCGCCCGCAGGGGGAGATGGTCCGTCACATGGCTCACCACCACCTTGGGGTGCCAGAGCGCCATCACCGGCCCCCTGACTCCCGTCATGTGCTCCAGGATTTCGGTGTGCCCCGCGAACGCATGGCCCGCTTGGTTCATCGCCTCCTTGTTCAAGGGTGCCGTGACGATGCCGTGGGCCCGACCGGCAAGGCACTCCGCAATCGCGTGTGCGAAGTAACGGAAGGCGGCGTCGCCGCACACGGGGGAGAGGGCACCGACCGTGATGTCGTCCGCGCGCAGCAGCCCCAATGACCGCACCGCGATTTCATCTTCGCCCGCATCCGTTTCATCGGCGAACCGCACGGAAAGGCCCAGGCGCGCCGCCGTTTCCCACAGGATGTCGAGCTCACCGATCACCACAGGATGAGCGGGGCGAGTGGGATGAGCGGAAGCAGACCGGGAATCGCCCAATGACGCGCCCGCAAGGAGGAACGGCCGCGCGGCGAACAGCTTGACGATGACTTCGGGACCGATGCCGGCGGCATCGCCCATGGTGACGAGAAGGGTTTTCACAACGGTAAAGTTAGCCCCTGCCGGGGAATCCCGATACGTGAGCCGCCGCGCAGGCGACTATTGGACTATTGGCAGGCTAAGGGAAGAACGGAGTCGCCGCTTTAGCGGCGCGCCACTTACTGGCAGTTCTGAGTAACGTGCCCACAACGTATCAACTCATGGCTGATCGTGATGTCCTGTCCGGCCCCGGGAGTCAGGGAGAAGGATTTCTGATACCCGCGGAGCGAGGGCGACACCCGATCGATGGCCTCCACCAGAATCGTATGCGACTTGCCCGGCTTCAGGTACTTGTAGGTCAGCAAAGCGTCGAACAGGCGGGCGCCGGGTAGACCGCCGGCGAACAACGATGTCCATGTGGAACCGCCATTCGTTGTGGAATACAATGAGTTGGTGCCACCGATGATGAAGCCGTCGCTGGTATTGCGGAAGCTGATCCACGTCAACGGAATCGTCGTGACGATGGTGGTCTGCTGTGCCCAAGTGGTGCCGCCGTTGGTGGTTTTGAACACTTCGCCGTTGGCACCGGTCACCCATCCCACATTGGCATTCTGGAAATGCACGGCGTGCAACATCAGGCCGTTCTGGCGATGCTGCTCCACCCACGTGCGGGCGCTGTCCGTGGTCTTGAGGATGATGCCGTCGTCGCCGACGATCCAGCCGGTGGATGCATTCACGAAATGCACGCCCTTGAGGGCCCGCTTGATGCCACCGCCGGTCCAGTTCTCGCCGTAATTGATCGCGTTGAGGACAACACCGCTGTCAGCCACGGCGAACCCGGTCTCAGCGTTGTAAAAATGCAACTTCCGGATCGCTTGCGTCGTAGGCGAATCGTTTACGAACCAAGTTGCCCCTCCATTCACCGACTTGCGCAACGTTCCGCCGACGCCACTCACGTAGACCGTATCGGGCGAAGTGGCCGAAACTGATAGCAGGTTTACGCCTGTACCGCTCGTCAGGGTGGTCCAGGTGTTTCCACCGTCGATGGTTTTGAGGATGGTGCCGGCATGCCCCGAAACATACCCCACGTTCGCATTGGCGAAAGAGACACCCGTCAAACGTGCGGTTGTCCCCGTAGTACGTGCACTCCAGCTTCCCCCCGTATTGGTACTACGCAAGATCGTGCCATTATCGCCTACCGCCACCGCGACCGTCCGTGACGCGAAACGGACTCCGCGCAGGGTGCGCGTGGTTCCGCTTGTCATGGGTGTCAGGATAAGGCGTTGTGCATCCTCCCACTTTTCAATCGCTTTCGTGCCATTCAAGGTTCGGTACACCGCCCCACCCGTACCGACCACCAATCCCGTGTCGGGATTGGCGAAGTGTAGCGCCAACAAATCAACCGTAGTGGGCAACACATGGTTCGTCTCAAGCCCAGCCCACCAGGCATGTTTTATGTCAGCCTCACTCGTTTTGCGGAACATCCCCCTGGCTCCCACAATGAACCCGGTTTTAGGCGTGACATGCTGACCATCGTAGATATGCTCTGTAGTACCTTGGCTTCCGGTATTGGCTATCCGTTCCCACTGCGCTCCACCATTGTCGGTGTACATCAAGTACCCGTTATTCAAAAACGCGCGCCCAACCGTGGGGGAAAGGAAGTGCACCGAATGCACCGGAGATCCTTGAGCGGCGCTTGTCTGATGAAACCAGCCTCCACTCATCGATGCCCATACAATCAGGTGGGGCTCCTTGGTCCCGTCCGTGGTCCGCAGAATCGTCTCGTTTTCCCCCACCACATATCCGACCGACGTCGACGGAAAGTGAACGCCATTCAGACGTGCGCCTTGCGCGTTGCTCGTCAGCTTGGTATGGTTCCAGATATCCTTGGTGCGGTAGATCGAGCCGTTGTCACCCACAAGAAAACCTGTGGCATCGTCCGCGAAATGCATTCCACGCACGCTGTCGCTCGCCGTCGTGACCTGGGTATGCGACCATTCATTCCAGGTCGTACTGTTGTTCTCCGACCACCGCATTTGCCCGGAGCGACTGATCGCATATACGCGACCGGTGCCCATCACATGACCGGAAACCAGGTGTTGCGCACCCGGCAGTATGGTCTCAGTCCACGAGTTTCCCGAATTCGTCGAGCGAAGCACGCGCCCGTGGTTGCCCACGGCATACACGACGTTTCCCGTCGGCATGGCGCGCACCCAATTCAACGTCGCCGTGGCGGGCGCGCTGCCCACAACCTGGGAATCCCGCACCACGCCGTCCACGCGCAAGCGCACAAAGCGGACGGAATCGGGAACCTGCGTTTGATTGTTCGACACCACGCGGACCTTCAGAAGTGCAAACGCCGGGCTCACGGCTTTCTGCACCACCGCCGTATCCGCCGGACGCACGGCGAACACCACGGAGTCAAGGTGCACGGTATCACGTCGCGCAGGATTGACACGCTCATCGATGGTGTAAATGCGGGCGGTCCAGTTGCGCAGTCCCGGCAATGCGACCGGCGGGGCGGACACGGCGATGACTCCGGTATCGGCCCGTCCGGAAATAGGTTGCGCCACGCGCACGGTGCTGGCACCGGAAGCGCTGAAAACCATGATCAGGGAGTCGAGCTGGAACGTGGTGTCGTTCGCCGCGGACTTTCCCAGTGCGGACTGGTTCTTTTCAAGCGTCAGCTGGATGCGGGCATAGCCCACGGGAGCCGAATCCCCCGGAAAATCGCGGCCTGTTTCCTCCATGATCAAACAACCCGTCAGCACGAAGGTGGCGAGCACCCCCATGATGGGGGAAAAGCGGCGAAATAAGGAGGATAACTGCACTCGGAAGCCTGTTTCAGTTCGAAACCCGGTGAGGGCCGGAAATCTGAAGGGTGTTTTCACACGAATCTACACTGCAAGCTTCGGGCCAACAAGATATTGCGACAGGCAGAGATCCGCGCCGGAAAAAAAGCTCGAAATTGCCCAAAATTCGCTGTGAGGGGATTTCAATCTGAATGTTTCCATTCTGGCGCATCCCTACCCCTCTCACGAAGCGACTTGTTGTCACCAATTATGTCATTATGGCATTATGGCGTGAATGATGGCGTGATGTGAGGGGAGACACGACGCGGCCTCTCTCACACTTCGACACAAAAACCGGCCGCATCGGCCGGTCACGGACAGGGTTCAGAGCACTGTGCCGGGCAACGTTCCGTTCACGAGCACTTTACCCACGCGCCCGAGCTGGACATTGATGCGTCCCGTACCGGTCGTGGGACCCACCCAGTTCAGGTTCAGGTTCACGGTCAAGTCAACGCCGGCGCCGGCATTCACGGCGGTCGTACCTTTGAAAAGCGGCAGGCTCTCGTCCCAGGAATTCATGGGCCCATAGGCCAACAGTTCGATGTTCCGGTTGCCCACGCGGACATAATCGTACGCCAGCGTATGGCTGCTGCCGACACCCTTGGCAAAGCACGGCGACGCCACGGAATCACGAACAATGGCACCGTCGACCTTGAGAACCAGCCGCTTGATGCACAAGTTCTGCTTGGGCTGGCCCGGCGTCGCCGACTGGATGCTGTCGGGAAGGCTGAGGAACTTCGCTTCATACATCGTGAAGCGTGAGGACAGGTTGAGGTTCACCACCGCGGTATCACCGGCGTACATGACCGGAACGACGGCGGAGTCCCTGTGGATCACGCTGTCGAGACGGTCGCGCGAAGTGACCACGATCTTCCAGGAACGGAGAGCCTTCAGCGCACGGTTCTTCACGACCGTTTGGCCCGTTGTGGAGACGGAATCCAAAGCGGGGCTCGTGGAGCCCGTGATCGTGTCGCGGATCGTGTCATTCGCGTTCGAGGTGTACACGATGACCAGTTTGTTCATCTTGATCAGCGCCACCTTGTTCAGCTCGTTGACACTCCCGAGACCCATGCGCAAACGAACCGCCACATTCTCCTCACCCTCATGGACGGGGACGGAAGGGCTTTCGGTCACGAAACATCCCGACAGGATCATCGCCGCGAACAAGCCCGTCAAAGTGACGGATTTGCGCTTGAAGAAGGTCGTGAGGGAGTTGTGGTTCATCGTGGTGTCTTTACTGAAGTTCGAGGTGAGGCCGAGAGGAGGGCATGAGAGTGCGGGAACCGCATCTCACCCCGGGAAGAAAGCCTGAAAGTACGAGGGGGGGTAAGCGGGCGGGGAAGCACAGCTCCCCCGCCCGGGTTACACGCTTGCTTAGTCGATGACTTCGGGATCGGTCTCGGCGATGATCTCGATGGTTCCGACCTTCGAGATCGTGACGTTGAGATCGGCCACGCCGGTGGTCGGGCCCACCCAGTCGAGCGTCACATTGTTCGGGGTGCTGAGCAGATCCTTGAGTGCCTTCGTGCCGGAGTACAGCAGGATCGGAGCGACCGCGGTGCCGCCGAAGTCCGGGCCCTGGGGCAGGAAGCCGTACACCTTGATGGACACACTGTCCGTGCTGGCCGGGGCGGACAAGGCCGCATCGACCTTGTAGATGCTCAGCTTGTGGTTCACATCCGTGGTCACGCCGTCCGCACGCACCGCAGCGGTGTCGACCGCCACGTCAGAAGCGATCTCAATGCTATAGGAGGTGACGATGAGATCCTGACGGGTGATCGAGCCGGTGGCCGAAGTGATGCTGTCGGCAAAGTTGAAGGTCGCCTCGTAGTTGTTGTACAGGGCGCTGGCAGTCACCGACACACCCTTGATCTGGCCGGCAAACAAGGTGCCGAGGCTTTGCGTTCCGCGCTGGATGACGCTATCCTCATCGTCGATGGTCTCGACCGTGATGGTCCACGAGCGCAGGGGGCGCAGGCTCAACTCGGCGTTGAACTGCTGATCGACCGTGGCGAGGTCGGAGAACACCGTATCACCGATGGAATCACCCACCGCATAATGAACCACCACGGAATCCTCACCCAGAACCTTCGCACCCGCGATGTCGGAGACGGCGGTGATGCGCAGCGTGGTCAGCGTGATGGGAGTAAGCTTGGCCAGGCCGGGCTTGCTCAGGGTGTTGACATTCTTCATCTTCGCGGTCACGAAGACCGTCGCGTTGTTTTCGCTGGTTTCAGGGCCGATCTGCGAACCGGAGTTCATGCAGGCCGTCAGGGAAAAGGCACCCAGTGCGACAACGCCAAGAGCGAGCTTTTTGAATGAATTACGCATTACAACTCCTTGGTGTGAAAACCTTTCCGGATTATCCGGGATACCTTTTAATAAAGCGAGGAGCGTGCCAATGTGGTGAGACTGATAATGGCTACCTCCTTCTCCCTATTTTCACTGAAATCAGCAGTTTGAGGTCGGTCTCGGGTTGTGCGGAAGGCAGATCCCCCCTTGTCACCTCCCGAGCTGCTCCGGCGCTGTCACTATGACAAAGCGAACGCTTCCGCGCGTGCAATTCTGGCAAATGATGGGGGTGGAGCCCTGCCGCGACAAACGAAAAAGGGGAGGCAAAGCCTCCCCTTTTTCGTTTGATATCAGACTACGTCAGTCTTTACGACGCGGCAGCGGGTTGGTCGGGACCACGGGATTGATCTCGACAATGCCCACGGGCCCGATCACGATCTCCAGACCAGCCACGGCACCACCCGGATTGGCGGGATCGTAGTTCGGGTCGCTGGGCGAACCCGGGCCGGTGTAGGGCAGTTCAGGCGTGTACGTGGAGTCGATGTTGGTCACGACGATGGTGTCGGCAAACAGGGGGAGGTCGGGATCCCATGAACCCATGCCGCCCAAGGAGTCGGTGAACACATAGAGCTCGACGCGGGGTGAATCCACCGCGGTGCTGACATAGTCCCAAATCACCTCGTGCGAGACCGGATCCGCCGCGAAGTAGCCGGGCGTCGAGGTGGTGTCGCGCACCGTATCGCCCTCGACAATCATCACGAAGCGCTTGATGTTCAACTTCTGCTTCGCAGTCACGTTGACGTCGGCGGACCCGATGCTGTCGGGGAGGACGAATTTGGCCACGTACACCACGAATTTGGGGGCCAGGTTGAGCAGGAAAGCGCGCGTTTCCCCGATCTGGAGATTTGTCTGGGTCACACTGTCGCCATGGATGACCGAGTCGTTCACGTCGAAGGTTTCGACCGAGACCGTCCAGTCACGCAGCGGCTTGACCGAATAATTCTTGAGCACGGACTGCCCCGTATGCGCGTCGGGTTTGAACGCGCTGTCGGGGTCCGCCACCAGCGTGTCGCGAATCACCTCGTCGGTGGCGATGCTGGAGGTCAGCGTGATGATCATGTGCTTGAAGGTGATGGCGGACGCCTTGCCCAAGCCGGGCTTGGTCAGGTTGTTGACGTCCTTCATCCCGACGCTCACCACCAGGTTGGCGTTGGGGCCGACATCGGCGGACTTGCTGCCGCTGTCCGTCATGAAGCAACCGCCCAGGACGAACGCGCCCAGGACCGCTGCACCCGCCATGAACTTCTTCGAGCCATTCAAAAATTTCATCCGTAATGCTCCTTTAGTGCACACCAATTACTCAACAACTCCGGCGATGCCGTTATTCTTTCAACCTTTTTTAGCGAGAAACATGCCAGCTTGAGTTCAACACGTTGTCTGGTACCGTTTTACGCCAAAAACGGGAGACCACACCTTTCCGTGTGGATTTCCTCCGGGTCATAGGCAGCGAAACAGGGGAACTTTGCCAATACGTCACACCCCCGTTTCCGGTTCGTGACTTTTTGGCGTCCCGTCCCCAGCCGTCACCTGCCTGTCACCCGCCCGGGTTCGCCCCACGCAAAAGAGGGGCTCGCAGAGCCCCTCTTTTGCGTGGTACGCCCCTTGCCCCACCCGGTTTCGGGTCGGGGCAAGGTTTACCCCCCGATTACCGCGCGCTTTGCTTGGTCGTCACGTCCGGGTTGATGATGGGCTCGAAAACCACCGTACCCACCTTGCCGATGATGATGGTCAGACCGGTGATGGCTCCGAGATCGCTGGCGTTCGGGCCGGTGTAGCCGCCGGTGGTCGGGGTCGGATTTTCGACGGTCGGATCGACGTCTTCAAAAACGTATTCAAACAGCTTGGTGGAACTGGTATCGGCACCCACGCGACCGAAGAATTCGATTTCGACGTCGGGCTCCTCACCCACCTTGATGTAGTCGAAGAACGCGCTGTGCGGCTGGCCCGGCGCAAAACGGGGGGCGTGCGTGGAGTCAACGACCGTGTCGCCGTCCACGATCATCACCATGCGGTCGATCACGAGCTGCTGCTTCAGGCTGTCAAGCTGCGTGAAGGTCAGGCTGTCGGGCAGGGAGAAGCGGGCCTCGTACATGACGAAACGCGAGGCGAGGTTCACCGTGACGGGACGCGTTTCCCCGATGAGAAGATTGCTGACGGGGACGGAGTCGTAGTGAATGACGGAGTCGTTGACGTCCAGGGTTTTCACGATGACGGTCCACGAGCGGAGCGGCTTGACGGCGTAGTTCCGGAGAATCGCCTGGTCGCTGGTCGCGTCGGACACGAAGTCCCCGGTATCCGCCAGGACCGTGTCGCGGTGCACCGCGTCGGCCGGGTCGTTTGAGCGCAGCGTCACGATCAGCTTTTTGAGCTCGATGACGGACGTTTTGCCCAAGGCTTTTGTCTTGTTGACATCCTTCACGCCCGCCTGAATGACAAGTTGCGCATTCCCCTCGGGGGAGGCGGAGCCGCTGTCATTGAGACAGCCGACGAAAAGCGCGCCAAGCGCAACCAAACCGGATACTGACAGGACTTTTGCGAACTTCACAATGGACTCCCTTTGAATGTGACCGGCTTGTGCCGGCAGACGAACAGTTCTCACAGCAAATAGCTTGCCGTATATCTTGCCAAAGGCCTCGGCACGCTCCCCCGCTAGGGGATGCTGCCGCCGACCTCAAGATCCAGCGTGACCTTGCGGGCCTTGCCCAGTATCACGCGCATCGTGACCCCGGACCAATCCGGATCTCCGGGTTGGGGGTTGGTCGATCCACTGCCGCTCCCGGGCCCCCGCCAGTCAAGGATGATGGGAAGTTCGGGTGTGGTGGCGCCTTCGACGATCGTGACCGTGCGGCTGCCTTCGAACAGCAGGCGCTCCGGCTGGCCCACGGAATCACCCTCGAGGTGACCGTACGCCTTGATGTTGAAGAATCGGGGGCCGGCGCGCACGTAGCGGTAGGACTGGATGTGCGTGATGGTATCGGGGTGCGCGCGGGAAGGCCGGAAGAAGTAGGCGCCTTCAGCACCCCTCAGGGCGGCGCCGGGAGTGATGAAGCGCGTGCCGGGTGCCGTGAGCGGGAGCGCCAGCGAGTTGCTGTCGCGCACGACCGTGGAGTCGATGGAGAGGACCAGCCGGTGGAAAAAGATTTTCTGGTAGGTGCGCTGGCCCTCCGGCACGTTGGCCGGGTAGACGTATTCCGGCAGCACGTAGCGCGCTTCGTACAGCGAATACCGGGACTTGATCAGGGGAACGTCCAGGAAGACCGACTGGCCGCCCCGGCTCGGAATGGGGCCGACCGTGGCGTGATGGATGATGCTGTCGTTGGTGTCGTGGGTCTTGATCTCGATGTTCCACCAGCGCAGCGGCCGCAGGGCGACGTCCACGCTGACGGCGCGATCCTCCTGCATGAAGACACCCGCCAGCGCCGGATTCGATGCCGCCGTCAGCGTGTCCCACACCGTGTCACGAAGGTTCGAGGTGAACCGGAGGACCATGTTCCGCAGCTGGATGCCTTCGGCGCTGTCGATGTGTCCCAGGCTGTCGATTTCCGCCGACAGCTTGCCCGTGGGGACGCCGCCCGATGCCGGAGCTTCGGTGTCCACACGGCCCAGACGAATCTGAAGATTCACTTCCGCCAGTTCCGCTTCGGGCAGATTGGTGAGACTGCCGCCCCCCATCAGGCATCCGGAAGCCGTCAGGGATGCGAACGCCGCAAAGACGAACGCACCGTATTTCTTCAATTTCGCGGAATGGGGCAAATTCTCTCCAGAGCGGCTGACTCCATCAACGTTCAACCTTACACGTATTAGCCAAATTCGTGCCAGCGTTAAGATTCCCGGAAGGGCGAAATTATAGCGAAGGCCCGGGTTGCGCGTGTTCGTTTTGGCGGTTTTCGCCATTTTGTCCAAAAAAGCCGGGGCCCCGGGACTTTTCGTCATTTTTCGGCGCGCGGAGTTTTTCGGCCGCCAAAAAGAAAGCGCTCCCCCGGGAGGGAGCGCCAAGGGCCAAGGGGCCAGGGACCTAGGGGCCGCGGTCGAAATGGGGAAGAGCTCGCGGAGGGGCCGGGAGGGGCCGCGGTCGAAATGGGGAAGAGCCCGCGGAGGGGCCGGGAGGGGCAAAAGACAAGGCGAAGCCGTAGCCCCATCCCTCCCGAGCGGGAGGTCTTCGGCTAAATCCCGACCTGCTCGAAATCGTTTTCCACCAAGGCGGGTTGGCCGGTCAACGCGTCCTGCAACTCCGGCATTTCGTTGATGCGAAGCCGGACATCGGGAGAGAAGCGGAACAAGGGCACCCGGCGCAAGCCCAACGGGCAGATTTCACCCGTGCGGGGATTGCGGGCGGGGCGGGGCTTTCGCTCCTTGGCGTAAAAGGTGCCGAAGCCACGGATTTCGATCATCTTGTCCGCTTCGAGCATTTCGGCCACGACCTTCATGAATTCTTCAACGACACCACGCGTCTCCGCTTGCGAACGACCGCTGGAACGCGACGCTTCCTGGATCAGGTCCTGCTTGGTGACATTTTTCAAACCGGCCTCCTACCCAATATGTTGTACCCAACAAGATTGAAAGTAACAACAGGCGGTATTTAAAGGGGGCGATTTTCAAAAAATCTTCGCGTAAAACCTTGATTTTCAAGGAAATTTCGAGGTTGAGCGTCCGTCGCCCCCGTGCGGGGTGGTGCCGGAGCAAGAAAAAAGGCGCACGGATCCGGGATCCGTGCGCCTCAACCACAACATCTCGTAGGGCCGGTGCGCTAGAAGCGCATGATCATGCTGTAGCGCTGTTGGCCGTTCCGAATGCCGTTGTCGAAGGAACGGATGAACGTCCCGTCGATCTGAAGGATGTCCGACAACATGAACCCGAGGCCGATGTCGAGCTCGCGGCGTTCGCCGGTGATGTCGAGGAGATACCCGGCGCGCAAGGCCACCACATTGGCATACACGTATTCGGCGCCGCTGTTGTAGACGGTTTGCCGGATGTTCTCGTCCCACACCGAACCGGTGCCGCCGGGCGACGTGATGGCCTTCCACGAACCGATCCAGAAAGGTTCGGCGGTGCTGCTGCCGGGCGCACGGTAAAACGCCTCGCGATTGAGGTCGCCCGCCACCACCAGGCGGTGGTTGGGCTGGTTGATGACCATGTAGGCCAGGCCGACCTTCCACGTGAACGGGATGGGGTCGGACTGGGCCTGGTCGACATAGAACACCGCCGGTCCCATGTTCTGCATCATGAGACCGAACGAAAGGCCGTCGATCCCCGCCAGGTTCTTCTGCAGGAAGCCCACGTCGACGGCGTAGCTCGCCGCGATCCCGTCGGTTTTTTCACCGCTTGACGTGACGCCGCGGCTCAAGGCGGAATAGATGAACTTGGCGTTGATGCCGATGCCCGCGTTCCTGTTCAGACGCGTGGCATAGGTAAGGCCCGCCACGAGTTCATAGGCGTTGAAGCTCGCCTGCGTCCCCTCGTCGCCCGTGGTCAGGTTTTTGCCGAAGGAGACGTAGTTCACGAATCCGCCCAATGTGCCCCACTCTTCGATCGGGAAGGTGGCGGCCATGTAGGCGTGGTAAAGATCGTCGAGGTTCAGGGCGGGCAGGAGGGTTTCATAGAAGAACCCCACCTGGGTTTTCGCGTTGTGATAACGCTCGACGCCGGCGCTGGTGAGGAACCACACGTCGCTGCCTTCGGCCTGCACGGCCGAGACGTTCTTGTCGGTCAGGCCGTTGCCGGCGTGGTAGTGTTCCCACGTGCCGCCCATGCGTTCGCTGGCGGCGCCTCCGGCCTCGCGGCTTTTCTCCTCCTGCTTGCGGCCCTTGGGCGTCGCATGCGTAGGCGTGAACTGCCAGGCCCCTTCGGAGGTCGCGATCCACACCCGGCTCTTTTCGTCGAGGGTGAGGCCGCGCACTTCCTGGTCCCGGAAGCGGATCTTCTCCCACGAACGCAGCGTGAAGTGGGAGACGCCGTCGGCGTGCGCGGTGTAGACGTGACCGAAGCGGTCCACCAGGATGCGGCGCACATCATCGTCGAGCAAGCCGTCCGTCGCGTTGGTGAACAGGCGCCAGCGGGCCGCGGCCGTACTGGTGCGCGGCGGACGGTAGCGCGCGAGCCCCTTGTCCTGCAGGCCCACGTAGACGTCCTCCACCGATTCGTGCACGGCGATGGCGGTGACGTGCTGCGTCGGCAGCAGGGTCTGGCCGCGGCGGTACATGGTGTTCTGGCGGTACTCGTACAAACCGTCGTTGGTGCCGATCCACAGCGACGTGCCCTTCACCGCCAACGCGGTGACCGCAAGGCTGCGGAACGGGTTGCCCGAAGCGTCCACGGGAGCGGGCGCGGCCACCGCGTCGCCCGACTCGAACCCTTCGCTGACGGCGGCGCTGTCGCCTGCGGTGGTGTCGGTCGCCGCGGTCTGCGGCAGATAAGTGAACCCCTCCTCGCGGTCGAACACCTTCCAGCCCTGGCCGTCGAAGCGGTACAGGCCCGAGGGCGTTCCCACCCAGAGGCGGTCGACGTTGTCCATGACCAGCGCGTTCACGACCTCGCCGGGGAAGAGCAGGTCGTACGGCATTTTCAGGACGATCAGTTCTTCCTCTTCGGCGTCGGACTTGACGTCGTTGAACGCGCGCACCTGGGCCGTGAGGCTGTCGAGGTCTCCGGATCCGCCCGTATAGCGGCGCACCACGGCCTCGATCCGTTCACCTTGATCGAGCACGTGTTCGTGGTGCGTGCGCCAGCGGCGTCCGTCGAAGTAGGCGAGGCCGTCCGCGGCGCCGATCCACACGGCGGGTCGCACGAGGAAGCCCGTGCGCGGGCGTGTCGCGATGGCGGAGAAGGTCCGGGGAGGTTGTCCCGCGCGCGCGGCGGGGAGCATCAGTTCCCATTCGTTGGACACCGGACCGAACGCGAGGCCGGCGGGGTTCCAGTATGTGCCGTACACGTCGTCCGAGAGCGCGACGGCGGCCTCGCCCATGCCGAGCTGGCGTGCGCCCACCGGCATCGACAGCGTGATGACCGCAGCGCCGCCCTGCGCCTGGGCGGGCGCGGGCAAGAGGAAGGCGGACAGCGCGGAAAGCGCCGCGGACGCGAGGAAGAGGGAGCGAAGCGCGGAGCGCGGGCAGGCGTTGACGGCGGGCAAAAAAAACTCCGGGGCGACGTGATAACCTAACCGGTGCCGGGCGGGCCCGCGCGGCACGGTCGGGGCAAGATAGCGTTATTTATACAAAGCTGCACGAATGCGGGCGTGCCGCGCGTGCCGAAAAACGCGTTCCAGCCGGGCCCGGTCGCCCCGGCGCGCAGGAGCGGCCTTCAGCCCCGTGTGAACCCGAGCGCCGCCACCCCCAGGAACGACAAAATGGCCACCCAGCTGGGGTAACGGATCCCGTAGCGCCGCAACCACACCGCCAGACCGCCTCCGATCAGCAGGCACATGAACACCACCGTATAAATGGAGCCCGCGTGGGGAGCGATCTCGGGGTGGGTCGCATTCAGGCGAAGAAACGCCATCGCCAGATCAGCGGACAACAGGAAAATAATGGCCAGCACGGGAAGGAACGGATGCATGCGGTCAAATTAAGAATGAGACACGGGAAATGGGGAGGCGCGTCTGAAATCTCCGCGGACGCGCTGGTGCCGGGCGTGGAGACGCATGAATCATCGGAAGGAAACATCGGAAGGAAACCGGGTCGGGATGCCCCTGCCGCCCTTCCGCATGCTTCATACCGCATTCTTCATACCGTATTCCGCACTGGTTTTCTGTGGCCTGCGTAGGTCCGCGTCATCTTGAAGCGCGCATGCAGGATGCCGTGCCAATGCGCGGGATGCCGGTTGATGAGGGTTTCGAGCACGCGGTGATAGCGGCGCGCGAGGCGCTCTTCCCAGCCCGCCCCCCGCTTCGCATCCGTCCGCAGGGGGATGAGCCGCAAGGTTCCGCCCGGCAGGAGGACTCCGAAAAACACCGGACACGGACGACGCGCGAGGAGGAAGAACGGCAACGGATTCAGGGAGACGGGTTCGCCGAAAAACCGGCCCGCGCGCGCGCCGTCGGGCGCATGCTGATCCCACAAGAACCCGAAGCAACCGGAGGGATGGGGAAAGTTTGTGGGGGGCGGGGAGAGGTGACGCAGGGCGGTGCGCGGCACGGCGGTGGTGACGACGCGGATGCCGTGCCGCGCGCGGAGCCGGGCGAGCGCCGCGTGGGCCCGGCGGCTCCGCAAGGGGCGCGCCGCGCCCAGGAGGTTGACGCCGAGGCGGCCCCAGGCGGCGGCCTGGGCCTCCCAGTTGCCGAAATGGGCGGTGAGCAGGAGGCCCGGGCCGCCGCGCAGCCGGTCGAGGTGGGGCCGGGACCGGGGGTGCAGGCGCGCCGCCGGGAGGCTTCCGGGAAGGAGCAGGGTGAGAAGCGCCCGGGCGAGGTGAAAACCGAGCCGGACGCGGTAAAAAGGGCGCAGGCGGCGGCGCGGCCACCTCATGATGGCCAGGTTTTGCCGTAGAATGCCTTCACGCACGCCCGATACGGCAAAAACCAGGGCGATTGCGCAAGAAAGCGGGGTGATCAGGGCGGACTTCACGCGATTCATGCGCGGCGGTCACCCGCACCCGGAGGATTTCCCGCCACCCCCGGGGCTCCGCCCCCGGGTTTTCCCCTCCATACCCTTGAATAGAAAGGGGTTACGGATGTAGATTCGACCGCTCCTGTCCTTATTTGGGGTCCCATCATGAAGAGAACTTACAATCCCCGTAACCGCAAGCGCGTGAACAAGCATGGTTTCCGCGCCCGCATGGCCACCAAAGACGGCCGCAAGATCCTGGCCCGGCGTCGCGCCAAGGGTCGCCACCGTCTGACGGTCAGCGATACCATGGCCTTCAAGGATATCTAACCGTACTTCGGGTTGAACGAAGACCCAACCCCGCGAGGCGGTGCCGCACGTCCGGACCCTTCGCGGAAGTTTCCCCTCCGTGCCCGCAGGCTGCATCCGGATATGTACCGGCGCGTGAGGACGGAGGGTGTCGTGCTGCGAAAGTTTCCCCTGTCCATGCGCACCTTGCAAGCCGATGACATTCAGGAAAGCCGCATCGGCTTCGTGATCCGCAAACGCACGGGCAACGCCCCGTTGCGCAATGCGATGCGCCGCGTCCTGCGCGAGCTGTTCAACCGACACTCCCCCGCCTTCGCGCGTCCCGCCTGGGTCGTGTTCGACGTGGCGGAGAAGGCCTCGGAAACCACGCGCGCCGACTTCCGCGCGAAGGCGGACGCGTTGCTGGCATCGCTGGGCCGGAGCGCGCCGTGAACGCGCCCCTCGCGCTGACCGAGCTCGCGGACGCGGTGAAGGCCGTGGCGCGTTCAGTCCCGCGCGGCGTGACGCTCCTGCTGGTGTTCATGATCCGCGCGTACCAAAGCATTCACATCGCTTTTTTCCGCGGCTCGTGCCGCTTTCATCCCACCTGTTCCCATTATGCGCTGGACGCTCTCACGCTCCACGGACCGCTGCGCGGCACCCTGTTGACCGCAGGGCGCGTGCTGCGTTGCCAACCTTTTTGCCGGGGCGGTTTCGACCCCGTTCCCGAACCGCGTCGGCACGCGCCGGATCCGTCCGCGCCTGCCGCACGGGCCGCGCGCGCCGTTCCCGCCGACGGCCTGAAACATCTGGAAGGACACTCTCGTGACTCGTAATATCATCATCGGTTGGACATTGCTGATGGCCCTTTTCCTGGGGTGGACCCAGTACAAGGGAAACCAGGTCCGCAAGCAACAGGAACAACAGGCGGAACTGCTGCGCGCCGATTCGCTGGCGCAGGCCGCGGCGGCCGCGGCGAACACGATGACCGCGGCGCAGGGAGCGCAGCCGGTCGCAGGCGGAACCACGTTGTCGGCGGCGCCCGATCCGAAGCATGCGACCCTGAACCCCACCGGTGAGGCCTTCGCCGCCGCCGCGGTGGGCGCGGACGCGGAGCCCCATGTCATCACCGTGGAGACGGAGCATTTCAACGTCGTGCTGGACGCGCGCGGCGCCCGCATCGCGGAGCTGCGCGTACCCGAAATCGGCGGCAAAACGCCGTACAATCCCGTCCTGATCAGCCCCGAGGGCGACGGCGCGCTGACCGTGTCGCTGAACGGGACCTCGCTGGAGAACATCGTGTGGCGCGCGGATACGGACTCCGCATGGCTGAAGGTCGATTCCGTGCCCGTGAGCGTCACGTTCTCGACGGTGTTGCCCGGCGGCATCCCGGTGTCGCGCACCTATGCGTTCGAACCGGGTGCGCAGTTCGTGCGTCACAGCTTCACGGCGCCCGAAGGCGCGATCCGCAGCTACGCCGTGGACTGGAAGGGCGGCCTCGAGGAAACCGACCGCATGAGCGAAGGCCGGGGCATCGGACTGACCGCGACGTATTTCAGCGAGGTCGTGTTCGACAACGGTTCGAGCGTATCGCGGGAGTCGTTCACGGGCGAGAAGTCGTTCAACGCCGAGAGCGGCGTGGTCCGCTGGGTGGGCCTGCGCCGCAAGTACGTCGCGGTGGTTCTCGATTTCGGTCGCGACGTGTCCGACCGGGTCGAGGCGACCGGCGCGGCGGACCCGCGCATGCCCAAGGACGCGCCGCACCGTTACTCCCTGCGCGTGGCGGGGAGCACGGACGAGAAGGGCGCGCTGAACTTCGACCTGCGCGTCATGCCCTTGCATTACAAGAGCATCCGCGCGCTGGACCGCAACTTCGAACAGATCCTGTTCACGGGCTGGGAATGGTTCCTGCGCGCGGACGTCTGGTACGTCAAGCTGTGCGGGCTGGTGCTGAACCTCCTGAACATGTTCTTCTCGTGGATCCCGAACTACGGCGTGGCCATCATCCTGCTGACGCTGCTCGTGCGCTTCATCACGCTGCCGCTTTCGATCAACCAGACGCGCCAGGCCGCCAAGCTCGCCGTCCACCAGCCCGAGATCCGCAAGATCCAGGAGAAGTTCAAGGGCGAGCGCCAGAAGATGCAGGCCGAGATCATGGCGTACTACCAGCGTCAGGGCATCAACCCGATGGCGCCGCTGTTGGGCTGCTTCCCGCTGTTCCTGCAGATGCCGGTGTTCATCGCGCTGTTCAACGTGCTCGGTCGCGCGGTGGAGCTGCATGAAGCGCCGTTCTTCCTGTGGATCACCGACCTGTCCCGCCCCGACGTGGTGTGGGAAGCCCTGAAGATCCCCTTCATCTTCCCCGTTGGCCTCACGGTGCTGCCCTTCCTGATGGCCGCGACCATGTGGGTGCAGATGAAGCTGACGATCAAGGACCCGAACCAGAAGGCCATGGTCTGGCTGATGCCGATCATCATGTTCGTGTTCTCCGGTTCGTTCCCCTCGGGCCTGGTGCTGTACTGGACGATCTCCAACATCTTCACCATCGGACAGACCAGGGTTTTCGGCACCGCCTCTCCGGTGACGCCGAACGACCCGGCGGGCGCCACGCCCAAGGTGACGATCTCGCCCGCGCCGTCGAAGGCGAAGAGCGCGAAGAAGAAGAAGTAAGGAATCCGGACATCACAGCATCACAACATCACAGCAGTAAAGCGCCTGACGAAAAAACTGCGATGCCGTTTTCTGGTCCCTCCAAGGACAGGATTACCGAAGTCGGTTTGGCGTTCCTGCCGTTGTGATGCCGTGAGGTCATGATACCCCTAAACGCCATGTCCGCCCACACCATCGTCGCACTGTCCACGCCGCCGGGGACCTCCGGTCTTGCGGTGGTGCGGGTTTCGGGCCCGGCGTGCGCCGATGTGGTTCGTCTGTGTCTCGGGCGCACCGCCTGGAAGCCGCGCCACCTGCATACGGCCACTTTCCGCGCCCCCACGGGCGCGGGTGAGCCGATCGATCACCTCGCCTTCCACATGTTGCCGGGCCCGGCTTCGCCTACAGGCGAGGATGTCCTGGAAATCTTCCCGCACGGGAACCCCTTGCTGATCGAGTCGATCCTGCGCGTCCTGCTCGCGGTGCCCGGCACCCGCATGGCCGAACCGGGGGAGTTCACGCGGCGCGCCTTCGAGCACGGTCGTCTCGACCTGGTGCAGGCGGAGGGCCTGGGCGCACTGATCCATGCACAATCGCAGGCCGCATTGCGCAACGCACGGCGCCTGCTGGAAGGCGAGCTGTCGGGACGGTTGCGCGGCCTGCGCGACCGCCTGCTCGACCTCTCGGCGCGCCTCGAGCTGGACGCCGACTTCGCCGAGGAGGAGGCGGACCCCGACTACGCCTCCTGGC
>CAZKRC010000029.1:0-19521 GCA_964555105.1 uncultured Bifidobacterium sp. | reverse complement strand
TGGAACTGGTTTCGGGGGGTGATCGTACCGGCCCCTTGGGGTCCGGTACGGGCGGGGGCACGGGATCGGGCATCGGCTCGCTGGTGTACGAGCCGGGGCAAACCGATTCCGACGCGCGCATCGCCGGCGCCGATCAACCGCCGCGCTACCCGCCCCGTGCGGAACGCGAAGGCGTGACGGGTTACGTGGACCTGCTCTTCGTCGTCAATGAATCCGGCTTCGCGACGCAGATCACCGTCCTCAAGGAGGATCCTCCGGGCTACGGCTTCGCGGCGTCGGCCATCGAGTCGGTGCGTAAACTCCGGTTCCAGCCGGCGCTGCTCCAGCGCATTCCGGTCAAACAGAAAGTCCGTCGCCGGGTGAATTTCGAATTATGAGAACACGGTTCCGCATAGCCGCACGCGCGGCGCTGGCCATGATCCCCATGATGCCGCTCGTGCTCGCGATGGTCCTCGTCGGGGGCCGCGCGCACCCGGAGGCCCAAACCCGCACCGCCCCCCCCGGACAGGCCGACACGACCACGCCCCCGGATCCCCTGACCCTGGGCAACGAATTCTACGAGAAGGGCGACTTCGTCCGTGCCGCCGAGCAGTACCGCCTCGCCACGCTCGACACCACCTCGAGCCTGCGCCGCGCCTATGCGTGGTTCAATCTCGGCAATTGCCACGTGCAGGTGAACTCGCATCATCGTGCGATCATCTCCTACCGGCGTGCGGTGGAGGAAGCCCCGAACTTTTCGCGCGGTTACCAGCTGCTGGGCGACGTGTATTACACCATCGGCGCCACCGGCGAGGCCGTCGCCGCCTACACCCGTTTGCTGGAACTCGAGCCGGAGTCGGTGCGCGCGCGGCAGATGCTGGGCGAAAGCGCGCTGCGGGGCGGCGACGTGACGGAAGGCCTGCGCAACTTCGAGGCCGCGCTGAAGCTGGACAGCGACATGCCCGAGATCTACCTGGCCATGGCGGAAAGTTATGCGCGCATCCGCGACTACCGCGCGGCGCAGAAGGTTCTGGAGGAGGCGCTGCTGCGTTTGCCCCGTCCCGTTGCCGCCGGCTACTTCTATCTGGGCCAGCTGTACGAACTCGACGGCCAGCCGCGCAAGGCCGTGCGCGCTTACGAAGAGGGCCTCCTGCTCGACCCCAAACGTTCCGAATACTACGCCCGCATCGCGGGCATTCACGAACAGGCCGGCGACGACTTCCTCGCCTTGCTGATCCTGGAGCAGGGCGTCAATGCCGGACTCGAACGCCCCGACTTCCATTTGCGTCGCGCCGGCATCCTGTTCCGTCAGGAGCGTTACCCGCAGGCGCTCGAGGAGTATCGTCGCGCGCACGCGCTCGGGAGCCCGCAGGGGCGCACCGGCATCGAGAACGTGGCGGCGGCGCTGTTCAACGCGGGCAAGAGAAAGGAATCGGAAGAGATCATGGCCTCGTTGCGGGCGACCCTCGATGACTGAGCGCCGCGGCGCGCCCCGCATCCTGATCATCAAGACCCACGCCATCGGCGACCTGTTGTTGACCACACCGGCGATCCGGGACATCCGCCTCGCGCACCCGCACGCGCACATCGCCCTTTTGGTGGGGAAGTGGTCGTCGCCGGCTGTCCGCCATAATCCCCACCTCGACGAACTGATCGAGGTGGACGACGATGTCCTGCTGGGGCGGCGCAAGCCCTGGATGCTGGTGGGCCTCTTGTGGAGAATCCGCCGGCTCCGGTTCGACAAAGCGTTCATCTTCCATCCTCTGTCGCTGATCCATCTGTTCGCCCGGTTGGCCGGGATCCCCTTGCGCTATGGCCTCCTCAACGACCGGGGCAGTCGGCATCTCACCGCGGGCGTACGGGAAGACCTCGGCCCCGACACGTATTATCCCGTCAACTTCCTCAACGTCGCGGCTCTCGACGGCGTGAAAACCGGCGAACCGCATCTTGAGGTTTACACAAGCGCCGAAGATGACGAAGCGGCGGACCGCATGCTCCGCGGGGCGGGCGTTGATCCGGTGACGGACGACTTCATTCTCGTCGCGCCGGGCGGCGGCCGCAACTCCAAGGACGACGTGGCGGCCAAGCGCTGGCCGACGGAACATTTCATCGAGGTCCTCCGGGATCTGCGGCGCACGCGGCCCGGCCTGACGGTGATCCTGACCGGCGCCGGTTCCGACCGCGCGGAGGCCGACGTCGTGGCGGCGGCACTGCCGCACGTGATCGACTTCACCGGCAAAACGTCGATGCGCGCCCTCTTCGGGCTGACCCGTCGCGCGCGCGCCGTGGTGTGCAACGATACGGCCTTGCTCCACATCGCCGTGGCATGCGGGACTCCCGTGGTGGCGGCGTTCGGCCCCACATTGCGCGCACGCTTCCTGCCGCCCTCCCGGCGCGCGTTGGCGGTGCAGGCCGACATTCCGTGTTCGCCCTGTTACGTCGGGGGGCATTTCCCGGGATGCGCGATCGGATACCGCTGCATGCGGGAGATCGCGCCGGCGGTTCTGCGCGCGAAGCTGGAGTCCGTGCTGGAGCAACCGCGCGCCGCGTCTTGATATTTCCTGAGGTGTCCTGGCGTGTTCCGACGTGTCGGCGTCCGCGTCTTCGTTCCTCGGTCCCTACCATGCCTGTCAACAGTGATGACGCTTCAAGGACTCCCGTTCAGCAGCGCGAGCAGCGCGTCCGCGGAACGCTCCCAGGAGAAGCGTAGCGCGAGGGGTTGCCTCACGCCGTGCGCCGAAGCCCCGGCCTCCACTTCTGCGGCGAGCGCGTCGACGAGCGCACCGGGGGAGGTCGGGTCGAAGTACCGCGCATGGGGCCCCATCACCTCGCGGAACACGGGAATGTCCGAACACACCACGGGACATCCCAGCCGTGCGGCATCCACCAAGGGGATTCCGAAGCCTTCGTCAAGCGACGCATAGACCAGCGCCGTCGCCCCCTCGTAGAGGCACCGGAGCGTTCCCTCGTCCACGAAGCCGAGGTTGACGGCGCCGGGAACGGGAGAGGCCGCCAGCGCCGCCCCGATCAACTCCTCGTTCCCGGTCAGCATCAGGCCGTAACGATTCCCGCACGACGCGTTGAACGTCCGGAAAGCGTCCAGGATGACGGGAAGGTTCTTGCGCCGGTTGGTGAGGCTGACGGCGAGAAAGTAGGGGCGACCTTCCGGGGCGGATGATGGTGTCGTCTCCGTGTCCTCCAGCCGGCTGTCGGCGGGATACACCACGGCCGTCCGGTTCCGCGCCACGCCGAGCATCGAGACGATGTGGCTGCGGGCCGTTTCCGAAACCGTCAGGATGACGTCCGAACGCCGTCGCGTGATCCACAGATTGAACCGCAGCAACCACGAGTACAGCCGGTCATGCGAGCCCTTGATTCTCAGAAACGCCAGATCATGCACGAAGGGATACACCTTGAAACCGGGGTGGATGGCCGGGATCGCGCCCCCGGTGGCCACGAAGGCGGTATACCCGTGACGTCTGCATATCCAGGGGATCACGATTTGCTCGAAGATTTCGGTCAGGGGGTGGGAATCGGGTTGCACGCGGGTGAAGTGTATCGTGCAACCCGGGAACTCCGTGGCGAAGGGACTCCCTGCGGGAAGGATGATGCCGATGCGTGCCCCGTCCTTCGGAAGCGCGCGCAGCAGGTGGCGCGTGTAATTCCCGATCCCGGTCATGCCGGGACGGATCACGCGGGCGTCGAACAGGATTGCGGCCATGTCAGGATGCTCCCCGCGTCACGCCGGCCAGCGCCATGAGGGCGCGCGCATGATTGTTCGCCTTCGTGAGGAGGCGCTTACCGCCCTCCCCGTTCTTCAATACGCCCGCGAGGCCCCATGTCGCACACCGCGTTGCCGACCGTGCCATCAGGATCAGGCGCAGGACGGCGGCGGCGGCGGTGCCCCGCATGAGGGCGAAGGCGCGCAGCCGCCCCGCATCGGACACCAGCAGGCTGCGCAGCGAAGCGTGATCGATGCCGCCGCCGCCCAGGTGGGTGATGGCGACGTCCGGCAGATACAGGCGCGGAATGCCTTGCGCGCGCGCGCGCCAGCAGAACTCCGTATCTTCGCCGTACATGAAAATGTCCGGTGACAAGCCCCCCAGGCGCAGATAGGTCGCGCGTTCCAGCAACAGGAACGCGCCGCACAACCAGTCGACGGGCGCAGGGCCCGTGCCCGGTGGGGGAAGTGCCTTCAGTTTTCGGGACTGAACGCTCCGCGAATCCTGCAACAGTTCGCGGGCCAGGTCGCGCAGACGCGGAAACCGTTCGGCACTCACCTGCAGGCTGCCGTCGGCGTTCAGCAGGCGGCAGCCGACGATGGCGGACCCGTGCGCGTGCAGTGCGCGCAGGCACGCGGGAAGCACCTCCTGGTGCGCGATAGTGTCCGTGTTCAGCAGGAGCACGTAGGGCCGCGTCGCGGCCTCCACGCCGCGGTTGTTGGCGCGGGCGAACCCTTCATTCTCCGGGCTGCGGATCAGGCGGATGTCGTGCAGCGTTTTTTCGAGGTAATCCGCGCTGTCGTCGGTTGACGCGTTGTCGACGATGATGATTTCCAAAGGCGTGGAGGTTTCGCACGCGCGCAGCGAGTTTACCGCGGCTTCCGTCAAAAAACGCGTGTTCCAGTTGACAAAAATGACCGAAACGCCGGTTTGGGCCGAAGATGCGCTCGAAGGCTGTGACACGAGGGATCTCCCGGAAGACGGCAGTGGAGGCGGCGATAGCGTCGACAGGCGGTGTGTCGTTCCGGGGGGAAATTATTAAAAGCCCCGCAGAGACGGAGCGTGTGGTTCTTCGCATGGCAATTTACTCGTGAACTTCGTAATTTTCGCGCCATCCGACCTTCCGTGCTGGAGGGTGTTGTTTTGTCTCGAACCCCGACAGTATGCCCAACGCACCAATCCTTTTCTCTCGCCGCTTTTTCGCGCTTTTTCTGGCGGCCACTCTCGGGGCCACCTCGGTCGTCGCTCAAGGCGGTATCGATCTCGGCTCGCAGTTGCAGGGCCTCGGAAGCTCGTCCTCCATCGGCCTGGGAAGCTTGGGCGGTGACGCATTGCGCGTCCCGGGCCTGGGCATCCAGGGGGCGGTGCCTCCGTCGACCTGGAGCACTCCGGGACTCCCTGATCAACGACCGCTGTTCGAGCCCATTGACGAAGAGACGTACATCGTGGGTCCCGGCGACCATTTCCACGTGAGCACGGGAGTCCGCTTTTTCAATGTGATGGTCGGCCCGGAAGGCGATCTTATCATCGAAGGTGCTCCTCCGATTGACGTGACTGGATTGTCTCTCCGGAAGGCCCGAGCCTTGATGATCGACAAGCTCTCGCGTCACTTTCGTCGTGACGCGATTCAAGTCCGTCTTTCCGAAGCCAAGCGTTTTCAGGTGCTCATTGCTGGCTCCGTGAACCGCCCGGGGCTTCATACGCTGGAATATGGTACTCGCGTATCCCACGCCCTGGACGTTGCTGGTGGCTATTCGGGGCGCGCTTCGCGTCATTTGATCCTGAAAAGGGCAGGGGACGAAACCATCAACGTGGATCTGCGCGATTTTTTCGTTTCGGGGGACCTGTCCCGAAATCCCCTCCTTCATCAAGGTGACCGCATCATTGCGCCGGGGCTTGATGCGGGAACAGGCGTGGTATTTGTACGTGAAGGCGCCCATTTGCTGGGGGTCGTCCATGTGGAAGATGAAACGCTGGAGGACTTTGTCCTGCGGTATGACAACTTCCGGAACTGGCGGATCTGGCAGTCGATTCGGGTATACGACTCGACGGGCCGTTTTCTGACGGAAGTTGTGCGTGGTCAAGCCGCGCGGTATCGTCTTGATGCAGGAAGCACGGTTGAAATCCAGCACTCCAAGAACACGGTTTTCATTGGCGGCATGGTCATGCGGCCCGGCTCGCTGCCTTATCATCCTACGATGACCGCGATGGATTATCTCGCGTCGGCAGGCATCACAGTCGGAACCTCCGATGTCCGCCGGCTCACCATTCTGGATGCGGACGGTAAAAAGCGCGCGGTGAACGTGACGCGCGACCCCTTGTTGCCGGGCGACCACATCCTCGTGCCGCGATCCGTTGAAGCCACGCTGCGCGACCATATCGCGCTCGTGTCCGCGATCTCAAGCCTTGCGGTCGCCATCGCCACCTTTGTCGTTCTTACGGGAGAGTGAAGTCGATGGACAAGGAATTCAGCGTGCTCGATTTCTTCATGATTTTCCTGCGCCGCAAGGGCTACATCTTCCTGCGCTTTCTCGTGGTTTCGGTTCTGGCCGTCGCCGTCAGCTACCTGATCCCCAAGACGTTCAAGGCGACGGCGGTGTTCCTGCCACCCCACGACGAGCAGGTCGCCGGCTCCCTGAATCTGGGAGCCATGTTCAACATCGGCCGCTCGTCGGGGTTCACAGCCCAGCAGCTGGAGACGATTCTCGAATCCCGTCGCGTGCAGGAAGCGGTGGTCCGGGAGTTCGATTTGATTCGTTTGTACAAAAAACACAAAGAACCGAATCCCACAGAGCAAGCCCTGAAGAAGTTGAAGGGCCGTGTCAGGCTTTCGTCGGCGACGCAATCCGGACTTACACAGAGCACGATCATCAATTTCCAGTTGTCGGTGGTTGACCGGGATAGTGTCCGAGCCGCGGCGATGGCCAACTTCATGCTCGACGAGCTGAACAGAGTGATGGACGAGTTGTCGAAGAGCCACTACGAGTACAGCCGTGACTTCATCAAGGCACGGCTCGACAGCGTGATCGCGAGCCGGACCGAAGCGATGGGCCGCTTCGGGGACTTCCAGCGCAAGAACAAGATTTACTCCCCACAGTTGGGTGCCCAGATCACAGCGAGCATTTCCGCTTACGCGGAGCTTCGCCAGCAGCGCCTGCAAAGCGAAATTCAACGGGATTTGCTGCTGTTTGAGCGTGGCAAGGACAGCCGCGAAGTCCGCTTCGAAGAAGCCAAGATCCGTGAATTCGACCGTCAGATGCGTGAGCTGGAATTCCGTGAGGAACCGAACGTATTGCCGGGTCTGGAGCGCTCTGTGGATTTGTCACAGGAATACATCAGGCTTTTCCAGGAGATGGAGGTCCTCGGGCGACTTGAACTCCTCTTGCGCCAGCAATACGAGGAAGCGCGCATCAAGAGTTCGCGTGTCGCGCCCGCTGTGAGGGTCGTTGATCCGGCCCAGCCTCCGGAGTGGAAGAACTTCCCCAAAAAGTCGCTTGTGGTGCTGGTGATCGTGGGACTCTACATGACGGGTCTGATGCTCTATGTATTGGCATCCCACGGCTTCTCGCAGGCGTCTCCCGAAACGCGCCGGAAGGTGGAAGAATTCCGGAACACGTTGCGCTTGCGTGCGCGCTAAAGGGGCGGATGTGGTCTCGCGACTGGCATGGTTGCTGGATGCGATCAACATCCGTAACCTGTGTTTCCTGTACTTTCTCGTGACTCCGTTCTTTTTGGACCGGAAAAACAGTCTGGCGATCACGCTCCTTTTTGGAGCGGGTTACGTCCTGAGCGCCCTGATCGTGATGTTGGCCTTGGGGGAAAGGTTGTCCGCCCTCTCTCATCGTATCCGTTACAGCTCCATGACGCTGCTGGTCGCCGCTCTGGTGTTCGTCAGCATGTTCTCGGTGGCCGTGAATACGCCGGCGCACCTGCTCTCCCCTTCGCTCGTCTACTTCAAGTATGGCAAGCTCGTCCTTCCAGCGCTTGTGTTTTTCGTGATGGTCAGAATTTGGGATCGTCGCGACTTGCCCAAACTGGCAAGGCTGCTGCTGACCTTCGGGATCCTTTCGCTTTGCCTGTCGTTCATTGAGTTAATCGTACAGGCAGGTGGGCCCAAAGGGTTTTCGCGTATCGGATCCTGGGTGGTAGGCGACGCGAATAAGTACGCCGTCGTACTGAACATTTTGTACGGCTTTTTGCTTGCTGAATTCATCTCCCGGAAAATGTCGGGATTGCGTGCCTCCATGGTGGGATGGCTGATTCTGTTGGTTGCGGTGGGGGTACTGCTGACGCAGTCCCGAGGCGGGGTGCTGGCTTTTGTCATTGTCACTTTCACCTGCCTGTTTGCAAGCAGATCGCGTCGCATGATCCAATGGGGCATTGGCATGATGATTCCCTTCGCTGTGCTGGTTTTTCTGGTTTTCCTTTACAGGTATAGTCAACCCGGGAGTGTGGAACTGAGTGATCTCGGGCGGATATGGACCTATATCGTGGCATGGAACGCGATTCAGAAAAACCCGCTTTTTGGCGTCGGTTTCGGTAATACAGACCGCATGTACGATAAATACGGACCGGAATATGAATTGTTGATGGGTCTTCCGATGGATGTGCATAACACGGTTCTCGAAGTGTTCGCCCAACAAGGCATCGTAGGGCTTGTGGTGTTTCTCACCTTCATTTTCCTGCCTTTCACGATTCTAATTCGCCGGATCATCGTGCTTTCACGCACACACTATCCGCTGGAGGAGGTCGTCGCCTTGGTGATTCCGATGTCTTTTCTCCTTTACGGCATGATATCCCACCAGTATATCGCCAACGAATTCTTCTGGGCGTATATATCATTCACGACGATCGTAATGTATTCTCCCTCTCCAGGGCGGGTGGCGACCCTTTTTGGAGAACGTAAGAACGGGGAGGGCGCAGCCGCTCAAGTGGCATCATGAACATTTCCTTCATTCTCCCCTTCGCATCCAAGACCGGAGGCGTGATCATCGTGCTCGAGTATGCGCGCCGGCTGCGGGAGCTGGGGCATGTCGTGCGTGTGTACGATCCCGTTGTCCCGTACTTCGTGTTCTTCCGGTCCCTCCCTGTCTGGCGCCGCTACCCCGCGTACGCGAAAGCGGTCGTGACCACCCTGCTTCGTCGCCGCAATCGGTTCGCGTGGCACGCCGACGATGTCGATGCCGTGCAAATCCCCTGGATCGCCGACCGCTTCGTGGAGGACGCGGACGTGGTGATCGCCACGGCGTGGCCCACGGCGTACAGCGTCGCCGCCATGCATCCCGCCAAGGGCCGCAAAGCCTACTTCATCCAGCATCATGAGATCTGGAGCGGCCCCCGGGATCGGGTCGACGGCAGCTATCGTCTTCCCCTCGGCCTCGTGACCATCGCCCCGTGGCTCACCGCGCTCATGCGCGAACGCTTCGGCCGCTCCGTCGTCGCGGAGATCCACAACGCCATCGATACCGAGCGGTTCCACCCTCCTGTGGCCCCCGCTCCCCGCCCCCTCACCGTCCTGATGATGCATCACGATGTGGAAATCAAGGGGATCCCCGATGGACTGGCGGTGTTGAGGCGGCTGCGCGAGGCGCATCCCGACGTACGGTTCCGCCTGTTCGGCATGCCGGCGTTTCCCGATGCGGAAGAGTGGATGGAGCATCACCGCGATCCGTCCCGCGAACACCTGGTGCACCTGTATCAGGAGGCCGACGTGTTCCTCAGCCCGAGCCTCGCCGAGGGCTGGCACCTGCCGCCCATGGAGGCGATGGCGTGCGGATGCGCCGTGGTCGCGACGCGGGTGGGTTGCATTCCGGTTCTCGAAGGCGACGACAACCTGCTGGCGGTCGAACCGGGTGATCGTGACGGCATGTTCCGGCATGTGGACGCGCTGCTGCGTGATGCGAACCTGCGGCGCGGGACGGCGCGCAAAGGCCTTGAGACCATTCGCCGGTACACGTGGGACGTGAAGACGCGTGAGTTCGAAGCGGCGGCGACGCGCATCGCCCACGGCGCGCCGGAAACAGCTCCGGTCGACCCGGATCCGGGCCACGCGCAGGCCTCAAAATCCTGACCCGGAATTCCGGGTGTGTCGTGCGGGGAAGGAAGGGGTGGAGCCACTTACCGGATTTGAACCGATGACCTACTCATTACGAATGAGTCGCTCTACCAACTGAGCTAAAGTGGCATAGGCACACGCCCTGTCCGGATGACCGGACGAAGGTTCGGAAAAGTAGACTGCGGTGGCGGCTTTGCCAAGCATTTCCGCGGTCGGGGAGAGTTACATTTGGAAGTCTCCCAAGGAAGACATATGGCCAAAATTCAAGGTTTGCACGGTTTGAGGCCAGCCCCGGAAACGGCGGCCCGCCTGGTCACCCCCCCCTACGACGTCATCAAGGAGGGGTCTCCGCTGGAGGCCTTTCTGAAGAAGAATCCGACGTCATTCTATCACGTCACGCTGGGTCCCAACCCGGTGGATGCGCTGGCGTTGCTGCAAAAACAACGGGTGCTGGTGACGGATGACGAACCCGCCTTCTACGTGTACGAACAGACCTGGTCCGGCGGCGCCCGCCTCGGGTTCTTCGCCGCCGTGGAGGTGTCCGATTACCCCGAGGGCAACGTGATCCGTCACGAGAAGACCTTCGATGAGAAGGTGAAGGGGCGCCTGGCGGTCACCAAGGAGACCGGTTACACCCTGGAGCCGATCTTCCTCCTGACCAAATCGCCCCTCGGCGCGACCCTGACCAAGGTGCGCGAGGGCGGGAAGGCGTTGTACGAGTTCTCCAGCGACTTCCGCGAATTGAACGACCTGCACGGCCTTCACACGCGCGTATGGCGCGTTTCCGAGGCCTCGGCCGAGGGCGAAGCCCTGCGTGAGGCCATCGACGCGAACCCGCTTTACATCGCGGACGGCCACCACCGCTACCACGCGGCCTTGCTGGGCGGACAGACGCATGCGATGGCCTACATCGTGGAGGATGCGCGCATCCTGGCCTACAACCGCGTGATCAACGGCAAGGTCCCCTTCGCCGACGCGAAGTCCGCGCTCGACCTGACGCCGGTGGACGACTTCGTTACGCCGCCGAAGCATCACTTCTGCGTGTACACCAAGGACGGCGCCTTTTTCCTGAAGGCCAAGGACGTGCCCGCGGACGTGGTGGGCGGTCTCGACTGCTCGATTCTGGAGCGCGAACTGTATCCGCACCTGGGTGTGGAGCACTCGATGATCCTGAAGCAGGAGTACTTCGATTACTACCCCGAGTGGGATCTCGCGACCATGAAGGAGCTGGTGGACGAAGGCAAATACGACCTGGCCGTGGCGCTGCATCCGGTTTCGATCGACGAATTGATCGCGGTCGCGGACGCGGGGATGAAGGACTCCTCCATCGTGATGCCGGAGAAGTCGACCTTCTTCGCGCCCAAGATCCTGTCGGGCATCATCCTCTACAAGCACGACTACAAGGCCTGAAGCCGCGTCACGCGGATCACCGCGCGGTGATCCGCGGCAAAGCCGCGGGGGTGCCCCGCCCGCGACGACGGGAGGTGGTCAGGTGGCGGGGCGCGTCCAGAGGGACGCGAAGGTGTGCCGGCCGTAGGTGTTCACCAGGCCCGACTCCTCCAGCACGGCATGAAGACGGACGACGTCGACATCCTTGTGCATGGGCATGTCCTCCTCTTCGCCGGACAGGTCCACCAGCATCACGAAGGTACCGCCGGGGTTGAGGTGGTCCGCCAGGGTGCGCGTGGGCGTATACGGGTCGTCGAGATGTTCCAGGACCGCATCGGTGAACACGACGTCGTAGTTTTCCTGCAGTTCCAGAACCCCGGGCGTGGTGAGCTGGATCCTCACCGGCAACTCGTGCCGGGCGAAGCGCCACGCGGCGAATTCTGCGGGTTGGCCCGGGATGTCGAGATAGGTCACGTCCTTCCCCATGCGCGCGGCGATTTCGCAGAACACGCCGGTGCCGCCGCCGAACTCGATGAGGCGCTTGCCGGGCGTATTGCGGATGCTGTCCAGAATCAGGGGCGTATAACCGTTCAGCTTGTTGACCAGTTCCTGCGTGGAGTGGTTGGCCGCGAGAATGTCGCAGATGTAGTAGCGGGAGCGCTCGTAGAAAACCTTCGCCCTCTCCCCGAAATCACCCTCGGGCAGATGTTCCCACTCCTGCTTCGTCAATGCCTTGTAGGAGTTGATCCGGTTCACGACCTCATCGAGGGTCAGGCCCGCAAACTCCGCATAATCGGCGATGATGTGGTGGGAGGGTTGGTAGGCGTACGGCTTTTCCTGATGGGGAAACAGGGCGCGTACCAAGCGGGCGAAGGGGCGTAACACACGGCGCAGGAAGTTCATGCAAAGTCTCCGACGGTCAGGGCGCGGAAGGGCGCGATTCCGCAATTTAACAGAGACAGGCCCGCTTGTGCGGGTTGAGAGGGTCAGCCATGATGATGATGAGACCTTGCGGTGGGCCGGTCACGACACGCTCAGGACGATTTTCCCCGACTGTTCGCCCGCCTCCATGCGGGCCAGCGCACGCTCCACCTCGCCCAGCCCGTACGTGGCGTCCAGAGGCGGACGCAGGTTGTGCACGGCGACGAACGCCAACAGGTTTTCGAAGTCGCGCGGCGACCCCATCGCCGTACCAAGAATCGCAACCTGCTTGAAGAACGCCTTCCGCATGGGAATCTCACCCGCACCGCGCGTGGCGCCGAAAAAGACGAGGCGCCCGCCGGGCGCAAGTGCGTCGACGACCTCCGTCCATCCCTCACCGCCCGCGCTGTCGATGCACAGGTCGAAAGGCCCGGCCTTTTTCGCCAGCGCCTCGCCCCATCCCGCATCGGTGTACAGGGTTCCTCCGGCGGCGCCGGTGCGCCGCGCGGCATCGATCTTGTCGCGCGAGGACGAGGTCACCCAGACCTCCGCGCCCGCGGCATGCGCCAAGCGCATCGCCCATTGGGCCACGCCGCCGCCGATGCCGGTGACCAGCACGCGCGCGCCCTTGCGCAGTTCCCCGCGGCGGAACAGCGCGCGGTGGGCGGTGAGGCCCGCCAGCGGCAATGCCGCGGCTTCCTCTGCGGACCAACCCGCGGGCGCATCATGCAACTGCGCGACGGGCACGCAGATGAACTCCGCGAAGGTGCCGTGATCGGGCACGCCGAGGATGCGCCACGCAGCGCTTGACGCGGCACTTTGCGCCTTTGCGCCTGGCGCGGCACTTTGCGATTTCGCGCCCGGCGCGGTGTCGTCATCGCCCCAGTCCAGTGACGGGTTGATCACCACCGTACGGCCCAGCCACCCTTCGTCCTCCTTCGCCCCCACCAAAACCACATCCCCGCATCCGTCCGAACCCAAGGTGCAGGGCAGGCCGGCCATCTTGCCGTAGGCGCCCTGGCGTATCCACAGGTCGCGATGGTTGAGCGCCGCGGCTTTCAAACGCACCAGCGCCTCGCCCGCGCGGGGCACGGGGGTGGTCACCTGTTCCAGGACGAGGGGCTCGCCTTCGCGGTGCAGCACGGCGGCACGATGCGTCGTCATGTCAGGAGGCCTGCTGCGGGGCACGCCACAGGTCGGGGGTTGAAAGCGAGGACAATCCCGCGCCCTTGAGGTAGAGGAACAATTGCATGCGGTAGCCGGTGAGCCAGCGGTACGGGTAGTGCACGATGGCCTCTCCCTTGGTCATGGTTTCACCCCAGGGGAAGGTGATCGTGCCCTGCGCCAGGTCGCCGGGAGCTGCGGCGCGCAGCAGGCGCGCCACATCGTCCGCATGACGCCGCATCATGGGCGCGAAGTCGGAAGCCGGCATGCCCTGGGCCAGCTCCATGGTGGGAGGGGTCGCGTTCCAGTCGCCCGCGAGCACGCGCACGACGCCGTTGCGGGGGCCGTACGCGAGATAGCGCAACAACTCTTGCGTCGTGCGTTGGCCGGTCGTGGGGCGGAAGTCCAGCCCGCCGGCGGGGATTTTCGCCGCCAGCGCGAGACAGATTTCGGTTTCGGTGTTCCAGCAGCGGATCAGGGATTCGGTGGTGAGCATGGCAGGAATCTACCTCTTTGGAAAATGGTGCTGGGGGGTGCGCGGCGTCGCGGACCGTTCTTCGTCGTTGAGGGAAGGAGGACGTTCGGGCGGGTGTCGCTGGGTGTCGAGGAGCATCAGTCCCGGTGCGCGCGCGTTGAACAACCCTTGCGGGCTTTCCTGACGGCCTCAGGTCGGGTTTTGCGCGGCGTGTCGGCGTGCCGCGTGGTCCATCGCGTCGAGCGCGCGTTCGATCAGATCGGCGCTTGCGCCGGGCTTGCCGGCGCCCTCGGCCAACGTGGTGCGCCACGCCTTGGCGCCCTTGGCACCCAGGAATAGCCCGTGCAAGTGGCGCGCGATGAAGTGCAGGCGTTCGCCTTCGGCGAGACGGGCCCGCGCGTACGGGATGTAGGCGCGTACGACCTCTTCGGTGGAGGGCGGCGTGGCCGTACCCGTTGCGGCGGCGCCGTGAAAGCGGGCGTCCACGCCCGCGAGCATCATCGGGTCGCGGTAGGCTTCGCGGCCGATCATCACGCCATCGAGTTCGTGGAACCACGGTTCCGCTTGATCGAGCGATACGATACCGCCGTTGAGCACGAACTGGAGTTCGGGAAAGTCCCTCTTGAGGCGGCGCACGGCCTCGTAGTTGAGCGGCGGCTTCTCACGATTTTCCTTGGGTGACAGGCCTTTGAGCCACGCCTTGCGGGCGTGCACGGAGAAGTGCGTGCAACCCCCGTCCGCGACCGTGGCGACGAAGCGCTTCAACTCGTCGTATGAATCCTTGTCATCGATGCCGATGCGGTGCTTGACCGTGACGGGCACATCGAGCCCCGCGCCCCGGATCATCGCCTTCACGCAATCGCGCACCAGTTCCGGTTCGGCCATGAGGCAGGCGCCGAACTTCCCCGACTGCACGCGGTCGCTGGGGCAGCCGCAGTTCAGGTTGATCTCGTCGTAGCCGTATTCCGCGCCCAAGGCGGCGCAGCTTTCCAGCTCGTCGGGATTGCTGCCGCCCAGTTGTAGCGCCACCGGATGCTCTTCCGGGCTATAGGCGAGCAGAAACTCCTTGCGCCCATGCACGATGGCCGGTGCGGTCACCATTTCGGTGTACAGGCGCACGTGTTTCGAAATCAGGCGTGCCAGAAAACGGAAATGCCGGTCGGTGCATTCCATCATGGGGGCGACGGAGATGTGTTTGGGGATCGCCTGGCTGCGACCGGCGTTCCGCGGCGTTGCCCTCCTCGCGATACGTGAAGTATCGCTGTGTCGGGCGCCTGGCGGAACTTGGTCTCGCTCCGGCGCTCCGCCTCTTGTCTCCGATTCACTCATGATATGAAAAGTAGCTAACGGCCTACAGCAGACAGGAACGACAACATCTGCGTTCTTGATGCTGTTTTTCGGACCTGTTTAACCGTCAGTTCAAGCGCATGAGTTACGCCTCGTTCTTCAGCCCGTTGCCCAGCCAGATGCTGGCGAGGATGCCCACGGCGGCGATCCAGCCAACCAGTCCATAGCGCTGGAAGCGGCCGTCCGCGCCCTGGACGATGATCAGCCCCGCTACGAAACTCGCCGTCCCTGAAGCGATCTGCTGCATGGCGGTGGTGAGGCTCATGAACCCGCCGCGCAAGCGCGGCTCCACCACCGTGGTCAACATGGCCATGCCGGGGCCGGAGCGTCCCGACACCAGCACCATGAAGAACACGGTGACCACGATCGCCGGTACGAGCCCCCAAGGCCCGAAATGCGTCAGCACGAGAATGGGAGGGAGCGCGGCGATGCTGAGGATCGTGAAGACGCGAAAGAGGCCGTGGCGGTCGCCCAGCGCGCCGAACCAGCGCAACGTGAAGAACGTGAAGATGCCCCCCGCGAAGAACAGCCAGGGCAGGTCGTTGTTTTCCACGCCCGCGTTCGCCACGAAGTACGTGCTGATGTACGGGATCACCATGAACGTCGATCCCATCATGGCGAACATGAAGGCGAACGCACGCCAGTGGATCGGTTTGGCGAGGATGGCGCCGAAGTCGGCCAGCGCGCCGGTGATGATGGGCGCGCGCCGCATGCGCGGCAACAGGCGGAAACCCGCGATCCACATGAGGAGCGAGAGTCCCGTCAGCGCCACGAAAGGCATCTTCCAGCCGAAATGGTTGGAAAGGTAAAGACCCACGGGTACGCCCGCGATGGACGCCACCGAGAAGGCGGTCATGACCGTGCCCATGGCCGCGCCGCGCCGCGCCAGCGGGATCACGTCGCCGATCAGGGCGAAGACGAGCGCGACCATCACGCCCCCGAAGCCGCCGCACACGATGCGCGCCAGCAGCAGCAGATGGGCGTTGGGTGCCAGCGCGCACAACAGCGTCCCGATGACGAAGCCCATGTAGACCACCAGCATGGCCTTCTTGCGTTCGAAGCGGTCCAGGAAAATCGCCGCCAGAATCCCCGCGATGCCCGCGCTGAAAGTGTACGCGGAGACCAGCGCGCCGAAACTCGCGGGAGTCAACGCCATGGTTTTCATCAACAAGGGCCCCATGGGCATGAGGATCATGAAGTCCACGATGTGGGTGAATTGCATGGCCGCGAGCAAGAACAGAAAGTTGCGTTCATGCCGGGGATCCTGAAAATAGGGAAGATCCTGGCTGGCGGCGGGCGACTGGGGGCTGGTCATGGGAATTCCTGGAAGCGGGAGGGCGGCCGGCGGGAGCCCGGCGACCGCGAGGGAAGAGTACAACCACAAGGGTGGGAAAGGTCAAGGTGCACACAACGGCGAGAGCAAAAAAAGGGGGCGGACCCGTGGACCGCCCCCCTGAGAGTTCTCCCCACCGGCCATCCGCGGGTCCGTGAGGACACAGGGAGACGATGGCCGGTCACGGCCCGAACGCGATGGACGCGACGCGGGCGGATTGCCCGGACGGGTTACTTCTTCGCCGGTGCGGCGGCGGGCTGACGCGTTCCCTGGAACGCCAGCACGATTTCGACTTCGGGCGCGACGACGAAACCGCCGCCCTCGATCAGGTTGTTCCACTTCAGGTTGAAGTCGAAGCGGTTGATGGTACCCGTCGCGCGGAACGCGGCGCGCTCCAGGCCCCAGGGATCCTTCGCGAGAATGCCGGTGCCCTTCACCTTGAGGACGATTTCCTTGGTCACGTCCCGGATGGTCAGGTCGCCCACGAGGTCGGCGGTGCTGTCCTTCATGTTGACATTGCGCACGGCCTTGCTGACGAATTTGATTTCGGGGAATTGTTCGGCATTGAAGAAGTCGTCGTTCTTCAGGTGGTTGTCACGGCGTTCGTTGTTCGTGTTGATGCTCGCGACCTTGATCACCGCCGCGCCGGTCGTGGCCTTGATGTTGTTGGGGTCGACGTTGAACGAGCCGCTGAAGTCGCTGAACGAACCGGTCACCGTGGAGATGCCCATGTGTTTGACTTTGAACTGAACGTCGCTGTGCGCGGCATCGATCTGGAATTCGGCCGCGCCCACGGAGAGGGCGGCAATGAGGACGGGGGCGAAGGCCGCCCGGCGCAAAGAGGAAAACGCGGTCATGAATACACTCCTGAGGGAAATCCAGCCGTCGGCATGACGGCATCGTATCCATGAGTTTACCAATAATTTGTTTCAACGACAATTCAGCACAAGGTTTAAAACGCGCTTTTTGACGGAATCCGTGCAAAGAAGGAGGAATCGTCCCCAAGCGGCTCTGGGCTCCGGTCGCGAAAACGGCACAAAAAAGCGGAAGCCGGGATCCGGCCTCCGCGTTTGGGTCGCGCATCCCGTGCAGGGGGACGACGCACGATCCTCTTACTTCTTTGCCGGTGCATCCTGACGGACGCCCTCGAATGCGAGAATCAACTCGATTTCGGGAGCGATGACAAAACCGCCGTTATCCAGCAGATCGTTCCATTTCAGACCGAATTCCAGGCGGTTGACGCGGCCCGAAGCCTTGAAGCCGCCGCGGGCCATGCCCCACGGGTCCTTGTCGAGCAGGCCGGTGCCCTTGACCTTGAGCACGATTTCCTTGGTCACGTCCCGGATGGTCAGGTCGCCTACGAGGTCGGCGGTGCTGTCCTTCATGTTGACGTTGCGCACGGCCTTGCTCTTGAAGGTGATCTCGGGAAACTTTTCGGCGTTGAAGAAATCATCGCTGCGAAGGTGATCGTCGCGCTGCTTGACGAAGGTGTTCACGCTGGCGGTCTTGATGGTGAGGTGCCCCGTGGTGGCCTCGACCTTGTCGGGATCCAGCGTGAAACTGCCGCTGAAATCGGTGAACGAGCCCGTCACCGTGGAGATGCCGAGGTGCTTGGCCTTGAACTGGACGGTGCTGTGCACAGGGTCGATCTTGTACACGGCGGCTGCGGCATGAGCCGCGCCGGCGGCCAAGGCCGTGATCATCAGGGCCGAGACCGCGCCCAAGCGGAGGGAAAAGGTAAGGGACATGAGAACTCCTTGCGTCGGGGTGAGGCCGGCTCGTGATCGGTGCGCCGGCATGTTCAGGGAATATAGACTGTCGCCGCGCACCCGGTGCCGCGATTGCGCAAGGACCGTCGCCGGGCCGGCGGCCCCGTGCCACCGCCCCCGCCGCCCTGCAGGGGTCACACGTCCAGATCGATCGCCACGGGACAATGATCGGATCCCGTCACGTCCGGGAGGATGTAGGCCCTTCTCACCCGGTCGCGCAGCGACGAACTGACGAGGAAGTAGTCGATCCGCCAGCCCACGTTCCGTTCGCGCGCGCGCGACTGCTGGTCCCACCACGTGTACTGCTCCGCCAGGCCGGGGTTCCGCTCGCGGAACACGTCGTGGAATCCGGCCGCCATGAAGCGGTCCATCCATGCGCACTCCTCGGGCAGAAAGCCCGAGATCTTGCGGTTGGCCTTGGGACGCGCCAGGTCGATCTCCTTGTGCGCCGTATTCACGTCGCCGCACACGATCACGTTCTTCCCTTGCGCGAGCAGCTCCTCGCACATTTTCTGGAACGCCTCGTAGAAGTCCATCTTGTATTGCAGGCGCTCCGGGCGCGACTTGCCGTTGGGGAAGTACACGTTGAAAAGGATGAAGTCCGCGAACTCCGCGCGCACCACGCGCCCCTCGCCGTCGCACGCGGGGACGCCGAGATCGCACGCGGTCGCCACCGGCTTTTCGGGGCTGTAGACCGCGGTACCGGAATAACCCTTGCGCTCGCCGGAACAAAAGGTCCAGTACCCTTCGGGCAAATCCTTCAGGCTTCCCACCACTTGTTCCTCATGCGCCTTGGTCTCTTGCAGGCAGAGGATGTCGGGCTTGTGTTCGACCAGGAAATCGCGGAAGCCCTTCTTCAACACGGCACGCAGGCCGTTCACGTTCCAGGAATAAATGCGGAGGGTACGGTTTTGCAGGGACATGAACGGGAAGTTAGCTAAGAGCGGACAGCTCACAGCTCACAGCTCACAGCTCGCAGCTCACAGCTCGCAGCTCACAGCGGACAGCCGGAAGCCTGCAGGGAAAGCCGTTGATCGGCACGATGGTGGGGACGGCACCGCTTGATGCTTGTGAAGTTTGGGGGGAAAGCGCGGCCCGGGCGGGCCGCGGGTTCGGGAGTGGCGGCGCGCGTGTTCCCGCCGGGAGGACGTCCTCCCCCGCGCGCACGGAGTGTGGCCACCGCAGGTCGAACACCCGGAGGCCACACGCAGGTCACGGCGCAAGAAGGGTCGGCCTTGCGCCCTCCCCCCCAAAAAAACCGGCGCCATGTCTTCCTCGGTGAAGCCTTCCTGTCCCGAACCTGTCCTCACGCTCCCTCTTCCGGCAAGGATGCGCGCGGTGCACACTGTGTTCCTGCTGTCCGCTGT
>CAZKRC010000028.1:0-19541 GCA_964555105.1 uncultured Bifidobacterium sp. | reverse complement strand
GGTCGAGGCGCGCGTTGTCCAGCGCCTTGGGGTCGCTCACGACCACGTCGGCGTGTTCTTCGCATAGACCGCGCGCCACCGAAATGGCCGGGGATTCGCGCGTGTCGCCGGTGTCGGCCTTGAACGCGAAGCCCAGCAGCGCGATCCGCTTGCCCGCCACCGTGTTGAACAGGTTCGAAAGGATGGTCTTCACGAAGCGCGTCTGCTGCCATTTGTTGATGCGCACCACCGATTCCCAGTAGTCCGCGACCTCGGTGAGGCCGTAGCTCTGGCAGATGTACACCAGGTTAAGGATGTCCTTCTGGAAGCACGAACCCCCGAAGCCTACGCTGGCCTTGAGGAATTTGGGGCCGATGCGGCTGTCGGTGCCGATGGCGTAGGCCACTTCGCCGACGTCGGCTTCGGTTTTCTCGCACAGCGCGGAAATGGTGTTGATCGAGGACACGCGCTGGGCCAGGAAGGCGTTGGCGACCAGCTTGGAGAGCTCGGCGCTCCACACGTTCGACTCGATGATGCGGTCGGCGGAAACCCAGTGCGCGTAAATGTCCACCACCTGCTTGCGGGCGGCGATGCCTTCGGGGGTTTCGCGCGAGCCGACGAGCACGCGGTCGGGATCTTCAAGATCCTTGACGGCCGTGCCCTCGGCGAGGAACTCGGGATTGGACAGGACATCGAAGTGGATGCCCTTGTCGTTGGAATTGAGGATGCGCTCCATCGCCTCGGCGGTGCGCACGGGCAGGGTGGACTTCTCCACGATGATCTTGCCGGTGTCGGAGTTGGCCAGGATCTGGCGGGCGGTCTTTTCCCAGTACTGGAGGTCGGCGGCGCGACCGGCGCCTTCGCCGAAGCTCTTGGTGGGCGTGTTCACGGAGACGAAGATGATGTCGGCTTCGCGGATGCCGGCATCCACGTCGGTGGAGAAGAAGAGGTTTTTACCGCGGGAGGCGAACACGAGTTCATCGAGCCCGGGTTCGTAGATGGGGATGTTCGGGCTGTTCCAGGCATCGATGCGGGCCTTGTTGATGTCCACGACCGTGATCTTGTAGTCGGGGCACTTGCGGGCGATCATGGCCATGGTGGGGCCGCCCACGTAACCCGCGCCGATGCAGAGAATTTTCTTTTTGAACATCATGAAGTTTCCATCCCGCTGTCGGGTTAAAAAAAGGGAAATCCGGCACGGAATTATAGCCATTTAAGGTCAGGTGACCGTAAAAAAGGGGGAGCGCGAGGGGGCGGGGGCCGTTTGTGGGTCTGCGATGAGGCCGCTTCACGCGACGTTGCGCGACGTTACGCCACCTCGATCAACGTGGCTCCCGGATTGTGGAAATCGGTCCGGAACCGCTTCACGCGGATCTTCCAGATGCTGGTGAGCGCGCGATGCAGGTTGGTGCGGATCGAGTCGTTGCCGCGGTTGCTGTGGCCGTGGATGATGCGCAGCATCGCGCCGCTGCGGTGGCGTTTGAGCATCGACTCCGCTGTGGTCAGCGCTTCATCCACGGCCATGCCGTGCAGATCGAGTTCCTCATCGACGGGGAACTCCGGGGTACGCGCGGGCGTGAGTCCGAGCCCGCGCGGCTTCCGTCCGTTGCGTGCCTTATTCGCGGCCATGAGGTTGGTCTCCTTCGGGGATGCCCGCGGCGTGATGCACGGTTGCGAAGAACGGGTGACGCGGGTTCCACGCCTCCACGCCGCTGCGCGCGCCGTATTTGGCGGCCTCGTTCCGGAGCCCGAGTTTGCGCGCGACGGTGCGTAAGCCGCGCACCACGGGTTGTGTTCTCTCGGTGTCGGTGCGTCGCGCGCGCACTTGCCGCGACTCCGCCACCAGGGATTCAGGCCAAGTGAGGGACAAACCGGTTTTGCGCAGGAAATGGATGTCCGCCAAGGTGCGCAGTCGCGGATCGTCGTGCCGCGCGAGCGCGAGCTGCGTGAGGATTTCCGCATCCATCTCGCGGGTGAAACCCTTCGCATGCGCGGCCTCATGGCAGGCGGCCGTAAGCCGCCAATAATGCGGTGCGGGCATGTCCGCGTCGCTCACGATCGCGATCTCGCCGAAGAAGGGATCGTGGAAGGCCGGCCCGCCGTAAGCGAGCCCGATCGTGGCGGTCCAGGGTCCCATATCCTTGTAGGCGCGCACGGTGCGGCCTGCGGGCAGGTGCAGGGCGGCCAGCACGGCGTCCAGAGCGGTATCGCAGGCCGCGAGCACCTCCTGTTCGCTCATGTCCTGAAACGCGCGCCAGCGGTGCGCGCCGCCTTCGTCGTTCCTGAAGGCGGCCAGCAGGCGCGCTTCACGTTCCGCCGCCCCGGCGCGAAAGGCCTCCTCGGGAAGGCTGTCCGCGCCGAGTCGCTCCGCGAGCGGCGTGCGCCACGCCGTGGGAGCCAGGCTGCCGGGGAACGCCCCCTGACCCAACCCCAGCGTCACCAGGAAAACCGGCCCGACGGCGAGCGCGGCCATGCGCACGCCGCGGGCCTTCAACCACATGCTTCCCCGCTTGCTTGCGGGGGACTCTCCGTGACGTCCTCGTGAGGGCAACAGGGTCAACAGGAAAATCATCGTCGCCATCGTTCCGATCCACAGCGACGTCTCCACCAGCGAAAACGGAATCGCATCCGTGATCACGCCCTTCACGCGGGAAAGCGGCAGCCCCAGCACGCGCCAGTACGAATCGAAAAGCATGGGGGAAAGGTACAATGCGGCACTGCGACAATCTTCCGCCGCGGACTTCCGGCATTCATCCACGACTTATCTTTCCGCTTCACGGGCCCATAGCTCAGTTGGTTAGAGCAGGCGACTCATAATCGCCCGGTCCTCCGTTCAAGCCGGAGTGGGCCCACCAGTTTCAGCGCGGAGGCGTTTTCTGAAGAACCTCGTTTTTTTCGGTGACGGGTTGCTGTGTCCTCCGGATGGATACGGCGAGGCGATCGTCGAGCTGCTGGTGACGCACCGTCCGGGCGCGGCCTTCAAGTCGTATCACCTGGGGGAGGAGCAGCTCACGGTGGAGGCGGCGTTGCCCGTCGCGCCCGCCTTGATCGGCAAGGCCCCCGACCTCGTGGTCATCGGCCTGGGCACGGCGGACATGGCGCGGGAACTCGCCCCGGACGCCTCCGTGGAAAAACTCGGGGCGTTGCTGCAATTGCTTGTGCTCAAGACCCAGGCGCGGGTCGTTCTCACGACGGTGTGCCCGGCGTTCCTGCCGGCGCAGGCGCGCGCGGCCGCCGTGGAATTCAACGCCGGAGTCCGCCTGTTGGGCGCGACGGTCTCTTCTCCGGAGCGCGTGCGCGTGCTCGACCTCGCACCCGTGGTGGACGCGTTTCTCGAAGCGCATCGTCGGGGCGCGGGTGAAAAACGTTCGCTGCACGTGCAGCCGCTGCGGTTGACCTCGACGGGGCGGGTGTTTTTGTCGAACACGGTGTACGGCTTGCTGGAGCTGGATGAACTGTTCGCGGCGTGAAAGCCGTCGCGCATCCCGGGACGTCGAAACGTTGAAACATTGAAAAGGCGGATTGCGGGGGTGGGGAAGGCGCGGGGGGCGATGCCCTGTGTCCCGCGCGGGTGAAGTTGTACCTTCTGTGAGGATCTCCCGGGTACCAAGGCGGGGGGACGAGTTTTCAGTCAACCAGAGGTGACGCATGGCCGAAGACCAGGATTTCCACGACCGGTTTCTCCGCAAGAACAATTCGCTCAGCCGCGCCTACGAGATTTCGCGCAAGGACAAGGCGAAGGAGAAGGCTTCCAGCGGCGAGCGCGTGCCCGTGATGGCGACCTGCTACCGCTGCAAGCAGGAGAAGCCCACGCTCAAGTACCACATCACCGAGACGGGACGTTCCGAAGGCGCGGTTTCGGTCTCGAATGAATACGTGCCCTTGTGCGAGGACTGTGCGCCCAAGCGTCGGAAGGTGGAGAACGAGCTGTCGAAGAAGCAGATATCGTCCCTGCTGCGCGGCGCGAAAAAAGGACGCTTGTAAAAGGGAGCTGGGCGCGCGCGGAGCGCGGGAGGCGGTGCGTGGCGCCCGCAGGGATCAGGCGTAGGTTTGTTGCAACACGCTGATCTCGGAAATGAATTCCTTCACTTCCTTGAACTTGCGGTACACGGAGGCGAAGCGGACATAGGCGACTTCGTCGACCTGATGGAGCTGCTTCATCGCCAACTCACCGAGGGCTTTGGAGTTGATCTCTCCGTCGGCGGCGGTCTGGATCTGATTTTCGATGTCGTCGACCATCTGTTCGATGCGTTCGTTCGAGACCGGCCTTTTGATGCACGCCATGCGGATGCCGGCGAGGACTTTCTGGCGATCGTAGGGCTCGCGCCGGCCGTCATGCTTCACCACGGTGAACGGGGTGGTTTCCACGTATTCATAAGTGGTGTAGCGCTTGCCGCATTCGAGGCATTCGCGGCGACGCCGGATGGCCTTCCCGCTGCGGCTGGCGCGGGAGTCGACCACTTTGTCTTCATCGCACTGGCAGTAGGGGCATTTCATGGCGAACCTCGTGGGGTCAGGGTGACCCCGGTAGCCCTGAATATACCCCCATTCCGGGGGTTAATCAACATACGTGTTGAAACCCCGGAATGGGAAACACCCCTAAAAATGGCTTAAATCATTGATATCATGAGAATTGCGTATTCCACTCACATGCTATCAACATTCGGGACCGGCCTTTAGAAGTAGTAGCGGACCCCGAGTCCGGCCCCGAGATGGGGACTGGTGTCGGGGAGCAAGGTGATGCCCGGGCCGATTTCGAGGAATACCTGGACGGGGGCGGTGGCGAAGCGGTAGTCGATGCCGCCGATCGCCTGGATGCCGAGGGCGGCGTCCCGGGACGCGAGCACGAAGGCGCCGGGACCGTAGTAGACCGAGACCGAGCCGACGTCGACGGGGATGATGTCCTTGGCGATCCATACGTAGCTGGCTTGCGTGTACAGGTTGGGGGAGTCGCCGAGTTTGTATCCCAGCGTGGCGTTGAGCGCATTGTGGCTTCCGATGGGCAGGGACGCGGACAAGCCCGTGGGGGCACCGAGCACGAAGCCGATGCCGAAGCCGTCTTCGGGTTTGGTGATCTGTGCCTGTACGGGGGCGACGAGCAGGGCGAGCGTGGCGACGGCCAACAGCATGCGCGTGGTGCGGGCGAGGCCGGGGATCATCGTGCCGGTGAAAAGGGAAAGGGGATGGGGGGGAAGGGCTGGGGCCTTCAGGGTGACAAGCAGGGTTTTCATACCGGTAAAAATAGCTGGATGGCGTCTCGGAGTCGAGCGGGACGAGGTACATTGTGGCGATGCAGAACGAACGGATCGCCGTAGTGCTTTTGATGATCGCCGGGTTTTTGTGGTTGCGGAGCCGGGGCCGCAAGCTGGCGCCGGAAGCCCGCGGCAAGGCCTTGATGGGCACGTCGCTTTTCCTGGCGCCGATGCTGCTGGGCGGACGGTGGGCGTTCGACCGGCTTCCCTACGGGCGTTATGAAAACCTCGTGATCGAGCTGCTCGGCATTGTGGCGATGATCGCCGTCGCCGGCCTGGTGTTTCTGAAGCCGGCCAAGGAGTAGCCGGCTTCCGGTCGGGTGCGTCATCCTCTCGGCTTGACGCGGATGGGGAGGATGAGGAAGGGAATGCCCAGGTTGTACAGTCGTCGCTGGACGGCGAACACGGCGTTGTTGTGAAACAGCCGTGAGAGCCACGACTCTTCGGGGAACACCAGTTGTCCCATGAAGAACATGGCCTGCGGAAAACGGGCAAGGATTTCTGGCGCGAGGCGCACGCAGCCGTCGACCACATCATGACTCATGATGGTGGCGGTCTCGGCATGGTAACCGTGCCGCCGCATGAAACCGGCATACTTTTCCAGTCCGGACGACACATGCGCGTTGAGGTTGTCGACTTCGTCCGCGCCCTTGTAGGCTCCCGCATCGATCAACGCGACTTCGACGAACACGAAGTTCCTGTACACGCCGCCGACGAGGCGGGTGATGGCGAACAGGCTGTGCAAGCCGATGCCATTGAAACCGGAGACGATCAGGACGGCGGTCTTGGCCTTGGGATCGCACGGGGTGCCGGCATCGGGTTCACCCGTGCGCAGCCGGCCGATGAGGGCTTCCGAAGCCTCGGCGGCCTGCACCAGCGTGTTCAGACGTGAAAGGGTTTTCTCCGTGGCGGCGTACCGGCGCCGCACCATGAGGGCCATGCCCAGGAATGCGGCGAGAACCACCAGGGTGATCCACCCGCCTTCGAAGAACTTGAGGGCGACGACCATGACCAGGATGAAGGCGCACACGGCGAGTCCGGCGAGGTTCACCGCCAGCCGGAGACGCCAGCGCGGCTCCGCGCCCCGGACTTTCAGCCAGTGGCGGGCCATCCCCGTGTGCACGAGCACGAAGTCCATGAACACCATGATGGAGTAGAGCACCACGAGCGTGCCCACCGAGGCCCCCGTGAGCAGCAGGGTGGCGGCCGCGGCCAGACTCATGAGCAGGATGCCGTTGCGGTTGACGAGACGGTCGGACAACAGGGCGAAGCGCCGCGGCAGCCAGCGGTCGAGGGCCATGCTGGCCGCCACGCGCGGGCCGTCCATGAAACCCGCTTGCGCGGCCACGAACAGGAGCGCGGCCTCGGAGAACAGGAGGATCCATACGGCCCAGCTTCCCATGACGGGGTTCCACCCGGCCGTGATGGATTCGAACAGAACCGCGTTCAGGGTCTTTCCCGGCACGTGCTGCACGCGGTACAGGACGTAGGCGATCATCAGGGTGACCACCATGAAGGCCAGCGAGGCGGCCATGTACAGCATGGTGCGCCGCCCCGTCCTCACGCGCGGTTCACGCAGGATGGGGATGCCGTTGCTCACGGCCTCGATGCCCGTGAACGTGCCCGCACCCATGGAGAACGCACGCAGCATCAGAACCAAAGCGCCGAGCATCCCGAGGCTTTCGTGGGTGTGTACGGCATCGTCCATCGTGGCGCGCGCGAGCGCGGGGAAGTCGAGCAGGTGGGTGCCGATGCCGTACAGGAGCACGGCGGCGTGCGAGACCACGAACAGCAGGAAGATCGGCACCAGCGGCGTGACGCTTTCCTTGACGCCGCGGGCGTTCATCAGCGTGAGCGCGGCGAGCAGGGCGAGCGCCGCATGCGGTTTGTACGGATGCCAGTCGGGCGGAAGGAAACTGAACAGCGCGTCCGCGGCACTGGCGAGCGAGATCGCGATGGTGAGCACGTAGTCGATGAGCAAGGCGCCGCCGGCCACCAGTCCCGCCTTGGGAGACAACAGTTTGGAGCATACCCCGTAACCGCCCCCGCCGTGAGGGAAGAGTTCGATCACCTGCGAATACGTCGCGCTGATCAGGAAGACGGTGAAGGCGGAGGCGAACGCGAGCAGGATGGCCAGATGATGATGCTCGCCGAGCGCGCGGAACATTTCCTCGGGACCGTAGGCGGAGCTGGACAGGCCGTCCGCGCCCAGGCCCACCCAGGCGAAGAACGCCACCAGGGAAAGCTTGTGGAGGGCGCCGCGATCGGCGGGGTCGAGGGCTCGCCCCAGGACCCAGTTTTTAAGACGGAACGCGACACCGTTTTTTTTTCGGTATACGCATAGGCGACCCCTCCCTGGAGGTCATGCGGGAACGTGTGTGGAGTGGGGGGCGGTGTGGAGGTCAGCGCTTCCACAGGCTGGGTGAGAACAGGACCAGCACGGTGAAGAATTCGAGGCGCCCCATGAGCATGCAGAACGAGAGCAGCCACTTGCCCGCGTCGGCCATGTGGCTGTAGTTTTCGACGGCGCCCACGCTGTTCAGGCCCGGACCGACGTTGCTCATGGATGTGATGACCGCGCTGCCGGCACTGAGGATGTCCATGCCGAACGCGGCGAGGAGGGCAGAGCAGATCGCGAAGATGGCGATGTAGGCGATGAGAAACGCCTGGACCGAGGCGATGATGTCGGGAGAAACGGCTTCGCCGTTGTAGCGGGTCACGAAGATCGCGCGGGGATGGGCGAGCTTGCGGATTTCGGTGAGCCCGATCTTGAGGAGCAGGACCAGCCGCGCGATCTTGAAACCTCCCGAAGTCGAGCCCACGCATCCCGCGTGCACCATCAGCACCAGGAGGATGATTTGGGCGGCGGGAGCCCACACGTTGTAATTGCTGGTGATGAATCCGGTGCTGGAGATCAGGGACACGACCTGGAACAGCGCGGCGCGGCCGCGACTCAGCCAGTCGGGATGCAGGCCTTCGGGAATGCCGAAGTAGACGAGTGTCGCGGCGCCGAGCGTCGCGAGGGCGTAGTACGTGAACTCGTTGTCGAGTCCGTAGGGCCTCAGGCTGCGGCCGCGCAGGGCCCGGAAATGCAGCGTGTAGCTCGCCCCGGTCAGGAACATGAAGAGGATGGTCACGCTTTCGATGAAGGGCGACGCGAAATGCCCCAGGCTCGCGTTCTTCGTGGAGAAGCCGCCGCTGGAAGCGGTCGCGAAGGCGTGGGCCAGCGCGTCGTACAGGGACATGCCGCCGAAGAGAAGCAGCAGCGCCTGCGCGGCGGTGAGGCCGCAATACAGGAGCCAGAGGATCCGCGCGGTCTGGCTGATGCGCGGCGTCAGCTTTTCGAGGGTGACGTGGGAGATCTCGGCGCTGAACAGCTGCATGCCGCCCACGCCGAGCATGGGAAGAATGGCGATGGACAGCAGCAGGATCCCCATGCCGCCGCTCCATTGCGTAAGGGAGCGCCACAGCAACAGGCCTCGGGGCAGGGCCTCGATGTTCGTCAGGATGGTGGAGCCGGTGGTCGTGAATCCCGAGATGGTTTCGAAGTACGCATCCGTGAAGGACGGAATCGCGCCGGAAAACAGGTAGGGCAGTCCGCCGAACAAGGAGGCGACGGCCCAGCCGCTGGCGGCGATCAGAAAGCCTTCACGTTTGCGGAGAGTGTGCCGTTCGTTCCGGAACGCCCCCCACAGGACGAGTCCGGTGATGACCGTCAGGCCCGAGGAGAGCAGGAGCGGGACGGCGTCTCCGCCGGTCAACCGTCCGTCCGCCCAGTCGGCGAACGGCAAGGGCACGAGCATCATCATCCCGATGATGATGAGCAGAAAGCCGAGGATGGCGAGGACGGGACGGAAGTACATGGGGGCCGCGAGAGGTTAGCGGAACAGTCTTTCCACGTCGTTGATGGCCTTCGGAAGCGTGAACACCACCACGCGGTCCTGCGGGTGCACGACGCTGGTCCTCACCGGGATGTACACCTGGTCGTTGTGGACGATGCACCCGATGCGGGCGCCGTCGGGGAAACCGAGTTCGCCCACGGGCTTTTTGGTGATGCGCGATCCGGGTTGGGCGACCAGTTCGATGATTTCGGCGCCGACGCCGTGCAGCGTGGCGGCGGTGACGATCTCCCCCCGGCGGATGAACTTGAGGATGGCGGTGGCCGCCGACAGCTTCTTGTTGATGAGGGCGTCCACGCCGATGGCGTTGGAGAAAGGGATGTAATCGACCTTGTCGACCAGGGATACGGTTTTCTTCACGCCGAAGTGTTTCGCCATCAGGCAGGAAATGATGTTGCCTTCCTCGTCGGGGGAGACGGCGACATAGGCGTCCATGCGCGTGATGCCCTCGCTCACCAGCAGGTCCAGGTCCTTGCCCTCGTCATGGAGCACCAGCGTCTTGCGCAGGCTCACGGCGAGTTTCTGGGAGCGTTCCAGGCTGGACTCGATCAGCTTGATCTCCACTTCGTTCTCCAGCTCACGGGCGACCCACTGTCCGATCTCCCCGCCGCCCAGGATCATGATCTTCTTGAGCGAGGCGGCGCTTTTTCCGCTGACCTCGAGCATCCGGGGCACGGCTTCGCTGCGTGAAATGACGAAGATCTGGTCGCCGCGGTTGATGATGCTGTCGTGTTTGGGAATCAGGGTCTGCACGCCGCGCAGGATGCAGACGACGCGGTAGGAGAAGCCCTCCCTGGGTTGCGGGATGTCCTGCAGTTTCTTGCCGATCAGGGGGCTGCCGGGGTCCACCTTGAGCCCCAGGAGCTGCATGCGGCCGTCGACGAGATCGAGCACCTCCGTCGCGGCGGAGCGGCGGATCAGGCGCACGATTTCCATGGCCGCGATGCCTTCGGGGTAGATGACGAGGTCGATCCCGAAGTCCGCCGCGCCCGCGGGACCTTTTGCGAACAGGAACTCCGGATCCCGCACCCGCATGATTTTCTTCCGGGCTCCCAGCCTTGCGGCCAGCATGCACGCCACGAAATTCACTTCTTCGGACGAGGTGACGGCGATGATCATGTCCGCGTCGCCCACGCCCGCCTTCTGCAAGGTGTTGATGCGCGTCGCGCTGCCTTCGAGCGTGAGCACGTCCAGGGTTTCGCCGACGCGCCTGAGATGATCCGGGTTGGTATCGATCACGACGATGTCGTGATTCTCCTGGGCGAGGATGCGGGCGAGGTATGTGCCGATTTCGCCGGCACCGACGATGACGATCTTCATGTGTGATTCCTGGCTCCGGCCAACGGGACGGGCATCGCGCCCCCGGTTGCAGCGACGGAGGCGTTCACCGTGAACGGAAGGCGGAGTGTCCGGGGCGACCGGGTCGGGGAAAGCCGCATGGCGAACGGAAAAAGATAGCTGTCGGTGAGTTGGTGATGGATACGACCCTCCGGGGGAGAAACGTCAGGGTGCGGGGGCCGGGCCGCGAGGGCTCACCGCGAAGGCGCGCAAAAGCGCCACGGTGCGCGGCGCGATCGGATAACGGTCGGCCTCGGCGAGGAGCGCGCCGTCGCCGGCGGTGGCGATGTCCTCGGGAGAGGGCAGGGAGGTGTCGGCGACGCGTCTCCATTCCCACCCGGCGGAGAGAGCGGGCAGGTAGAACATCACGGCCTCGTCTTCGCCGTTCAACAACAGGTAAAGCAACGGGTCGGGCCCCGGGTTGAACACGGGCAGCCACGCGTTGTGGGAGCGGGCGGCGTGCATCATGAAGGCCGCATGCCGGTCGCTGGGCGGCTGGTCCGGAGGCCACGGCTTGCCGGCGGCGGTGAAGCCCTGCCAGTGGCGCTCCCAGGTGCGTCCCCGCGAAGCTCCGGGATGTCCTTGCGGCCCGCACAGGCGCCGCCATGCGATCGCTTCGCGGGTGAAGCGCAGGAACGCGGCCCCTTCCGAACCGGGCCGGGTCCGGCTCCAGTCGAACCAGGAAACGGCATTGTCCTGGCAGTAGGCGTTGTTGTTGCCGTCCTGGGTGCGCAGAAACTCGTCACCGCCCAGCAACATGGGGGTGCCGCGCGCGAAGAGGGTCAACATCATGAGGTTGCGCACCTGGCGGGCGCGCCGCATCCCGACGTCAGGGCCGCCACCCGGTCCTTCGTGACCGCAGTTCCAGTTGTGGTTCTCGGAACTCCCGTCACGATTGTCCTCGCCATTGGCGAGATTGCGTTTGTGGCCATAGGTCACAAGGTCGCGGAGGGTGAAGCCGTCATGCGCCGTGACGAAGTTGACGCTGGTCCAGGGTTCCCGCCGGGCGGGCGCGTACAGGGCGGGGGATCCCTCCAGCTTTTCGAGCATGACGGCGGGTAAGCCGTGGTCTCCCCGGACCCAGCGCCGCGCCACGTCGCGGAAGTCGTCGTTCCATTCCAGCCAGCCGCGGGGAAAACGGCCGGTGCCGTGCGTGGAGACATCCCACGGTTCGGCGATCAGGATCGAGCGGTTCAGCACCGGATCCTGCGCGGCGGCGGTGAAGAAGGGCGCGTCCGCCGTGAAGTCGTGGGGGCCGCGCCTCCCGTGCACGGTGGCGAGGTCGAAGCGGAAGCCGTCCACGCGCAGCTCCGCGGCGAAGTATCGCAGCGAATCCATCACCAGCCGCACGACCGGAGGACTTCCGAAGTCGACGGTATTGCCGCATCCCGTATGGTTGAGGTAAAAACGGGCGGGCTCTTCCTCCGGGCCCGTGAGCGCGTAGTAGGACCGGTTGTCGAGGCCGCGCAGCGACAGCGTCGGCCCACGCTCGTTGCCTTCGGCGGTGTGGTTGTACACCACGTCGAGCAACACGAGGATGCCGGCCCGATGCAGTTCGCGCACCATGGTCTTGAACTCGTCACGTTCGCACCCGGGCGTGCGTCCCGTGCCGTAGGAGGGTTCCAGCGCGAAAAAGGAGGCGCTGTTGTAACCCCAGTAGTTGGAAAGGCCACGCTCCCGCAGCAGGTCTTCGCTGTACTTCGCGTGAACGGGCAGCAGCTCCACCGCGTTCACGCCCAGGGACTTCAGGTAGGGGATCTTTTCGATCAGACCCGTGAAGGTCCCGGGGGCGGATACCCCCGACGACGGGTCGCGCGTGAAGCCGCGCACGTGGACTTCGTAGATCACGAGCTCCTCGCGTCCGATGTCGGGCGCGTCCACCCCTTGCCAGTCGAACGTGTCGTCCACGATCAGGCCGCGGGGCATGAAGGTGTGACTGGGGCGATGGTCGCGCATGAGGTCGGCATCCAGCCCCGCGCCGGGAACGTGGCCGCACAAAACCCCGTCTTCGTTGCGGAACCTGCCGGTCAGGGCACGCGCATACGGGTCTATGAGGAACTTGCGCGGATTGAAGCGGTGGCCATGGCGGGGATCGAAAGGACCTTCGGCATGGAATCCGTATTGCCACCCCGGCCCGATGCCGGGGACGAATCCCATGAAGACATGATTGCGGCAGTCCGGAAGCGGCAGGACCGCAGCCGGCTCGCCGTGCTGTGGCGTGCCGGGAGGAAACAGGGCCACGTGAATGCCGTGGGCATGCTCGGAGTGGACGGCGAAACGCACACCGTTCGGGAGAACCTCCGCACCCAGGTGATCGGTGCGACAGGACGTGATCGTGAGCGGCGTGCCGGAGGGGGGCGCATTCGCAAACCCCGCGGCGGGAGGAGCGGGAAATGTCGCGGTCTCCCGGGGATCGGGAAACGATGCGCCGGACGCGCCGGGATCCTGAAGTTTCATGAATGCGGGGGAACCTGTTCTGGCCGGGGGACGTAGCATTTACGCGGGATGTGGGCAAGGAGCGTCCCGCATCTCCCGCTTTGGCCCGGCCGCTTTTTATACCTACAGTCTACTGTCCCGGCGGCATTTTTTCTACTCTTCCCCGTCCGGTGTTTCGGAAGGGTGGCCGAGTGGTTTAAGGCATCAGTCTCGAAAACTGAAGTATGGGCAACTGTACCGTGAGTTCAAATCTCACCCCTTCCGCCATTGGGACACCGGCATCGTGGAACATCGGAACATCACAGCATCCGAACATCCGAACACCCGAACATCACAACACTAAAACGCACCGGGATCCCGCCATTACCATATTGGGGATCCTGCGCTGTGAACGTTCAACCTTCATCAGTCCTGTCACTCTCTGGTCGTGTGGGCATGCTGCCATGTCCTGATGGTGGGATGCCGTGATGTCGTCCTCCCCCTGACTTCCTGACTCTTGATGCCCTGAGCCTTGCCTCTGGGGCATCGTGCGGCGTCCCTTCGTTCCCCCTGTGGAATCCGTCGGCCTCCTTGTATTCTCTTAGCGTTGAAGGCGTACCGTTCCTTGTGGGGCGGGCGCCGTGCACGCTTCGCGACACTCCCCGCTTCCCGTGACCGCCACCCGATGAGACCTTCCGCCGCATCCATGTTTCCTGCCTTGCGTTTCCGGCCTTTTTCCGTACGTGTCCTTCGCGTGCGCTTCGTCCCTGCGCGCACCGTCGCCTGCGCCGTGGCCCTGCTCACGTTCCCCGTCGTCCCGACGGTTACGGCGCAGGACGAGGTTTCCTATCCGGCTTACGAAGCCACGCCGGAGCCGGTCGCGCCCTTGCCGAACGACCTGCCGGCAACCATGCTGCTCGCGCGCGCACGGGAACATCACCACGGGGGGGCGTTCACGGCGGAAGTCGTCTGCGTGCGCGCGTCTTTTCTGGGCGGTCGCGATACCTTGCGGGGCGTCCTGCAGGTGGGTCCCGTGGCGGGCGAACGGCGCCTGAGCCTGCGCGGCGCCGAGGACGGCTTTGAGTGGTGGAGTCGCGGCGACGGCGTTGAGCAATGGGGCCGCGAGGGAGTGTCGGGCCGGTTGCGGCGCCTGGCGCCCTACTCACGGAAAAAACCGGCCTTCTCGCCCGACATCAGTTATGAAGACCTCGTGCGTCTGCCCTTCGGCTATCTGGAGGGCCACCGGGGCGCCCGCAGGGCGCGCGAGAACGATTCCGCCGTGGTCATCCAGCTGGCTCCGGGTGGCGCGCTGGCGACGCTGTACGCCTCGCTGGAAGCGACCGTGGGACGGCAGGACGCGCTCTTGCGGAAGGTGGATTTCACCGGGAACGGTCCGCGGCCTTCCCGCACCATGCGCGTCGCGCGTTACGTGACGACCCCGGAGGGAGCCTTTCCCACCGAGATCGTCTTCGCGTCGGCGGACGGCCTGACGTCGACGCATCTGCACCTCACCCTGCTGCGGCAGGAAGCGGCGCGGGACAAGGCGGATGCCGGTGCCCGGGGAGAGGCGCCGCGGTTCGCCGAACCGCAATGGGAACCGCGCCCCCCAGGGCGCGGTGAAGAAAGTCGCCCCCCAGGGCGCGGTGTTCATTGATCGGTCAGGTTGAGGATCTGGATGTTCCAGGTCCACTGCAGGCTCAGGTTCAGCTTCTGCCAAGGCTCCTGGTTGTTCAACTGCGGATGCCATGTCCAGTAGCCGATCCACCCGTCGAGGCCGCGGTACAACCGGCCTCCGCTGCGGCCGCTCTGCAGGCCGGAGAATCCCGCGGACACCAGGTTTTGCGCCAGCTCCGTCTGGACACTCCAGTGCAGCTGGTTGCGGAGGCCGAAGCCGTTGGCCCTGAAGCCGAGCATGCCCATCCCGGAGTCGGGCCGGACGAGGAGTTGCGCATACGCGCTGCCGATGCGGTCCTGCCGCCTGATCAGGAACCCGCTGCGGTATTCCAGCAGCAGGTCATGCGAGCGCGTATCCACGTCCCACATGCTGTAGGAACCGCCGCCATGCAGCTGCAGCGGCCCCAGATTGACGGTGACGTTGCCTTGGTAGGTGAAGATGTCCGCGCCCGCGGCGGTGAGGTGGTCGACCCCGAAGATCTGGGGAGGGCGCCATCGCGACCGCTCCGGCAGAAGCCGTTTGTCGCTGCTGTCGGGATAGCTGAAACCCGCCAACGTGTTCGGGAAAAGCAGGCGGTTGTACGCGACGCCGAACTCGAAGAAACGGATCGGCTTCAGGTTGAAGGCGATGCCGAAGTCCGCCTGGTAGGGGGACACGGTCGCGTTCGCCTGGGTTTCGAGATAACTTCCGCGGAACAAGGGCCACGGCAGTGCCGCGATGGGCTCGATCCAGCCGGCTTGCAGGTTATACGCCCCGAAGGGAAACACGCGTTCGTAGCCGGCGGGATTCCCCTGCGCGATCAGGCTTTGTTGCAGGAAGGGGCCGAAGCGTTGGGGGCGGACACCGTCCGCATGGGCCGTGCCTGTCGCGACTCCGGCGAAGAAGAGGGCGGCGAGCAGCCGTAGAGGCATTCTGAAATGAACGGAGCGCGTGGACGCGTGCATGCAATTTAGGGAACGGCAGCGGATGCTACCTTGTCCTGAAATAATAGCTCAAGTGATCATGCTGCCCACCTTTCCGCAACACGGGCGTCTCGACGCCCCCTGGGACCACATCCCCGCAGGGGCCATCGCACGCTGGGACGCCTGCCGGGAACCCCTGCTGTCGTGGTTCGCGGCGCACGCCCGCGATCTTCCGTGGCGTGCCCCGTACGCGGGGACTCCGCAGCGCGTCGCGTCGCGTGACCCGCGCCTGCCCCTTCCGCCGCGCCGGGCTCCCTATGCGGTGTGGATCGCCGAGATCATGTTGCAGCAAACCGTCGTGGCGGCGGTGATCCCGCACTTCCAGCGCTGGATGCGGACCTTCCCAGATGTGCGGGCATTGGCGGAAGCGCCTCCCGAACAGGTGCTGCAAGCGTGGGCGGGACTCGGTTATTACGCGCGGGCCCGTAATCTCCACAAAGGGGCGAAGATGGTGGCGGAAGGCGGGGTCTGGCCCTTGGAGGCCTCCGCCTGGCGGGAGGTCGCCGGGGTCGGCGAGTATACCGCCGGGGCGGTGGCCTCCCTCGCCTTCGGCCGGCGCGCGCCCCTGCTGGACGGCAATGTCGTCCGCGTCTTCAGTCGTCTGCAGGGCCTGAACTTTCTGCCCGGCGCGGGCGCGCGGGAAAAACGCCTGTACTGGGATCTCGCGCGTTTGTGGGTGGGCGCCGGGGATGATGACGTCCCGGGCGGGCCGGACGAAGCGGTCTTCGCGGACCCGGGCGCGCTCAACGAAGCGCTGATGGAACTGGGTGCCCTGGTGTGCGTGCCCGCCACGCCGCGCTGCGATGTCTGCCCGCTGGAGCGTTTCTGCGCCGCGCGGGCGCAAGGGGGAACGAACGTGTTGCCGCCCGCGAAGCCCCGCCCCCCGATCACGCGCGTGAAGGCGGTGGCGGTGGTGGCGGTCGTGAGCTCCGCGGCCTCCGTGTTGATGGAAACCCGTCCCCGCGGCGCCTTCCTCGCGGGCCACCTGATGTTTCCCCTGTTCCTCGGAGATGACGCCGCGGATTGGCGCGGGGCTTTTCTGCGGCGTCATCCCGGGTGGTGTTTCGAGGACCGCGAGGATCGTGACCGTGAAGGTCGAGACCCTGAAAGACGGGAAGGTCACGAGCATACGCTTCGTAAACACCGCCAACGTCCCGCAGGTTCCGGCGACCCGCGTCCCGGGTCGCTCCCGGCCGCGCTGCACCACACGATCATGAGAACGCGTTACGATGTGGAGGTGTACCGCGCGGCCCTCCGCCCCGCGACGCCTGCGTCGCGGTTTCCCCCCCCGGACCAGGCTGCTCCTGTCCTGACCGCAGTGCCGCGGGATGAGGTCGGCGGGATCCTGAGCAATGCGCTGGCGCGCAAGATCTGGAAGGCCGGCGGCGGACGTTCGTGACGCGCGTATTTTAAACGTGCTTTAAGTGACGCGTGCGCTTCACGGTCGCGGACGGCTGCAGCAACGGAAACCGATCGCGGAGTTCGAGTAGTAGGCCTTGGCGGGGACGCTGCGGGTCTGGATGTGCGCGTAGCGGTAGGTGATCTGGTAGCCGCCTCCCGAGGTGACGACGGACCAGGGGGGAGACGCTTCGCGGCGGAAGATGGCTTCCTGGTTGGCGGGCGATGCGTTGAGGATGCCCGCGGCATGCAGGGTGTCGATCACGGTTTCGTTCGTGACGTCGTTGCGGAAGGAGACGATGGCGAGCGTTTGCCGCGTGAGCGTGGCGGAGATGGGCCGCAGGCCTTGGGCGATGTACGCGGTGTCGTGTGGCAGCGGGTGGGCGTACGGTGTGGGAATGCCGCTCAGCAGGATCAGGATTTGCGAGCTGTCGCGCGCGGGAATCAGGGAGTCGATGTCGGAGGCGGCGATGCCTTCCGGCAGCGGCAGGCAGCGCGGCGCCTTGTTGACGTTGTTGTAGGTGACCACCAGTTGGGGGCCGTCGGCGCTGACGCAGCCGGGCAAAGGGCGCGGGCGCGACTGCGCGGCGTAGTTGCGGTTCGAGCAGCGCGCGCGGGAGAGCAATACCGCCGGGGATTCATGGGGATTCAGGTAGTTGCTGCCGCGGAATCCGCGCCGCGACGTCGCGGCGGGAGGGGTGTGCGGGGTGCCGCGACCGAGGGATTCGGGCATGGCGGGATAGGTGTTGGTGTAGGGGTCGAGCACCCATTCGGCGAGGTTGCCCGACATGTCCAGCGCGCCGTCGTAACTGATGCAGCTGGGGTCGCGCAGCGCGGAGGATTTCGCCATGAGGGAATCCGCGGTGCCGATGTTGCATGCATAGCGCACGTTGCCGGGCTCGCGCCGTTCGGATTGCATGCCGTAGGCGAGGGGAACGTCCGGTTCCGCGCCTTCGCAGGCGCGTTCCCATTCGGCCTCCGTGCACAGCCACGTGCTGTCCGCGGGCGTGAGCGAGGTCGACGCCATGTCGCTGCAGGCGTCGTGGGCCTGCTGCCAGGTGACGTTGGTGACGAACGCGCCCGCGGCGTCGCGGTGTTCGAGGGCTTCGATGCAGTACGACGGTGCCACGTGGAACCGTGCGGGCCGCTCGTCGCTGCCGGCGACGGTGGCCGTGTCGCCGAGCTGGAACCGTCCGCCCGGTATGGCGACGAAACCCGGCGGGCAGGTCGCGGTGCTGTCGTCGCCGGGGAAGCGGACCTCGGTGGTGGCGACCTCCAGCGAGTCGGCTTCGGAGACGTGGCCCGTGGAGTCCACGGCGCGGATCACGAGCAGATACGAAGCGCCGGGCGGAAGATGGCGCGCGGTGTCGATGAAGGCGGCGCTGTCACGCTGCGCGCCGACGGGCTGGAAGACGGTGTCGCGGTTCCCGGCCACGCCGGCGGTCAGGGCGATCCGCTCAAGGCGGTACTCGAGAATGTTGGCGTTGGGGAGCGGCGCGGGCACAAGGCCCGTGCCCGATTCCACCAGGTCGCGGCTCGCCGTGAATGAATAGACGAAACCGTTGCGGGACGTGGAAACCAGACTCAGGAGGGGGCGTACGGGTTGCGTGGTGTCGGTCAACAGGATGCGCGTCACGGCCGTCATGCTGGAGTCGCTGCTGACGTTGCCCACGGAATCCATCGCCCAGAGGCCGACGTCCAGGGTGTCCTGGGGCAGAAACCCGGAGAGGACGACGCGCAGGCTGTCCGCCGGCGTGCGCGCGAGGCGGTTCTGTACGCGCATGGAGTCGGGGAGACGGAAGAGTACGCCCGGCGCGCCGCGCAGCGACGTGAAGTTGGTGCGCGTCACCTCGGCGGTACGGTCCACGCCGCCGGCGTGATAGGTCAACGTCACGTGCCGGAAGCCGGCGGTGTCGCCGGGCCTGCTCCCGCCGAGAAGGCCGCCCCGCACCACGCGCAGGTAATAGGCGAGAATGAGGCCCGAATCCGCGCCCGGCTCGAAGAAGCTGGTCGGGTCGCGCGGCCTGTCCCACTCCACGGTCAGGGAGGTGGATTGGGGACTGAACGCCGGTTGGAGCGGGAAGGGAGGGAAGCGGTCGGTCGTGATCGCCCACGCATAGGCGGGCGTTCCGTCCTGCCCGGATTCCCGGTAGCCGGTGGCGACCGCGAAGATGAGGCGGCCCGTGCTGTCGAAGCGGCCCGTGGTGTCCAGCGGGACGAGGCCGGGCGCGGTGCGCGAGAGCACCCGCCCGAGCGCGCCGGAATCGGCGAGCACGAAAATGATGCTGTCAGCGGGAGGCGCGCGGCCTTCGAGGATGAAACTGGCCAGGGAGCGCTGGCCGCGCACTTCGCTCCAGGGCATGGTGGTCCCGGGCGGAGTGGTATCGACATAGATGCGGTATTCACTGAAGCCCACGGTATCTTCGGGGCGCTCCCAACGCAGGCGGTATTTGGAGGCGCTGCGGCACTCCTGCTCGCTGAGATCCATGCGTTGTGCGGGATCGGCGCAGAAGGGATGGTCGGCGCCGACGGGTTCCATCCGGAAGCTCAGGGGCGAACGGAGGTAGTCGAAGGTGTCGCGCTTGCCGTCCGTGGGACAGCCGGCCAGCACCAGCAGGGCGAG
>CAZKRC010000027.1:0-19887 GCA_964555105.1 uncultured Bifidobacterium sp. | reverse complement strand
CGATGCCTGAAGAACGCACGTACTACGTGCACCTTCCAGCTGAACATGCACGTTCCTCTTCCTGAAGTGACTGCGCGACGCGGCTTTTCATTTTTCTGATTTCTGATTTCCGATTTCCGGACCTGTCACCCTCCGAAGGCCTTCACAATCACCGTGGCGTTGTGGCCGCCGAACCCGAAGGAGTTCGACAGTACGGCCCGCACGGTGGCTTCGCGCGCCGTGTGCGGCACATAGTCGAGATCGCATTCCGGCGACGCTTCGTCCAGATTGCGCGTGGGGTGGACGATCCCCTTTTCAAAGGCCATCAGGGCCGCCACGGCCTCCACCGCGCCGGCCGCGCCGAGGGTATGGCCGATCAGGGATTTGGTGGAGTGCATCATCAGTTTCCGCGCGTGGTCGCCGAAGCACTTCTTGACACCCATGGTTTCACCAAGGTCGCCCAGCGGCGTGGAGGTCCCATGGGCGTTCACGAGGTCGATGTCCCCGGGATTGAGGCGGGCGCTGCGCAGCGCGGCCTTCATGGCCAACGCGCCGCCCGCGCCTTCGGGATGCGGCGCGGTGATGTGGTAACCGTCGCTGCTCTGCCCGAAGCCCGCGAACTCGGCGTAGATCTTCGCACCGCGCTTGCGGGCGTGCTCCAGCTCTTCGAGGCACAGCACGGCCGCACCTTCCGCGATCACGAAGCCGTCACGGTCCTTGTCCCACGGGCGCGAGGCGCCTTGGGGGTCGTCGTTGCGGCCGGACAGGGCCTTCATGTTGGCGAAGCCGGCCACCACCACTTCGGTGACGGCCGCCTCGGTGCCGCCCGCGAAGATCACGTCGGCGTCGCCACGCTGGATGGCATGGAACGCTTCGCCCATGGCGTGGTTCGCGCTCGCGCAGGCCGATACGGCCGTGTAGTTCGGGCCCATGAAACCGTGTTCGATGCTCAGGTAGCCCGAAGCCGTGTTGGGCAGGATCATGGGGACGAAGAAGGGATTGATGCGCTTGTGGCCACGCGTGACCTTCACCTCGGTTTCGGCCTCAAACGTGCCGACGCCACCCATGCCGCTTCCCAGATAGACCCCCACGCGGGCGGCATCATACCCCCCCTCACCGCGTTCGAGAAGTCCGGAGTCCTTGACCGCGTCGTTGCCCGCCACCACGCCGTAGATGATCGCACGGTCCAGACGCTTGGCCATCTTCGCATCCTTGAAGCGCGGCACGTGGTCGAACTCGGGCACAAGGCCTGCGATCCGGCTGGAGTAGGTGGACGCGTCGAAGCGCGTGTTGCCCGTGATGCCCGAGTTACCCGCGGCGAGATTGGTCCAGTAATCCGCCACCGTGAGACCGAGGGGATTGACGGTGCCGATGCCTGTGATGACGACGCGTTTCATGGGGAGCCTTCCTGTGGGCGCACGTCGGTGCGCTGACGATCTCGGGTTGACGATACGCGGCGACTCGACGAGTCGCCCCTACGCTCTCTGGTTGATGTTCCCGGGCGACTCGACGAGTCGCCCCTCTGGTTGACGGACGCGGGCGACTCGACGAGTCGCCCTTACGTCCCTTGTCGTGACACTCCCTTACTCCCTTACTCCCTCCGGTCGAGCTCCTGTTCGGTGATCTCCGTGACGGGTCCGTAGTCGGCGAGCGAGGCGCCATGGGCGTCGGGCTCCAGCAGGGCGGCCTTCGGGCCGGTGACGATGATGCGCATCGAATCGGCGGCGAAGTAGCGTCTGAACGCATCCTCCACCTCGGGACGCGTCAGCTCCCCGACCGCGGCGCGATAATCCACGAAGTGGTCCGGCGAACGGCCCCACGCGGCGCTTTGCGCGAAGATGCGCGCGGTAGCGGCGGGGGATTCGAACAGGGAGGGCAGGCTTCTGAGCAAGGCGTCCTTGGCGTGCGCCAGTTCCGTGTCGGTGATGCCCGAGTCCGCCATGCGGCGCATTTCCTCGCGGACGATGCGGACGGCGTATGCCCCCGTTTCCGCCTTGGTCTGCAGTCCCACGCGCACCGTGCCCGGGCGGTGATAGTCGCTCTCCACCCCGCTCGACACGCTGTACGCCAACCCTTCGTCGCTGCGCACGCGCTGGGAGAGACGTGAGGTGAAACCGCCGCCGCCGAAGATCTCCGAGGCGACCAGCAGCCGGTAGTAATCCGGATGGGGCCGTTGCACGCCCGGTGCCGCAAGGCGGATCGACGCTTGCGTGAACGGTTTGTCGACGATGTAAACGCCCGGCGCACGCGGCCCCTGGAAAGGCGGCACCTTCGTCGCCTCGTCCGATTCCGGGAACTTCGCGACGAAGGCCTTCAGGGATTCGACCATCTCGTCGCGTGCGAAGCGGCCCGCCACGCCGATGACCAGCCGGTTGCGGACGAAACCCGTTCCGGCCAATGCGCGCAATGCCCGGGGTGAGGTCTGCGCGATCTCCGTCGCGGTCACCCCCCAGTTGACGGGGTGGCTGCCGTGCATCACGCGCTCGGTGGCTGCGGCCAGCACGGCACCGGGCGTGGCGAAACGATGTTTGTGGCCTTCCGCCATGCCGCGCTGCATCACCTTGAAAACCTCGTCGTCGAGGCGCGGTCGCAACAAGACCTCGGCCATCAGCGCCAGCGTCGCCTTGCCGTCCTTGGCCAACACGTCGAAGGCGGCTTCGCCCTGCCACGGCCCGCGCGAAGCCGCGAGTCCGGCGGCGATGAACTCGAGGCTGTCCTCCAGTTGCAGCGGCGAGAGCGTGCGCGTGCCCCCGTCCTTGAGCAAGGCGGAGTACAGGCGCTGCCGTACGACCTCTTCCGGTTTCGCGGGGAGGTAGGGCCCGGTCGCGAACAGGTAGAACCGCACCAGATCCAGCGTGCTGTCCGGCACGAGGAACGCGACGGCCCCGTCCCCCAGATCCACCTGGTGGTCGCCGGGATGCGGGGGTTCGTACGCAACGTCCGGAACCGCGATCTCCGTGTAATGGGAGGGGATGTAGGCGGGAACCCGGAGGTTTTTCGGGGAGGGTGCCGCCGCATCCGCCGGGACCAGGGCCCCCCCGGCGGCGAGCAGCGCGGCGAGCACGCACGTTGCGGACTTCATGGGCGACCCGCCTTGGTCGGCACGGGCTGAGTCTCCTGCGGCGGGATGATCACGCCGACCGTGACCGCGTCGCGCCGGAAGTACTTCGCCGCCACGGCCTGCACCTGTTCCGCGGTCACGGCCTGGACTGCCGCCGGGAATGCGTTGACGTGTGCCCAGCCGCCGGGGCCGTACGCGGCCGCCCGCATCTCCCAGTAGGCCAGTTCGGTGGCGAGTTGCTCCATGTTCTCCATCGAACGCACGGTGCGGGCCGCCACCTGGTTGCGGGCGCGTTGCAGTTCACGGGCGGTCACCGGCTCACGCGCCAGTTCCTCCAGAACCTCCCATACCGCCGCCTCGACCTTCGCGATATCGGGCCGGCCGTCGAGCCCCACCGCGACATGAAACGACGACGTGTACCGGTCCACCCCGTTCCCCGCGGCCGCGGACGTCGCCAGCTTGAGGCCGGTGACCAGTTTCTTGTGCAGGCGGCCGCTTTTCCCCGACAACACCCCCTCCAGCACATCGAGGGCAAACAGGTCCTCATGCGCGAATCCCGGTGTGTGGAACAGCAGGTCGAGGCGGGGTGCCGCGTCCGCCCGCCGCACCGTGAGGCGCTTCTCACCGGCGGGAGCCGGCTCTTCCGTCACCACCGGCGGGAACTCCTCCCCACGCGGGATGGAGCCGAAATAGCGTTCGATGTCGCGCAACGTCGCCGTGGTGTCGAGGTCTCCGGCCAGCACGAGAATCGCGTTGTTCGGCTTGTAGTATTTGCGGTAATGCTCCTCCGCCTGCCGACGCGTCAGATGGCGGATGTCGGAGGGATATCCGATGGTCGGCAAACGGTAGGGATGCGCTTCGTAGAACACGCCGATCAGGCTTTCCCAGTACCGGCCCGTGGGCCGATCCTCCACGCGCATGCGGCGCTCTTCGGCCACCACGTCGCGTTCGGGATAAAACTCCCGCAGCACGGCGTTCTGCATGCGATCGGCCTCAAGCCAGAGGAACAGTTCCACGCGTTCGCGCGGCAACGTCACGATGTAGGCCGTCATCAGGTCGGACGTGAAGGCGTTGAGGCCCGTTCCGCCCGCCTTCTCGTAGGCTTCCCACAATTCGTACGGGATCATCAGTTCACGCTGCCGCGCGAGCAGGGAATCGTGGGTCTCCCGCAGACGCTGGCGGCGTGCGAGCCCGGCCGAATCGGCCACGGGAGCCGCCCGCAATGCGTCCAGCGTATCCATCACCGCCGCGATGCGGGCATCGAGACGGGCATCCGCGACGGCATCCCGCGTTCCCGTTTTGCGCGTGCCCTTGAACAACATGTGCTCAAGCAGGTGCGCGATGCCCGTATTGCCGGGACGCTCATGCACCGATCCGGTCACATAAAACAACCGGCACGCCACCGTGGGCGCCTGGCTCGACGGGTACAGGATCACGGTCAGCCCGTTGGGAAGCACGCGGTGCGTCGCCTGAATGTCGGCCGATGCCGGTTCCACGGCGATGACGAATGCCGTGATGAAGGCCCAGAGCGCGCCGAAGACCTTACACCTCACCCCTCCCCTTGCCTGCGGCATTCTCCTCCCCTCTCCCGCAAAGCGGGAGAGGGGAGGAGAAAGAAAAGCGCCAAGCAACGAGACAAAATGCGAAAAGCGGAACCTGAAATCTGAAGACAGCGCGGAAACACCTAATGTCTTGGGTGTGTTCATTTTCTGATTTCTGATTTCTGATTTCATATTTCCCGAAACGTTACCCGTTCACGAGCATGTCCTTCCATTCGCGCACATCGTAGCTGTACCCTTGTTCGATCAGGAACAGCTGGCGGTTCATGCCGAACTCCTGCTCCTTCGTATCGCGGGTCACCAGCGTGTAGAAGTGCGCGACCGCGCCGTTCTTTTTGGGACGCAGAACCCGGCCCAGACGCTGGGCCTCCTCCTGGCGACTGCCGAACGTGCCCGAAATCTGGATCAACACGTTCGCGTCGGGGATGTCGATCGCGAAGTTCGCCACCTTCGACACGATCAGGGCCGTGATGGTCCCGTCGCGGAACTCCTTGAACAGCCGCTCGCGTTCCGGGTTGGGGGTCGCCCCCGTGATCAGCGGAAAGCCCAACAGGTCCTTCATCTGTTCCAGCTGGTTCAGGTATTGTCCGATGATCAGGACCCGATCATCCTTGTGGCGGTTCAGCAGCTCCTTCACCACCGGGATCTTTTCCGGGTTGGTGGAGGCGAGCATGGTTTTTTCGCGCAGGTCCGCCAGGGCGTAGGTCATGCGCTCGCTGTTGCGCAACGGCACGCGGATCTCGGTGCAGATCGCCGTGGCGATCCAGCCCTGCGCCTCCAGCTGCTTCCACGGCATTTCGAAGCGCTTGGGCCCGATCAGCGAGAAGACCTCCTTCTGCTTGCCGTCTTCGCGCACCAGCGTGGCCGTCAGGCCGAGGCGGCGCGTGGCCTGCATGTCGGCCGAGATGCGGAACACGGGAGCGGGCAGCAGGTGCACCTCGTCATACAGGATCAGCCCCCAGTTGTTCAGCGCGAACAACCCGAAGTGGGGATACTCCTCCGACTTGCGCTTGCGGTAGGTGAGGATCTGGTAGGTCGCCACCGTCACCGGGGCGATGGTCTTGCTGTCGCCGGTGTACTCCGACACCTGGTCGGGCGTCAGCGTGGTCTTGTCGAGAATCTCGCGGATCCACTGGCGGGCCGCCGTCACGTTCGTGGTCAACACCAGCGTATGACACTTGCAGCGTGCGAGCGTGGCCAGGCCCACCACCGTTTTACCCGCGCCGCACGGCAGCACCACCACGCCCGACCCGCCCCGCTCGGAACCCCCGGCGTGAAACACCCGCGAGGCCGAATCCTGGTAATCGCGCAGCACCATCGGTTTCCCCTCCTGCGTGGTTTCGCGCAGGGAAACCTCCAAGGGGTGACCTTCGGTATAGCCGGCCAGATCCTCCGCGGGAAAGCCGATCTGCGTCAGGGCCACCTTCACCGGGCCGCGGGCATGAGGCTGGAGCACCGCACGGTTCCCGACGGGATCGGCCGCCAGGTGCACCGCGATTTCACGGTGGCGGCACAGCTCGGCAAGCAGCGTCGGGTCATCGGCTTCCAGGCACAACCCCTGCTCCGTACGGAGCAGGCGCACCATGCCGTAGCGGTCCATGAAACTTTCGATTTCAAACACCACGTTCGCGGGCAGCGCATAGCGGGAATACCGCCGCAGAATATCCAGCACTTCCGCCGAGGAATGCCCCGCCGAAGCGGCGTTCCACAACGACAGGTGTGAAATGCCATACGTGTGCACGTGCTCCGGGCTCTTCACCAACTCCGTGAACGGTGCAATGGCATCCCGCGCTTCATCATGCGTGGGGTGAGCCACTTCGAGCAGCACGGTCATGTCCCCTTGAACGATCAGGGGGAGCGAAGCGGGAGACGGAGTTTCGGAAGCGGGCACGACGACGGTTTCTGGCAAGATCTGGTTCCTCGGGAATTGAGGAAATTTAACTCTTTCCGGGGGCTTCGCCCAATCGCGCCCCTGCGTCCCTCCTCCCCTAAGCGGCGAAACCGGGGGGGTTAAGGGAGAACCCATGAAGCATGCGGCGAAGCGATCCGCCCCGCGAGTTCCCCCCACGAAATACCCGAAGCGCACCGACCGCACGGACTGCACGGACTCAAAAGACGCGAGGGATGGGGGGTAAGGGACGGCGCGCGCGGGCGGGAGCCGCTCCGTGCGCGCCGCCGGTTTACCCGGCCTGCGCCTTCGACACACCCCCAGGCCCCGGGGCCGGGGGGTGTGTTACCTCCCGAGGAAATCCCGCTGCAGGTCCCGCAGTGCGGCCTCACAGGGGGCGGCGTGGGCTTCTTCGGCAGGGCTGAGCGTGCCCTCTTCCCCCCGGACACCCAGGGCCGCCAGAAGGCGGGTCGCCAGGGCACGCTCCCACGCCGCCCACTCCGGAGACCCCACTGCGGCGGGCAAGGTGGTGATCTCCCCCAGGGACACCGCATGGGCCCGCAAGGTGTCGCGGTACGCGACCCGGGCCGCCTCGTCCAGCGGCAACACCTCCACAAGACGCTCGTGGTCGGGAGTGAGGGGAATCGACCCGTGCTGGACGAAGGCCGCCCGTGTCCGCCGCTGCGCCGACCCGATCACCTTGCGCGTGCCGAACACCAACTCCGACTTCGCGGAGGAGGCGAAACACGGGGGCGCGGGCGCGTGGGTGCGGGGCGCCCCCCCCTCACGTCCCTCGGCCGCGCCACGGCGGTCCGTCACGGGAGGCGCGCCCCGCACCATGTCGAGCCCGAAGCCCGACAACGCCTGTGCCCACGCGGCCCCGATCGCTTCGTACGAGGTGGCCAACGTCGCACACCAGGGGGCCTCACCCTTCCCCGCCAAAATCGAATAGGTCAATTCATCCGCGTGCAACACGGCCCGCCCGCCCGTAGGGCGTTTCACCACATCCCATCCACGCTCACGCATGGCCTGCGCGTCCAGTTCGCGTTCGGGTCTCTGAAAATGACCGAGGCTCACGCACCACGGTTTCCATCCGTACAGGCGCAGGGTCGGCGGGGCCTCCCCCGCTTCCACGGCATGCAGGATCGCCGCATCCACGGCCATGTTGCGGGCACCGGACTGCCGGCCGTCAAACAGGATGCGCCAAGGGCGGGAAGAGGTCATGAGGAATGGAACAATAGAACAATAGAACAGTGGAACAATGAGCAATGCTGCCCAATGCCCAATGCCCAATGCCCAATGCTCAGCGTTCAATACTAAATGTTATAAAAGTAACGGGAACCTGGATTAGACAGAAAAAAAGTCATCACAGCCTCACAACATCACAGCAATAAAACACGCTCCGATGCTGACAAAAACGCATGATCGAGCCGTGCCTTCTACTGTTGTGATGCTGTGATGCTGTACTGCTGTACTGCTGTACTACCCCGCCTCGAGCAGCGCGCCGTTTTGTTCCAGCGCGTTGCGGGCGCAAGCCTGCTCGGCATCCTTCTTGGTGTTGCCCGTGCCGCGGCCCCACTCCTCGCCCTTGACGATGGCCGCCACCACGAAGGCCTTGCGGTGTTCCGGGCCGCTTTCACGGATGACGGTATAATGCGGCGAACCCAGTCCGCGCGACTGCGTATACTCCAGCAGCAGGCTTTTGTAATTCGCCAGCGTCGCATCGACCAGCACTTCCTCCATGATGCGGATCAACGTGAGGTTCATCAAGGAACGCACGGCCTCGAAACCGCCGTCGAGATACACCGCACCCAGCACGGCCTCGTAAGCGTCGGCGAGAATGCTCGGCCGGTTGCGCCCCCCGGAGCGTTCCTCCGACTTGCTCAGCAGCATGTGTTTTCCCAGCTCCAGATGCTCCGCGCACGGCACCAGCACCTTGGCGCTCACCACCAACGACTTCATCTTGGATAGTTCGCCTTCATCGCAACCGGGGTAACGACGATAGAGCGTGTCCGTGATGATGGCGTTCATGACCGAGTCCCCGAGGAACTCGAGGCGCTCGTTGGAGGGAGGACGTTGGCCACGGGTGAGGTTGTTCACCCAGGAGCGGTGGGACAAGGCCATCCGTAGAAGACGGGGATCGCGGAAACGATACCCCATGGCTTTTTCAAGGGCTACGGGGCGCTTCCAGCCGGGAGTGCCGCGCCGAAAAAGGGATTTCAGGTAACCGAGCATGCGAAGTCCAGTACAGGCGATGAAAACGTCCGGCGAAGGACGGAAAACGGAACACGACACGAAGGGCCGGAGGGCCCGGTCACGGACGGACCGACGTCCGGAGCCCGAAAAACAAGACGGGCACCCCGCTTGCGCGTGATGCCCGTTCCTTGCTTCACTCGTCGATGGCCAATGCCTCGACGTCGTTTAGCTCTTGGAGGTGATGTAGGAGATGACATCCTCCACTTTCTTCAGCTTCTCGGCATCCTCATCAGGGATTTCGAGATCGAATTCGTCTTCCAGCGCCATCACCAGCTCGACCTGGTCGAGGGAGTCGGCGCCAAGGTCTTCGACGAAAGCCGCTTCGGGCTTGACCTTGTCTTCGGTCACACCGAGCTTTTCCACGATGACCTTGGTGATTTTCTGCAGCGTATCGTCGGACATGAGATTCTCCTTGAAAGGTGGGGAAAGTATAGCAAAGGCGGTATCAGGGACCCAAACTATCCTTTTCAGGGTTTTGGGATTGTTTTGGGGGGTATTTTACAAGGATGTCCGTTTCTTGCGGAGGGGGGAAGGGGCGGCGCGGCGGGGTGCGCCGCGGAACCTCCCCTTGCGTCCCGTTAAAGCCCCCAGGAAACCTGCGTCGACCAGTGCCACGAATCGGGGAACGTGGTGACCTCGTTGGGATCGTACTGCGCCCCGTAGAAGTATTCGGAGCTGGGCAGGCGCAGGTGGTCGCGCGCCGCCTGGGCCGAGAACGTCAGGCGTCCCACGGTTTTGCTAGCCATGACCGACCACTTCCAGTCATCGCGGCGCAGCCCCTCGTACACGCGACCCGCCAGCACTTCGTCACCCGGACCGGGCAGATACGGCGTGTTGAACACGCGCTGACCGTCGCCTTCGGCGATGGAGTAGGTGTTGTTCAGCCACGGCATCCGGTAGTATTCCGCCTGCACCGTGAGCACGTCGAGCAAACCGAACGTGGGCAGGTTCACGCCCATCATCACCGGCATGCGGTCGGTGATGTTCTCGTAAAACACGGGATGGTCCTTCACGCCCAGCACATTGACTTCCGCAAACAGCTTGAGATCCCGGGGACCGAGCCATGCCGGGGCGGGAAGCAACTTTTTGGCGTCCAGGGTGGCGCGCGCCATCAGCAGCGTCGCACGCGTGGTGTAGTAGTTCAGGGCGGGCCGTTGGGCGCCGGGCAACGCCAACAGGCTGTCGGCGCGGGTCGCACGGGCCGCCTGCGCATCGGCACGAGCCGTGTACCCGTCGGCGCGCAGACTGTCCGCCGCGTTCGCGTTGGCGTACAAATCCTCCGCACGCGCCCGGAAATAGGCATCGGCATTGGCGTACAACTGGGTGTTCCCCGCCAGGTACTCCCCGGTCACGGGATCACGGAAGTACGCATTGCCCACGCTGGGGGCCGTGGTGCGCGAGGGGCGCACGGGGATGAGGTGCTGGAAGTTCACGCCGGCACCCAGATCGAGAAGCCCGTCCGCAACCGTGTAGGAGGCCACCATCGCAAGCGACCAGTCGTAAAACGGGGCCAGTTCGGTCTCCGTGAACAACAGGAGGTCGGCCTTGAAATCGCCGCGGTGGTACTGGGCCTTGAACCCCTGAATGGTGGCGGCGGCGGATCCGATGAAGGTGTATCCCCCGGTGTTCACCGTGGTGGGGTACGCGCGCGCGCGGAACAGGTACTCTCCCAGGTTGGACGCCTCGGGATTGTACTTGTAGGGGAACATCCCCACACCCACCATCAACCACGGAGTGGCGGGGTCTTCGCCGAAGTGGTACACCGCTTCCGTGCGCGCGGGGCCGATGAAGAAGGCCTTGCGCTGGTGGAACGAGAAACCCGAACCGACGGTTTCGGGCTTGCGGAACTGAAAGACGCCGCCCAGGCCGCCGCGCAAATGGAGGCGATCCTCCACCACGGCTTCCGCGGCGATGAACGCGCCGAAGTGGTCCACCCATTGCATCCCGTGACGCGTGCCGCTGCCGTCTCCGGCGGCGTGAATGCCGTTGTAAACCGCCCCCAGCTCCTGGAAGGCGCCTATGGAAAGCGGACGCACGTCCACGCGCGGCTCTTGCGCGCGCGAAGGCAGCGCCCCCGCCAGCAGGGCCGCGCAGACGGCATGGGACAGGACATGGGACATGTTTTTCAAACGAAAGGATGAGCGCGCACGCATGTCAAATCCCCCACGCGATCTGGGCCATCCAGTACCACGACGAGTTGCGGTAAAGGATCGCACCCGGTTCGAGTCTTCCGCCGTAGTACCAGTTGGTTCCCACGGTGCGCAGGTGGTCGCGCGCGAATTGCGCGCTGACATTGACGCGGGGCAGGATCTCGCGTCGGAGCAGAATCGACCAGGCAATGTTGTCCTTTGTGGTGATGTCGTTGTATTCGTCCCGGGAGAACAGTGGTTCCACCCCCTCGGGGTACCACGGTGCCACCGCGTTCTGTTCGCCCAGGCTGCGGGTGCTGTTCGCCCACGGGGAATCGAAGTATTCCACCTGCAGGGTGAACTGGTCGAGAAGGCCGCCGGTGGGAAGATGAACGCCCAGCATCACGGGAGCCCGGCGGAAGCGGTCTTCGTAAAACACCGGCTGGTTTTCCCAACCGAGCAGCGCGGCTTCCGCGAAAACCTTGAAGGGCGCGCCGTCCGGCTCCATCCCCAGGGCTTTCCGGAGGTTGAAGGAGGCGCGGGCCATCAAAATGGTACCCGCAGGGGTGTAGTACCCGCGGTCTCCTTCGGTCACGTAGCCGGGGTTCGCCGGATCTTGCCAGGCCGCGACGGAATCCGCCGTCGCCTGGAAGTCGTCCGCGCGACCGGCCAGCTCGTTGCCGCGTACGCTGTCCGCCGCCGTACCGTTCCCAAAATACGTGTTGGCGCGCTGTCTGTAGAAATCCGCCTGCTGCTGATAGTACATCGGGTCGCCGTAGTAGGTCGTCCCGTTGCGGGTGAAGTGCAGGTTGCTCCACATCGGATCGCCCTGGCCATTGCGCTTGCGCACGGTGCGGTCGGGATCGATCTGGATCAAACGTTTGAAGTTCACGCCCGCCCCGATCTCCGCCAACCCGTCAGCCACGCTGTAGCTGGCGAGAAAAGCCAGCGACCAGTCGTAAAGTGGAGGCATGACGGTTTCCGTCACGAGCAGACCGTCAAGCGACAAGCCCCCAAGCTTCCAGTTCGCATGCAGGCCTTGCACGAAGGCCGCGTTCTCCCCGACGTACAGAAGTCCACCCGTGGTGATGTAGGTGGGATACGGAGCGGCACGGAACAGGTATTCCCCCAAGTTCGCCGCGTCCGGGTTGTACTTGAAGGGGAACAAGCCGCCGCCGACGCGCAAACCGTCCGGGGATTCCGGATCGCCGAAGCTGTAGGTCGCACGCGCGATGGTCGGCCCGAAGAAGAACATCTTGTACATGCTGCTGAAGAACTTGGGAAAGACGTCTTCCGGTTTGGCGAACTGGAACACGCCGCCGAGGCCAAGCTGCAACTCAAGACGACGGTCGACCACAATGTCCTGGCGGAGGTACACGCCGAAGTGGTCGCTCCATTCCAGGGGGCTGACGACGGGGCCCGTTTTCGGGGCATAGAGACCCTCGTAGATGGCGCCGAATTCGTGGACGCCGCCGAACCGGAGAGGACCGTACTCCACTCCGTCCTGGGCGCGCACGGGCGCAGGGAAAACGAGGAACGAAGCGCAGGCCGCAAGGACCAGCGCTCCCCGGACGCCGCTCAATGCCATCCGGGTTTTGCGGGCGATGTCAGAAGTTCGCATGGTCATGTCTTAGATCCCGAAAGAGAACTGGGCCATCCAGTACCAGTTCTGCTTGTCGGTGGTGTAAAAGAGGGCTTGAGGCGCCAGACCGGGACCGGCGTAGAATGCGTGGCTGACCACGCGGGCATGATCCCGGGCGGCTTGAACGCTGAAAGTCAGTCCGCGCGTCAGGTTTTTACGAACCAGTACGGACCAGCTGTGATCATCCCGCTTCAGTCCGTCCGCATACATGTCGCGGGAGAGGACCCGGTCATTGCTGGCCACGAAGTCGGGCGTGGCGCCGTTGGACTGGATGCTTTCGAGGTACGAGTTGCGGTGCGGGGATGCGAAGTGTTCATACTGCACCGTGACGAGATCGAGCACGCCGAAGCCCGGGAGGTTGATGCCCACCATGACCGGCATGCGTTCCGCCCGCTTTTCGTAGAACACGGGATAATTTTTCACGCCCAGCAGCGCGGCTTCCGCGAACACGCGCAGATCGTCGGGTCCCAGCCAGTCGCTCGCGGGCAAAAACTTTTTGAGATCGACGGCGGCCATCACGGACACGACGACACCGGCCTGGGTGTAATACTCGTAATCCGGTGCGTAACCGCCCCCGGTCGTGGTCCAGGCACTGACCGAGTCGAAGCGCGCGCGTGCACGCTGATACTCGGTCGCATAGCGAACGGTATCCTGGCGATAGAAGTCGCGTTCGTTACGGTAATACGCCAGCTTGCCCGAGTAGTACTCTCCGTCAGGGCCCTTGAAGTAGGCATTGTTGTGGTACTCGTCCCGCAGTTGGGTGCGGGACGGGCGAATGGGCACAAGACGCTTGAGGTTGATGCCGGCACCCAGATCCACCGCTCCCTCAAGCATCCGGTACCTGACCACCCCGGCCAACGACAGGTCGTACAACGGCGGCATCACCGTCTCGGTGACCAGGAAGGCGTCAACCGTGAGGTTGCCCGCCTCATAGCGGGACTTGAGCCCCTGCAACGGCGCGGACGCGCTGTTGATGAACGAATAACCGCCGGTCATGATGTACGTGGGATACGGTCCCGCGCGAAAAAGATATTCGCCGAGGTTGGATGCATCCCGGTTGTACTTGTAGGAGAACAGGCCCAAACCAAGCCGCCACGAACGCGAACCGCTTTCGAGCATTTCGTATTCGATGTCCGCCACCGTGGGACCCGCGAAGAAGTTGCGGGTTTGCGTCCCCCCCCACTCCGCGTTGATCTCCTCGGGTTTCTGGAACTGGAAAATGCCTCCCAGGCCGACCCGGAAGAACCAGCGGTCGTCCACCGACGCTTCCTGCATCAGGTACGCGCCGAAATTATCGACCCATTCGTCCCGAAAGGTGACGCTCGGGCCGAAACGACCGCCTTGCAACATGCCGATTTCGGAGAACGCGCCGAGGGAGAGCGGTTCAAACCGAACGGCCGGGGGCTCGGTCTGGGCCGCGATCAAAGGGGGAAGCGTGAGCGCGAAGGCAAAACCGAGGAAAGCGGACCGCATGCGCGGAAACCCGCCGCTCCCACGGCTGATGTTCGTGTCGGGAATCATGTGTCAGGTCTGTCCGGTCAATGAATGAGGGCCCGCATCTGGTGAACGCCGGAGGACGACAGCGCGCGCACCAGGTACACGCCCTGGTGGAAGCGGCTGACGTCGATCGCATGTTCGCGCGCGCCTTCGGGGACATGAACGCGATGCGCCAGGCGCCCGTCGAGGCCGTGCAGTTCAATGGTGTGCAGGGAGGCCTCACCCACCTTGACACGCAAAAGCCCGGGGGCGCTTTCCAGCCCCGGCGCCTGCAACGACCGTCCCGTGGCGGGCACAATGCTCACTGACCCCGTGTCCGTGCTCACGGGACCCAGCTTGACGCGGTCCATGGCTGCGGTGGAATCGTGCAGGATGCGCATGCGACGAATCTGCCACGCCCCGCCATGATCCCCTTGAAGACCCAAAAATCCCTCGGGAATGTACGTGCGGTTACCGGGCGCGGTCTGGCAATACCGGTTATAGCCCGTCCACTTGCTGTTCTGGTAAGCGGTGAGAAACTCCTCGGACCAATAGCGGAACGCGGCCACCCTCACGCCGTTCATCCAGTGCTCGACGCTGTCGCCCTTGGCCACGACACGCAGCGAGTTCCAGCGGTCGGTATTGCGCACGTGGTAGGCCTGCACGGTCGGCGCAAACAAATCGTAAGCGGCACCGGTACGGAATTTAAGCGTCGACTGCGTCACGTTGTTGTCGATCGCGAATTCCACGCCCGTCTCCCAGGCGTACCCGCCGGACACGTCGAAGCGGTAGAAAACGCCCTGGTTACCGCTGTTGCGGTATTCAAAACGCCAGTCGAAATCGCGATACTGCGCGCGGCTGCGGATATCGATGTTGGCGTTTCCGTTCACGATGGCGCCGAAAACCGCACCGGGACGTTCCGGATCGGTCAGCGTGGTGTTCACGTTCCATCCCGCATGCAGCGTGGTATTGGTGGTGCTGTTCCGCTGGTAATTGACGAAGCGGTCACGGAAGGTCCCCGCCGTGCTGCCGTCGAACATCAGCTCGAAACCCTGCGCCTCTTCATAGGGGTACAGGGCGTTGATCGTGTCCGTCTGGGCCGATGCCACTCCCGCCGCGATCATGAGGCCGCCGAAAACACGCCGTGTTATGGCCGGGAAGGATCCCGGCCTGGTCGTCAAATGCATTCTGAATGCTCCTTAGTGAATCATGAGCGGAAGCGCGGCGGCCTCCGGTGCGTTGCGACCCATGGTGGAAACGCGTACGACATACAAGCCCTTGGACAATGCGCCGGTTTCGAGGCGTACGGAAGAGCCGTTGACATTTCTCAGTTCGAAACGCTTCGCGCCTTTCATGTCATAGAGCGCCACGGTACGTGCCGCAGGCGCGGCCCACAGGAAGTTGAGGGTGTGATATCCCGCGCCCGTCGTCAATTTCATGCCCGTCTGCATCGTGCGCGGCACCCCCGGCTGGACTGAAACGGGCTTGTAGTCGCTTCCCGGTCCGTACTTGTTCAACGTGTAAACCGCGAAGTGCGTCCACAGCGAATCCGCAGCGGCATCGGCCGACTTCATGCCGTTGAAGGCGAACTTCACGAGGCGGGTTCCCCCTTCGGCTTCAAGGGCCGTGGGGGCCGGGAGTCCCGAAACCGTCAAGGTCACCTTGTGTCCGTCCGACGAAACCGCCACCGAGCTGACGGTCAGGTTGGTCGCCTGCTGGTTGCGCCCGCCTCCGTAGCTTTCCGAGGCGATATGACGCCACGTACGCAGCGAATATTTGGAGGTTTGCCCGGCATCCGCCGGGGGTTTGGTGAACTCCACCTCGAAGGTGGTCGGCCCGGTCGAACGTACCGCCAGGACTTCGAAGGGGGTCGGGGCCGTGGGGTTGGGGCGCAACACGTTGAACCCCTTGCCCATGTTGTTGCGTCCACCCCAGCAGCAGTTGCTGCCGATGATGCCGATGACCAGGCTTCCGTCGGCGAGCTCCTGGATGCGGTGCGGGCCCATGGTCGTTCCCCCCTTCACGAAGGGAAGGATCACACCCTGCAACTCTCCGTCGATATCTTCCACGAACACGCGGAAGATGCGGTTCGCCGCGAAGTCGGGCGGGAAATCGGGGATCAGGAACTGACCTTCATAGCGTCCCTGCTTGAGGATGATCGGATTGCCGATCGAACGCCCCGTGGAATGGGACGCCGTGGCTCCCGATTCCCAGTTCGTCCAGATCACCGGAGGCGATTGCACATTGTTGTTCAGCGTCTGGATTGCTCCGGGCGGGTTGGTGCGGTGCCCGTAGAAACGCCCCTGCTTGACGTGAATCAGCTTGGAGGACGGCGTCCACGAACCTTCGTTTTCCGTCACGAACAGGTCCTTGCCGAACACGCCCATGCCGTTGGGATTGCGGAAGCCGCTGGCCCAGGCTTCGGCCGTGCCGTCCAGGTTCAACTTGTAAAGGGTCGCACGGCCGGGCAGCGCGGTCGGATTCGGCTTTTGGCTCGAACCCCAGCTGTAACCTCCCTGCGCCACGTCGGCGGACAGGGCGGCCCAAAACGCGCCGTCACGGTACCCGAGGTCGTAGGCGAGGTTCAGCATGCTGGTGTTGGACGGGAACGCCTGGTTGATGCTGTTGTACTGGTCCGCCACGCCGTCACCGTCGGTGTCGAGCAACTGCGTCAGCCCTTCACGCTCGAGGACGTAGATCACGTTGTCGACGATCTTGAGGCCCATCACGTTGTCAAGGCCTTTGGCGAAGCGCTTGACCTGGATGTTGGCGTTGCTGGTGTTCAAGCCGCTCAGGATGTAGACCGAAGCGGGAACGCCCCACTCGGCGATCGCCACGCGACCGTCCGGGAACACGTCCATCGCGCCCACGAGCGGCATGTTGTTGGGGCCGTAGAACATGTTGGACGGCGTGAGCTGTCCATTCATGTTGTGGAAGGAATAGCTCGGATGAATGCCGACCTGCGAAACGGCGGCCGTTGCGGTCAGGCCGACCAGGATTGCGGCGGAAAGGATACGGTTTTTCATGTGCTGCCTCGTTCCTGTCTGTTAGGGCTGCCAGGAACCCGTGAGCACCACGGTTCCGTTCGCGGGAATGTTCAGGTACTGGGGATCGGTTCCCTCCAGGGTTCCGCCCCCGGTCACAGTCCAGGTTTCAGGGCGTACCGGGCCGCTGACATGCAGGCGCAGGCCCTGGCCGTTGCCGAGCCCGGTCACCTGGATGGTGCGCTGCAGGCCGGGCTTGCCATCGACCGTGACCGCTTCGGGCTTTTCGGCGACGGACACCGTGGTGGCGCCCGCCACGATGGTGTGGCGCAAGGTCACGATGTTGCTGTCGTTCCCCGTGCCGAGGGTGAAGCCTTTGTAGGCCACGGTGGAGGTAAGGGCGTTTCCGCCCGCCATGATGTCCCACGCCTTGGCGGCGGTGTTGCGGTGCAGGTAGGTGCCGGCGTTGCCCCCTCCCGGCCACACCAGGCGCGATCCGGAGTTCGTATGCGAGTACGTGAGGTTGCCGTCCTGCGGCACGGCGTTGCGCGTCACGAACACGGTCCCGTGCGCCGTGGAATACAGCGCCGTCATCTGCGGCGACAACAGCACCGCGATGAGACGATTCATGCAACCGTTCGCGGCCGTACACAGGGATGCGTCGGAGGTGTTGTCGCGAAGCACCGTCCGGAAGACGAAGGGGTCGCGCGGGCGCGTCACCTGGGCCGCGACATCCACCGCCAGCAGGGCGCCGACAAGGGCAAGACCGCTGAATGCGGTCCGGGAAGGGAAAGCGATGCGGGTCATGATCATTTCTCCTGCTGGGTCGTTTCGGGGGGAAGGCCGTGGGTCTGCGGCGTCCCGGAGACACCGATGTTGCGTCCGCGCATGTCGTACAACGTGGGCTGGCCCGACGCGCCGGGAACGACGGCCGCAGGGGACGGGGATCCGGGGCCGAGCCGCATGCGCGGGGCCGTCGTACGGGCCGCCTTTGCGGCCTGTCCCGCGATCGAGGCCGGGTACAGCGTGGAATACAGCGAGTCGCCGGGCAGCAACTGGATCTCGAGATTGCGATACCAGACCTGTGTGCCTTCCGACTGCCAGCCGATCAGGCCGCGCGACAGCATCTTCGTCACGTTGTCGGGCGTGCCGCCGGGAGAGACCCGGGGGTTCCTGTACTTGATGCGCGGTACCCCGTTGACCAGGTGAATGATGCTGTCGGAGCCGTAGACGTGCGCCTCCTGCGTCACCCAGCCGTCCTGCTGTTGCGAGGCGAACGTGGGCTGGGCCCAGCCATTCACGCCGACCGTCACGCGCGACTCCGAGTTCCAGTTCTTCCCGCCGTGAACGATTTCATCCTGCGTACTGTCGTACTGCATGCGGCCCGACACCGAGCGGGCGCGCACGTCCACCCACACGTCACCGATGGCCCACAGCTGGCCCATACCCTGGTTCGGGTCGCCCTGCGCCTCGACCGAGCGGGGGAAACCGTTGGTGGGATTGTCCTGGGCCTGCACGTGCAACAACATGCCGCAGTTTCCCGTGCCGCCGTTGTTCGTGCCCGTGAAGCCGGGGAAATACATCTGGTAGCGCACCTTGTAATGCGAGAACGGCTGCTTGAAATAGAACTGGCCGGCGGGATTGCCGCTCACCTTGATGGTGTCGCCCGTCACGGTGTACGGAGAGCCCGGGAAGGTGTTGAGGGTTCGACCTGGCGGCGTGCTGTTGTTCGGAGCCGAGAAAAAATCGCTCGCGTTGCTGCCGCGGAAAAGCCGGATCCATCCCGCACTGTCGGGCTCGGGCATCGGAACAACCGATGTGAAAGTGCGGATCGCCGACCACGGACCGGTCCCGCCGGCGTTCTTCGCCCGCACACGCCAGAAGAAAACGGTGCGCGGCGCGAAAACGGGTGAGAGCTTTGAAGTCGTGGTGATTCCGGAATCGTTCACCACCGTGGTGGCGAAGTTGTAGGCCGGGGAAACCTGAAGATGGTAGGAGTCGGCTCCGGCTGCGGCTTCCCAGGCAAAGGTCGTCGACTGGATCCAGGCCGCCTCCTGCTCGGGGGCAAGCAGGACGGGAGAAGCCGGTGCCTGGGCAAGGACGGAGCCCGCGCCGAACATGAATGCGGCGGCCCACAATCCCCGATGTGCTTTCACAATTGTCATTACGCTCTCCTCACATTAAGCGTCCCTGGTAAGCGTCCCCTGGGATTCCGGGCCGGGCGCGGGGCGTTGAAAGAAATCCTGAAAATCCTGGTGAAACCGGCGGACCGCACATGCAAAGGCCACGCCCGCGTGACGTGAATCCTCCTGGTTTCCGGCTACACCCTACGTATCTAAATCTACCACGAAAAGGCACCGGAATGTTTTGATTTCGACGATTTCACTAATTTTTGTGCTAATTCATCGCATTTCAACCACCGTAAAACCCGTATTGCATCATAACTACATCCCGAAACGTCTTCGACGCGCAGATTGGCCCCTGTTTTCCGCCACCCTGTTGCCAAAACACTCAATAAAACGACTGCAAGCGAAAAAAAAAGAACGCCCGCCTCAGGGCGGACGTTCTGTTCAAAACCTGCGCGGAACGGACGTCAAATACCCATGCCGCCGTCGATCGACAGAACCTGTCCCGTCACGTAAGCGGATTCCTGCGAAGCGAGATAAGCGGCGAGATCGGCGATCTCCTCGGGCTTTCCCATGCGTCCCTGCGGGATCGACGCGAGAATGCCCGCCTTCTGCGCATCGTTCAACACGGAAGTCATGTCGGACTCGATGAATCCCGGGGCGATGGCGTTGCACGTGATGCCGCGCGAAGCGACTTCCTTGGCGGTCGCCTTCGTGAAGCCGATGATGCCGGCCTTGGAGGCCGCGTAGTTGGTCTGGCCGGCCTGACCGTGCACACCCACGATGG
>CAZKRC010000026.1:0-20061 GCA_964555105.1 uncultured Bifidobacterium sp. | reverse complement strand
AGGACGGCAAGCCGCTCAAGACCTACACCTACAACGTGTGCGATCACGAAGAGGCCTACGCCGAGGTGGAATCCCAGGCGATCTCCTACACCACCGGCGTGCCCGCCATGATCGGCGGCATGATGATGGTGACCGGCAAGTGGAAGCAGCCCGGCGTGTGGAACATGGAGCAACTCGATCCCGACCCGTTCATGGAGCAGCTCAACATCCGCGGCCTGCCGTGGACGGAAGAGATTTACCAGGGATAGTGAGTCAGGAACGGTACAGCAGTACAGCAGTACAGCAGACAGCGGTACAACGGTACAACGGTACAGCAGTACAGCGGTACAACGGTAGGGACAGGGCGATGTTCTTGGCTTCTACTGTGGTACTGTGGTACTGTGGTGCTGTTGTACTGTGGTGCTGTTGTACTGTGGTGCTGTTGTACTGTTTCATTGATCTCGTAGAGACTGAATCCGGATTTTTTGCACAGGCCACCCATGACCACCTCCCCTCCCCTCGACATCTCCCGCGTTCCCTCCCCGTCCTACGTGCTGGAGGAAGCGCTGTTGCGCCGCAATCTCGCGATCCTCGATCGCGTGCAACGCGAGTCGGGCGCGAAGATCATCCTCGCGTTGAAGGGCTTCGCGTTCTGGAGCAGCTTCCCGTGGGTGCGCGAGGTGTTGCACGGCGCGACGGCGAGCTCGTTGCATGAGGCGCGCCTTGCGCACGAGGAATTCGGACGCGAAACGCATGTCTACTCGGTGGCCTACACCGATGAGGAGTTTCCCGAGATCCTCGGCATGGCCGACCATCTGGTCTTCAATTCGTTTTCCCAGTGGGCGCGCTTCCGCGGCCAGGTGGGGGAGCATGTGCGGGCCTCCGGGCGTTCGGTGTCCTGCGGGATCCGCGTGAACCCCGGGCATAGCGAGATCGAGACGCCGCTGTACGATCCGTGCTACACGGGTTCGCGTCTGGGCGTGTTGCGTTCCGAATTCAGGCCCGAGGAACTCGAGGGCATTTCGGGTTTGCACTTCCACGCGCATTGCGGCAACAACAGCGATACGCTGGAGCGCGTGGTGGCGTCGTTCGAAAAACTCTACGGCGCATTCATCCCCCGCCTGAAGTGGGTCAACTTCGGGGGCGGACACCACATCACGCGCGCGGATTACGACGTGGAGCGTTTGATCCGGGTGGTGAAGGCGTTCCGGGAGAAGTGGGGCGTCGAGGTTTACCTCGAGCCAGGCGAAGCGGTGGGCTGGCAGACCGGGCCTCTCGTCGGCTCGGTGCTGGACATCGTGCACAACGGCGTGGACATCGCCATCCTGGACGTCAGCGCGACGGCACACATGCCCGACACGCTGGAGATGCCCTACCGTCCGGAGGTGCGCGACGCCGACCTTCCCGGAAAACTGGCGCACACCTATCGCCTCGGCGGCAACACCTGCCTCGCGGGTGATGTGATCGGGGACTACAGCTTCGCGCAGCCCCTGAAGGTTGGCGACCGCATCGTGTTCGAAGACATGATCCACTACACCATCGTGAAGAACTCCACCTTCAACGGCGTTCAGCTTCCTTCGCTGTGCATCTGGACGAAGGAAGGCGAGCTCAAGGTGGTCCGGAAATTCGGATACGAAAGCTACCGCGACCGGAACTCGTAAGGGGTAATGCTCCATGAGAAATGCTCAATGCTCAATGAGCACGGGATGCGAGCATCGAGTCGTGATACGAGCATGAGTCATCAATATCGTATGCGAACGGCGTGAGGGTTTCGGGCCATGGGACAAAACCAGGGCGAATCAAAGCACGAACGTCCGCAATGCGGCAATGTCCCTGAGCATTGCTCATTGCTCATTGCTCATTGAGCATTAACCCTCGCTGACTATCCCCGCGCCGGAGGCCTGAACAGTTCCCGCACGCCGCCGGGCCGCCGCAAGGTGCGACGGGTGGCCTCGCGTACGGCTTCCTCGGATCCGTACACGCGTACGGCCTTGCGCGCGCGCGTGATGGCCGTGTACAGCGTTTCGCGTGCGAGCAACCGGTTGCCAGCCTCCGGCAGGAGGATCAAGACCTCGTCGCACTCCGACCCCTGGCTTTTGTGCACCGTGGTGGCGAAGCCGGGTTCGCACGCGGGGAGCAGGGCGACGGGGATGCGGAGCCAGCCGTCGGCGTGCTCGGGGCGGGGGAAGCAGACCATGGCGCCGTCTCCCGCTTCGAGCCAGAGTCCCAGATCCCCGTTGGAGAGGCCGGTGCGCGCATCGTTCCGGGTCACCAGGATCGGCGCCCCGTGGAAGCCCGGGCCGTGCGCGTCGCGCGGGTGACGCCAAACCGGCTCCAGGCGTTCCCGCAGGGTCCGGTTGGCGCGCTCCGCGCTGACGAGGCCGCGCCGCAACGGGGCGAGCACGCGCGCGCGCGACGCGATGGCCCACAAGGCGTTGAGCACCGCGGTTTCCTCCTCGCGCGCGGCGACGCGGAAGCGATGGAGAAGCGTCGTATAGCTCGGGGAATCGTTGATGTCCGGCGGGGAGGCCTGCCGCGTCTGCGCCGGGGCGTCCGGTCGTCGCGCGGAAGTCTCCCCGGTGCCTGCGGGCGTCATCGTGAACGCGGCCTCTGCGAACGCATGCAGCAGGGAGCGCAGGTCGGTGGCCGCATCGTCCCCCGGTTCGATCCGCGCGAGCGCGGAGGCCGGTCCGGTCGTGAAGGCTGCGGACGGTGCGGCCGCCGGACAGGCCGGGCCCAACAACCGGACGACTTCGTCCTCAAGGCCGCGCCGTACGGCGGCGGCGAGCGGGATGATCCGGCCCGTGGCGCGGTGACTCACGTCGAGCACGACGGAGGGAACGGGGCCCGGCGCATCCTCCGGGTCCGGCAGCAACTCGCCGAGCACGGCGCCGGCCTCCACGGCGGGGAGCTGTCCCGGGTCTCCGGCGAGCACGAGGCGCGCGCCGGGCTTGAGCGCGCGCACCAGCGCCGAGAGCAGGAAAATGTCGGCCATCGACGCTTCGTCCAGCAACACCCAGTCCGCGTCGAGCGGGTCGCCGGGGTCGCGCGCGAAGCGGCCTTCGAAGGCACGCCACCCGAGCAGGGTATGCAGGGTCGTGACCGGGAGCGCGGCCGCGGCGGCGTCGTGCGGGTCATCAAGGTTTCCCGCGAGCGTGGCGCGCAGCGATTCGGCCAGACGCCGCGCGGCCCGGCCCGTGGGTGCGCACAGGCGCACGCGGTCGGCGTTCACGCCGGGAATCCGCAGCAGGGCGCGCAGCCAGGCGGCGGTCCACGTGGTCTTGCCGGTGCCGGGACCGCCCGCGAGGACGAACACGGAGGAGGAAAGCGCCGCCTCCAGCGCCGCCCTCTGTCCCTCCGTGAGGTCGAGCGGCGAACCGTCGGGCCCACGCAAACGGCTCTCCCCCAGCGTGTGCCGCAGGATGGCCTCGCGTACGGGCGGCGCGGCGGGCGGCGGCAGGGCCGTCCGCGCGGTCATCGCGTCCGCGATGCTGCGGGCGGCGAACCAGTAGCGGTGCAGATAAAGATTGTCATGCGCGCGGATCAAGGGGCGGGGCACATCGGGTGTACCGATCATGCCGGCGAAAACGCTCCACGCTGCTCCGGTGCTCACGCTCTCGTCGCCCAAGGCGGCGAGAAAACGTGCGGCGGTTGCACGCGCCACATCCTGCACAGCCGTGACGCTGGAAATAGTTTCCAAATTCGTTACGTCAAAAACATCAATAATCGTCCTGACACCCGTAGCGGGGGTGGCGGGGAGCGCGGTGGCCGCCTGCGCGGGCAGGGATGCGGGGGAGGTTGAGGGGCCGGACGCGGCTTCCAGGGTTTCCGCAAGCGCGGAGGCCAGCGCGGCGGGCGCGAGCGGGAGGCAAAGGCTGCCGCTCGCGCAGGCGCGGCACAGCGCGGCGGCGACGAGCGTGAAGGCCTCGGTTTCCTCGTCTTGCCGCACACGGCCGTCGCCGCCGGCCACAGGGAGGTGGTCGCGCAGCCAGGTCACCAGGCGGGCGTCGGCCCCGTCGAGGACGTCGTGCCGGCGCAAGGAGGCGATCAAGGCGTCACCGGGCTTCATGGCGCGCCTCCCGTGACAGGCATGGTGACGGACGGGGCGGGGGCGTCGTCCGCCGACGGCGCGAGCAACGCGGCGATTTCCCGCGGCCAGGTTTCGCGCAACTCCCGGGGCGTGGGCCGCGCGGAAAATCCCGCGAAGTGCGTGGAGGTCGTTCCGCGCAGATAGAGATAGTGTACGCCGCCGAAGTGCGCCTCGGGATCGTAACCGGGAATGCGGGCCGACAGCCAGCGGTCAAGCGCGATCGCGTACAGCTTCCATTGCAGGTGATAGCGATGGTCATCCATGCTCCGTCGCACCGATTCCGGATCGTAGGCGGGAAGCAGGTTCGACTTCCAGTCGAGCAGGTAATAGCGCCCCTCGCGGCGGTACACGAGGTCGATGAAGCCCCACAGAAAGGTTCCGCGCCGCGTCGTTTCCATGCCGACACCTGCGGGCAGCATCCCGTCGGAAGGGCCACCCCGTGTGGGTCCGCAAGGAACATCGAAGGACAAGAGGAACTCGACCTCATGATGAAAGTCCTGGGGGGAAAGGTCGGCGAGCCTGAAGACGTCCCGTGACGGGATGGTCTCGCCGACGGTGTCCTGTCGGGGGCCGTCCGGCAGCGGGGCACGCAAGGCGTTCCAGACCGCGCGCGCGGCGGCGGGGGCATGGCGGGGATCCACGCCCTCGCGCTTCAGCGTGGACTCCACGCGCGCGCGGCGACCGGGCTGGTCGAGCCACGCCTCGGGATCATCCGCTTCGAGAACCGAGGCGAAGGGCGTGTGCTCGAGCAGGGCGTGCAACGCCGTTCCCGCGGCCGCGCCCGGCGGAAGCTCCGCAGCGGTGATGACATCGCCGCCGCGCGTTGCGTCCGCGGAGGATTCCTTCGCGGAAATCCCGTCCTCCTCGGTCGTGCCCTTCTCCGGGACCGACTCCTGGCGTTGCGCGCGCGATCCGTCCTCCTCAAGCAGGGGTTCGGTCGCGGCGGGGAGGCGGTCCTGCGCGCCGGCATCATCGCCGTCGGTCCTGGCGCGCAGCGCGAGGCGGGAGTAGGATGTCACGGTGCGCCGCCTCGCGAACGCCGCGAGGGTTTCCGCGACCAGAATCGCGCGCGCGCGCCCGGAGGTTTCCAGCCTGTCGCCACCGGCATCCTGGCTTACCAGAACCACGGGATCGATCTCCGCGTCATCGAAACGCACGTGTGCCGTGAAGCGCGGATTTTCCGCCGCCTCGCGCAAGGCGTCGGCCGCGAAGCCGCCGAGCGGGCCGGAAGAGCCCCGCGCGAATTTGGGAGGCAGGAGCGGAACGTGGAGGGTTTCCCGTGCCCGCGTGAAACCGACGTAGTAAAGCCGTTTGTCCTCGTCGTGCGCTTGCCGTTCGGCCTGCTGCCTGAACTCCGGGTGATCCTTGTCGAGCGCGATCCGGAACCCCGTCGTGTCCGCATCGCGGAGGACGAGGAAGTCGTCGGGGCGTCCCGCCCCCGAGGCGGCGATGAAGACGTGACGAAACTCCAGGCCTTTGCTGAGATGCAGCGTCATCACGGAGACCGCCCCGCGTTTCCCGGAACCCTCTCCGGTGCCCTCTCCGTCGTCCGCGCCCGCGGCGTCCTCACTGTCGCCTTCGGCCGCCATGTCCTCGCCACGGCGCATCGCGTCGAAGCGGTCGCACAGCGCGCGCGCGGTCGTGCCCGGGGCGGCCCCTGCGACCGACAGCAGGCCGACCAGTTTTTCGAAATGCGCCGCATCGGCTTCGGAAGAGCGCGCCAGTCGTGCGCGATAGCCGCCCTCATGCAGGACCGAAAGCAGGAACTCGGGCCATCGCCCGGCCTGCGCCAGCGACATCCAGCGCGCGATCAGGGGCGGACAGCGTTCCGGCCGGCCGCGCGGAACATCGTGGTGGTCGCCGCGGGCGAACGGCAGCATGAGGATGCGGGCCTGCGCGTCGGGAGACGCGGCCTCGTCGATCCACTCCAGCAGCAAGCGCAACGCATCTGCGGCGGGACCATGGAAAGGCCCGCGCTTCTGGCGAACCCGGCAGGGCACGCCGCGCCGTCTCAACAGACGCGCGAGGGCCTCGCCTTCGGCGTTGGAGCGGGTCAGCACGGCGAAATCCTCCGCCACCGCCTTGCGGTCGCGGATGGCCGCCGCGATGCGTGCGGCGATCCACGCGCGCACCGCGCGTTCCACCTCGGCCTTGCGCGGCGCGTAGGCTTTTCCGCCCGCTTCTTTTGTGTCCGCCTCTTCGGATGTTTCGTCCCCCCTGTCGAAGTCCCGCAACAAGAGGGCCGGGCCGGTCGTCCCCGGTGTTGCGGCGTCCGCGTCACTCCTTCCGGCGGTCACGGGGGTGAAGACGATCTGGTCGGAGGCACCGGGGAGTTGCCAGGCCGGGTCTTCGGGCGGTTCCGGTGCCGGGCCGAACCATCCGGCATGCGCGAAGACCGCGTTCAGGATGTCGATGAGATTTTTCCCGGAGCGGTGGTTGGCGTCGAGGCCCAGGCCTTGCGCGCGTCCGCTTGTGGCGAGATCGTGGAAACGCGCCCGCGCCGTCAGGTAGGTGCGCAGATCGCCGCCACGGAACGAGTAGATCGCCTGCTTGGGATCTCCCACCAGAAAAAGCGGCAGTGACGGGGGGGGGACGTCCCTCGGCGCCGCCTCGGGACGGGTTTCCCGACGCAGGCAAAGGGCTTCCAGGATCTCCCACTGCAGGGGATCGGTATCCTGGAACTCGTCCACGATGCAGACCTTGTAGCGTGCGCCCAGACGGGTGGCCAGCGCGGGATTGCGGCGCAGGGCTTCCACGAGTTGGCGCGGCATGTCCTCATAGCTGATGAACCCGCGCCGCGTCTTCTCTTCGTCCAGCGCGCGCCGCAACTCCCGCGCGGCTTCCGCCAGCAACCCGAGCCTGCGTTGCGCGTGGGCTTCGGCGATCGGGTCGCAGGCGTTGCGGATCACGCCGCACAGGCGCGCGAGCTCCCGCCATTCGGGGAGATCCGCGGCGCGGCGCAGCAGGGCCGCCTCCCATCCCTTCTTGACGACCGTGGCCGCCGCCGTGTAGTGCTTCCGGAACCAGACCAGCAACGCGTCCCGGCCCCACGCCGGATCACCGGGAACCGGGGGGTGCGCTTCGCGTCTCAGGAACACTTTCTGGAACGGGTCCTTGCGCAAGGTTTCGTCGGGGTTTTTACGAACGCGTCCCGTGTCCGTGTACGCAAAGGATTGGCGGAAGGCGGACACCGGAAACGTTCCGGCCTCCACGGCGACGAAGGCGGCGGGCAGGGCGCGGACCGCTTCATCGACGTCCGCCAGCAAGGTTTCGAGAATCCGTGCGTCCGGCACCCCGTCCGGCTCGAGCGTGTCGCCCCGCCATGGTTGCCACTTGAGGGCCAGACGTGTGAGCCTGCCGCGCCACTGGTCGCCACTCCCGATGCCGATCGCATCGGTCAGATCGCCCAGGCGCCGGGGATCCGCGGGCCATTCGTCGCGGAGAAGCCGGTCGAGTGCGACCTCGGCCATGGCGGAATCGGCCACCAGTTCGGTGCGGAGCAGCGCATTGTTGGCGACCGGGTCGCGGCGCAGCGCCGATTGACAGAATGCGTGCAGCGTCTGGATCGAAAGGTCATCGGCGTGCAGCCAGACCTGGCGGATCCGCTCGGCGTCGCGTGGCGACCATCCGGCGATCCTTCGCGGTGAGTCCACGGACTCCCTCTGCGCGTGCAGCAGGCTCCGGATCCGTTCGCGCAGTTCGGCGACGGTCTTGTCCGTGAAGGACAACAACAGGATCTCTTCGGGATTCCACGTCGGGTTTTCCACGAGGAGACGCAGCACGAGATGTTCGATCGCGAACGTCTTGCCGGTTCCCGCGGACGCTTCGATGAGCCCATGGCGACGCGAATCCAGGATCCGGACCTGGTGCGACCGGAAGTTGTGAAGCCAGGCGGGCGCGTTCATGACGCGTCCTCGGGATCGACGGCCCCTCGTTTCAGGTTCGCCTGAAGGCGGTTTTTCCAGGAAAGGTAGGGGAGCAGACGGCGCTCGATGATCGCCCCGATGTCGGCGGGCAATTTCGGATCGAGTGCGCGGCGCATGCGTTCGGGGCGGTTCACGCGTTCGCGCCCGGTCTCTTCCGCCTGGGATCTCCGGACGGTGATGGCTTCGTGCCAGTCGAAGGCATCCGCCGGGATTTCGTGCTCCGCAAGGATGCTCTCGATCATCTCAAGGGGTACATCGTCAAGGTGGCCCTCGTGGCGCAGTGCGCGCGCGAAGTCGTCCAGCAGGTCGCGCAGGATTTTCCGCGCGACCTCGCGCTCGGACGCGGCGCCATCGGCGTCCGCCTCCGCGGACGCGAGGGTGAGCGCGGGGAGCGGGCAGGCGGTGATGCCGCCCTTGTCCCGCGTGAGCAGATAACCCTGGCCCGCAAAGGCGTGCCACGGGACGTGTGCCGCGTCGTCCCCCTCCGGCGGGGTGAGCGCGGCGCGGCACAACTGGATCAGATAGACTGGGAGCGCGCGGTGCGGATCCGTCAGTACGGCCCAGCCTTTTTCGCCTTGAAAGAACCACGGAATGATGCCGCCCAGACGAAGGTCGATGCCGAGCGGCGTGAGATCGAAAGCGGGAAGATTGAGGACCGGAGGTGAGGCCTGTTCAACGCCTTGCGGCCCCAGTCGCAGGGAACCGGTGAAGCGAAGCCCGGTCGCTTCGGTGAAGGCATGCAGGGATGCGATCTCCGGATCCACGGATTGCGGGATGCCTTCGCGCAACCTGCGTTCTTCCCGTTCGTCCCAAGGTGGGGGCGGCAGGTGCCCGCCCTCCCGCCGCTCTTTCCACAAGCGGTCGAAGGTCGCGGCGGCGCTGCCCGGCTCAAGCAGTTCGGACCACAGACAGGCATCCAGGAGCGCGAGCCCTTGGTATTTCCCGAGAAAAAGATCGGCGGAAAGTCCGGTTTCCTGTTCCTCGAGCGCGGTGTCGTCATCCCACCTCAGCATGCGGCGGGCGGTGAACTGGACGGGGTTGCGCAGAAAGCGGTCCACCTCCGCGAACTTGTGCACCGGTTTCCGGGGCGGTTCCGCCGCGAACGTTGTCGATGCACCGGCATGCACGAGGGGTGTGGGAGGCCGCACGGGTGCGAACTCCATGAACCCCAGAGGCGTGGCTTCCGGCAGAATGTCGTTCTCAAGCCACGCCATCAGTCCGGAAAGTGCGCGCGACGGAAGCCTCTCGCGGCCGTCGGCACCGCGTCGCGCCCAGGAGAGCGTCAGGGTCTCCGTGCACGAGGCGATGACTTCCAGCAAGGCGTACAGGTCGCGCGCGGTCGGGTCGCTCTCGCCGGGAAGCCGCCGGAAGGCGCGCAGGTCGAGCGGCATGGAATCCCCCGTGGAGGGGAAGTCGGTCGTAAGGCCCGTGACCCAGATGCGGCGGAAGGGAATGCCGCGCAGTGCGGAAAGGGGTCCCGTGCGGACCCCGCCGCGCAGGAAATTCGTGCGGCCGCTCGTGTCCGCGTCACGAAACCTGTCCGCGAACAGGGTGGCCACGAGCAGGATGTCGGCCGCCACCGCGTCCGCGTCATCGTCCACCGCCCACCCGCCCCAGGCTTCCATCTCGTCGAGAAAGCGACGCAGCTCGTACGCGTCGCGGACGTCGGTGGGGTGCGTGGCATCGGGTACCAGGAACGCGTCACGCAGGGTTCTCAGCAACACGGCCCATTCCGCGAAACTCCGGGTGATGCCACGCCGCAACGGGTTCAGGCGTTCCCGCAGCGTCTCCAGCCACTGGTGCAGGGCGTTCGCTTGCTCGCGGTCCAGGCGGTTCCACAAGCCGGGTACCGGCCGCGGCAGGTCGCCCAGCGGGCCTTCCCGCGCGGCGACGTCGTCGCCATCCAGGGCCAAGGAGAGGGTCGCGCGTTCCAGTGCGGCTTCGAGCGACGACTCCCCTCCTTTCCCTTCCCGGGCCTCCACGGGGCGGCCCCAGCCGCGTGAGAAGCCGATCGCCTCCAGAAAGTCCGCCACCACGTTCGTCGGTATGGCCTCCAGTCCGCCGGCGCGGCGCACGGCCTCGTTCTCCAGCAGAGCCAGCACGTTGTCGCGTGTCACGTCGGCGTCCGCCAGCGCGAGCAGGGCCCGGAAGCCTTGAAGGAAGGGGCTTTCCTCCGTGGGGCCGCCGTCGGGAAAGAGCACGGGCACGTTTCCCGGCATCCGGTCGTCTCCGGCGAAGACCGCGCGCAGAACGGGGAGCGTCGCCGCGGGGTCTGTGGGAATGATGGCGAGATCCTCAGGCCTGAGGGTGGGATCCCGTGCCAGGGCCTCCGCGATTTCCGCGCGCACGCCTTCAAGTTCGCCGCGAAGGTCCGCAGCGCGTTTGAAGCGCAGGGAGTCGTCGGGGGCGATGCGCGGGGACAGCGGCCCTTCGCGGCGGAGCACGGACGATTGCACCGCCGCCAGCAATGTCCCGCCTTGCGGCTCGCGGAAGTCCTCGTGGAAATCGTGACCCGTGAGCTGGCACCACAGTTTGATCGTCTCGCGTCCGGGTTTTCCGAACAACGCGAGCAATCCGTTTTCGTCTTCCGCGTCGTCCACCGTTCCCGCGGCGAGTTCGTCCTCCCGCAGGCGTGTCGCCGCGACGCGTTCCGCGCTGACGGGCTGTGCCGTCAGCGCCCGCACCCCGCGTGCCCGTCGCTCGCGGAGGGTGAGCACGTCCTCCCAGTATTCCGCGCAGGGGTTCAGTGCGTAAATCTCGAAACGGGCCGCGGCTGCCCCCAACCTCTCCGCATCCGCAAGTTGACCGATCAGGTCGCGATGAAAGGGCGAGATGTTGGACAGCCCGAACAGATGATAAACACGGCCGGCATCGGCGGGAACGACCGGTTGCTCAAGCGCCATGTGCGCGTATTGCGGCAGCGTGTAACGATAGGTCTTGACGGTCTCGCCCCATTGGTCGCGCAATCCGCCACGTGCGAACAGGGACTGGTAGACGTCCATCTGCCACTCCTCCAGCGCCCGCACCTCGCCGAGTTGGGCACGTTGCGCGGATGGGATCGCGAGGGGTTCGCGTGCACCCGGTGCGACGCCGCGCAGCAGATGACGCTCGAAACTCGCGTGGCCCCGCATCCAGCTTTCCGCGAGTCCCGGATGACCGTGTTCCGCGACCCGGTTGTATTCGTATTCGCGGAACAGCGATGCCAACTGGCCGGCCAACTGGCACAGGCGTCGCGCCGCGTCTTCCGGCTGCGCCGCGGCGAGGTAATCGCGCAACGGTGGAGGCGGGTCGCGCCGCAAACGCGAGAGTACGAGTCCCTGAAACGAAAAGGAGTCGAGCAGGCGCGCCGGCAAGCGATCGGGCTCCTCCGGGTTTTCCCGAAAGCGGTCCCGCTCCGCCAGACGATCCCACAGCATGTTTTCCAGGGGCGGAAACGCGATGTTCACCGCGATCCCGGTCTTTTCCGCGATCCGCACCTTCAACCAGTCACGCAAGGCCGATGCGGGCGTCGCGATGGCGGTGATCGCGAACGGATCGGTGCCCGGCCCCTGCACGTTTTCGATCAGTCGATCCGCGAGCGCGTCGAGCGAATTGCTGAAATGAAGAATGGCAGGCATGGCGGCGTCAGGATGAAGGATACCGCATGATAAAAATCGCGGTCAACGGGTCAATTTTCCGGAGAAGGTTTTCGTGTGGGGGGAGGTGTCTCCCGGTTCCGAAACGGAGGGGCGTGAAGCGCGGGCGCTGCGGCTGTCACCGGGATGATGGCCTACCCGCAGCCTCCGGAACGTATGGATGCTGCGGGGCCGGAGCCGGTCGCGACAGGACGATGTCTTCGGTTGATCCCGTGATGCCGCGCGTTGTCACCGGACGTGACGAGGCGAGGATGCGAGACGGATGCCGCGTCTCCCGCTTTCGGGTCAACACCACGACATGCGTGCGATGTTCCTGAGGATATGTCGCGCTCTGGGGATTCCCCAATGGTATCAATGGCGCGTCATCCACGATATCGTACAAGGAATGATGATGATCCGGATACAAAAGTGAAACTCGAACAAAAATTGCGCGCATGACCTGGAATGTTTCCGTAGGTTCGAGAGCCGGGGACAAATTGTCCCACGTTGCATCCCGTATCAGGAGGTTTTGATGCTGAAGACGAAAAAGGCGCGAGCCATCGCGCCCTTGAAGCCCTTTACGTTTGCCGTCGCCTTGGGCGTCGGCTTTGCGCATTCCGCCGAGGACTATTCCCAGTGGGGCGATGTCCGCACCTACACGGTCAACACCTCGACGAGCGGATCCGGTTGGTCGGGAACCGCAACGAACTTCCCGTTGCTGGTCCGCTTGGGAGATGACGATTCCGTCTTCGCGCAGGCGAAGGCCGGTGGCGCGGACATCCGCTTTGCCAAACCCGATGGAACGCCGCTTCCCTACGAGATCGAGCACTGGGACGCCACCGGCAAGACGGCGGCCATCTGGGTGTTGATCGACGAGGTGAAGGGAGACCTCGCCGACCAGCCGTTCCGCATGTACTGGGGCAAGGCGGATGCGGCAGACGCTTCCAGCGGATCGGCGGTATTCAGCCCCTCCAACGGTTTTGTCGGTGTCTGGCACATGAACGGAACCGATGAAGAAGCCGACGTCACGGGCAACGGGAACGTCGCCGCCGGCGCCGGGACCGAGGCCATTGGTTCGGTCACGGGTCATATCGGAAAGGGACGAAGCCTTGCGCGTGAGTCGTCGCATCACTTTGTCGTGGAGGATGCACCCTCGTTGAACATGACGGTTCCTGCGCTGACGTTGTCCGCCTGGGTGAACGCCACGGATTGGGTGGGGAGCTCGCGTATTTTCCAGAAGGGCGAGGGAGGCCAGGCGGCGCAATACGGTATGCGTGAAACCAGCCTCAACCGCATGTCGATCGAAGTGAATAGCGGCAACGTGAATGATGCCAGCAGCGCGGTTCCGGCAACCGGAGCCTGGGCATTGATGCATGCGGTCGTGGATGCATCCAGCCAGCGCCTGTACTTCAACGGTGTGGAGGTCCTGAACTCCACGTACACGGGGGACGACCTGGTGACCACGTCGTCGCCTTTGCACCTCGGGCGCCAGCCGGGCGGAGCGAATTATTTCAACGGAAGCTTCGACGAAATGCGCGTCCAGAACGTGGCACGCACCGCGGATTGGGCGGCTCTGGAGTTTGCGAACCAGAAAGCGGGGCAAACGCTCGTGCAGGTGGTCGCTGCGAGCACGCCCGACCCTGACCCCGATCCGGAGACGCCTGTGGAGGAAAATTACGCGCAGTGGAGCGGCATGCGCTCCTACACGGTCAATACCTCATCACTGGGCACGACCTGGACGTCTACGGAAACGAATTTCCCCTTGCTCGTGCGCCTGGGCGCCGATGACTCCGTATTCGCACAGGCAAAGGCGGACGGTTCGGATCTTCGCTTCACCAAGCCGGATGGCACGACTCGCCTTCCCCATGAGATCGAACATTGGGACGCTACCGGCAAGTCGGCCGCGGTCTGGGTTCTGATCGACGAGGTGAAGGGCAACACGTTGAATCAACTGTTCCGCATGTACTGGGGCAAAGCGGATGCGCCGGACAGCTCGAAAGGCTCGTCCGTTTTCAATCCCGCCCATGGCTTCGCGGGCGTGTGGCACATGAACGGCACCGGTGATGAAACGGACGCAACGGGCAACGGGAACGTTGCGGTCGCGACCAACGCACCGGGTACCGCCACGGGTGTGATCGGCAAGGGTCGCAGCCTTGCGCGCGGGACGTCGCAGCACTTCGTGGTCGCGGATGCCGCCAGCCTCAACATGACCGCGCCGGGCCTTACGCTGTCCGCCTGGGTGAACGCCACGGACTGGGAAGGAAGCTCGCGCATTTTCCAGAAGGGCGAAGGCGGTGATGCCTCGCAGTACGGGTTGCGTGAAACCAGTCTTGATCGCCTTGCCATCGACGTGAACGCCACCAACGTGAACGATGCGGCCAGCGCGGTGCCGGAAGCCGGGACATGGGCGCTCGTGCACGCCATCGTCGACTCCACGACCCGTCGTCTTTACATCAACGGCGAGGAAGTCATCAATGCCGAATATCCGGGAGGCGATCTGGCAACCACCACGGTGCCGCTGCATCTTGGACGTCAGCCCGGCGCTGCGAACTACTTCAACGGAACCTTGGATGAAATGAGGGTCCAGCACATCGCCCGCAGTGCGGAATGGGTAAAGCTGGAATATGAAACCCAGAAAGCGGGACAGGTCGTGGTGCACGTGGAGGGTCAGGCGCCGGCCGTGCCGCAGGTACCCGACAATTATACGCTGTGGAGCGGCATGCGGACCTACACGATCAACACGACGGCTTCCGGCGTGAACTGGACGGGAACGGAAACGAATTTCCCGTTGCTGGTCCGCTTGGGGAATGACGATTCCGTCTTCACGCAGGCCAAGGCGGATGGATCGGACATCCGCTTCACCAAGACCGATGGTACGACGCGTATTCCCCATGAGATCGAACACTGGGACGCCACCGCCAAATCGGCGGCCATCTGGGTGCTGATCGACGAGGTCAAGGGCAACACGTTGAATCAACTGTTCCGCATGTACTGGGGCAAAGCGGATGCGCCGGACAGCTCGAAAGGCTCGTCCGTTTTCAATCCCGCCCATGGCTTCGCGGGCGTGTGGCACATGAACGGCACCGGTGATGAAACGGACGCAACGGGCAACGGGAACGTTGCGGTCGCGACCAACGCACCGGGTACCGCCACGGGTGTGATCGGCAAGGGTCGCAGCCTTGCGCGCGGGACGTCGCAGCACTTCGTGGTCGCGGATGCCGCCAGCCTCAACATGACCGCGCCGGGCCTTACGCTGTCCGCCTGGGTGAACGCCACGGACTGGGAAGGAAGCTCGCGCATTTTCCAGAAGGGCGAAGGCGGTGATGCCTCGCAGTACGGGTTGCGTGAAACCAGTCTTGATCGCCTTGCCATCGACGTGAACGCCACCAACGTGAACGATGCGGCCAGCGCGGTGCCGGAAGCCGGGACATGGGCGCTCGTGCACGCCATCGTCGACTCCACGACCCGTCGTCTTTACATCAACGGCGAGGAAGTCATCAATGCCGAATATCCGGGAGGCGATCTGGCAACCACCACGGTGCCGCTGCATCTTGGACGTCAGCCCGGCGCTGCGAACTACTTCAACGGAACCTTGGATGAAATGAGGGTCCAGCACATCGCCCGCAGTGCGGAATGGGTAAAGCTGGAATATGAAACCCAGAAAGCGGGACAGGTCGTGGTGCACGTGGAGGGTCAGGCGCCGGCCGTGCCGCAGGTACCCGACAATTATACGCTGTGGAGCGGCATGCGGACCTACACGATCAACACGACGGCTTCCGGCGTGAACTGGACGGGAACGGAAACGAATTTCCCGTTGCTGGTCCGCTTGGGGAATGACGATTCCGTCTTCACGCAGGCCAAGGCGGATGGATCGGACATCCGCTTCACCAAGACCGATGGTACGACGCGTATTCCCCATGAGATCGAACACTGGGACGCCACCGCCAAATCGGCGGCCATCTGGGTGCTGATCGACGAGGTCAAGGGCAACACGTTGAATCAACTGTTCCGCATGTACTGGGGAAAGTCCGATGCGGCCGACAGCTCCAGCAGCGCGGCGGTGTTCACCCCCGCGAACGGTTTCGTCGGGGTGTGGCACATGAGCGGGACAGCGGACGAGACCGACGCGACGGGCAACGGCAACACGGCCGTGGCGGAGAATGCCCCGGGTTCGGTGGCGGGCCACATCGGCAAGGGGCGTAGCCTGGCGCGTGAGTCGTCGCACCACTTCGTGGTGGCGGATGCCGCCAGCCTCAACTGGACGACGCCGGCATTCACACTGTCCGCATGGGTCAAGGCCACGGACTGGGAAGGCAGCTCGCGCATCTTCCAGAAAGGCGAAGGCGGCGACGCGGCTCAGTTCGGGCTCCGCGAAACCAGCCTTGATCGTCTGGCGATCGACATCAACGCCACGAACCTGAACGCAGAGACGAGTGCGGTTCCGGAGGCGGATACCTGGGCGTTGGTGCATGCCCATCTGGAGGGCACTGTCAAGCGGATCTACCTCAATGGCCAGGAGGTGGCGTCCGGGGATTTTGAAGGTGATCTCGCGACCACGACGGTGCCGCTTCACCTGGGGCACCAACCCGGGGGAGCCAACTACTTCAACGGTGTTCTCGATGAAATGCGGGTTCAGAAGGTGGCGCGTAGCGCGGCATGGATCATGCTGGAATACGAAAGCCAGAAGGTCGATCAGAAGCTCGTGCAGGTCACGCCGTCCGAAGGGATCGTGGGCATCGCGGACGCCGCTTCGCAACGGTCCGCCTTCGCCACCGTGGCCGCCGGTGGTGCGGGAGCGGTGGTTTTCCGCGTGACGGGTGCCTCGTCGGCCACGGTGGCCGTGAGCGACATGCAGGGACGTGTTGTGTGGAGCGGCGTGTTCGCACCCGGTGCCGGCAGCCTGACCTGGGATGGACGAGGCGCCTCCCAAGGCGTGTACGTGGCGCGGATCCATATGCGCGATCTGCAGGGCCGCGCCTCCGTGGCCACGCAGCGGTTCATGCGGATCCGTTAGGAGGGTTTTCCGTCCCCCTTCCTCCACGAGAGGAAGGGGGTTCGCCGGTGTCTGGGCGCGGGGACGTTGGTCTCTCGCGTGACGGCTGGTTCAAAGATGTCGACGTTTGATGATAAACTAATAGTGCTCCAAAACTGATAATGATTAAAGCGATGGAAACGGGTTAAAAAATACCACCCGAAACAACAAAAATTTAGAAATCGGCAATAAACCCCTGCGCAAGTTGGTGGTAGCGATAGATTAAGCGTTCCAGCCTTGCCCGCGCGATGTTCGTCACGAGTTGAGGCAAGGCGGCGAAAGATTCATCAAAAACGTCAACGGAGCGGATCATGCACAAAAAGAAACTCCTGCTCGGCCTCATGCTGGGTGCGGTCGCGACGGCGTCGGCACAAAGCCTGAGCACGTGGCCGAAATACAAGAACATCACCATCAATACCAAGGCCTCGGGCGCGAATGTCGCGGCCAGCGTGGCCAAGTTCCCGGTGCTGGTGCGTCTTGACGCGACCAACGCCAACGATGTCTTCACTGATGCCGCTGCAGGCGGTGCCGACATTCGTTTCGCGGATACCTCGGGCCAGGCGCGTCCGTTCGAAATCGAGTCTTGGGACGCGACGAACAAGCGTGCGGCCATCTGGGTGCTTGCTGATTCCGTGAAGGGTAACGACAGCGTCGCGGCCCTGCGCATTTACTGGGGCGTTCCCAATGCGACGACCGCATCGAACTCCAAAGCCGTGTTCGATACCGCCAACGGCTTCGTCGCCGTGTGGCACATGAATGGAAGCGCGACGGAAACGAGCGTGACGGGGCATGCCTTCGTGGCGACGCCCTTCGGCGATCCCGCCGTGAACGATTCCGCAGCCATCGGCAAGGGACGTACCTTCAACGGTACCCAGTACTTCCAGGCCATTGGTACCGCCTCCGGTGCCTTGAACCTGGCTGCGGACGCGCAATACACGTTGTCCGCCTGGGTGAGGGCCGACAGCGTGAACCCCACCGGTGGTACGGGCCATGTCATCGTAAACAAGGGCGACCACCAGTGGACGCTCGCGACGTACAGCGGCAACAACCAGGCGCCGAACCGTTGGTACGAAATCACCACCAAGGCCAACAACACGTGGAACCAGACCACAACGGCTCCGCGGGCTGCGGATGGTTACGAGGGGCTGCCCCTGAATTCACATGTCGGGACCTGGCGCTATATGACGGGGACCTGGAATGGTACGACTCCGTCGGCGGCCGTGGGTCGCATCTATGTCGACGGTAAGCTGGAGAACACCACGACGCCGGACATCACGACGCATGCGAATGGCATGGACGCCGGCCGCAGCCTCGCGCGGGATGTTCACATCGGTGCACTTTCCAACCAGGGGGCGACTTCCACCGAGGCGACGGGTGCCATGGAGCGGTACTGGATCGGGAGTCTGGACGAAGTCCGCGTGTCGCGCGTGGCCCGCGATTCCAACTGGGTCCGCCTCGAGTTCGAGACCCAAAAGCCGGGTGCTGCGGCGGTCAAGTTGGGCCCGACGCAGACGATCGTTTCGGTGTCTCCCATGGCCGCTTCGGGACTCGCGCAAGGCTTCTCGGTGAAGGTCGCCGGTCAGGGCGTGATGTTCCGGATGCCCGCCGCGCACGAGGGCAAGGCCGTCATCACTTTGGTCGACACGTGGGGTCGTACGGTGTGGTCCGGTGCGTTCGCGCCCGGTGCGACCCACCTCGCCTGGAACGGCACGGTCAAGGGCGGCATGGTCGCCAACTCCGGCCTGTACGTGGCCCGCCTCACCCTGATGAACAACCAGGGCAAGACCGTCCAGGTGTACGACCGCAAGGTTCCGCTCACCCGCTGAGACGACGAAACCCCGCGCATCCCGGTCCTCGCGGTTCACGTTGAGGATCGGACATCGCCAAAAGCCTCCCGGAAGGGAGGCTTTTTCGTTTGTGGCCGGAATCACTTTCCGGAAGGCGTGTCGTAGCGGCGGTAAAACGCCGGCATCTGCCGCATGATGCGTTCCTGCTTGCGCAGGACGTGGCGCGGCGGGTGGGACGCCGACCATGCCCGGGGATGAGGCAGGACGGCGGCGATGCGCGCCGCTTGGGGGCGGCTCAGGTTCCTGGCGTCGCGTCCGAAATGGTGCCGTGCCGCGATGGGCGCGCCATACAGGCCGTTGCCGGTTTCCGCCACGTTGAGATAAACCTCCAGAATGCGTTCCTTCGGCCACAGGGTCTCGATCAGGAACGTGAACCATACCTCCAGCCCCTTGCGCGTCCATGAACGCGCGGGCCAGAGAAAGACGTTCTTCGCGGTTTGTTGCGAGATGGTGCTGGCACCGCGCAGGGGCAGGGCGCGATGACCCGCACGAGTCCGTTCCAGCATCCTTTGGTTGTGCGCGCGCGCATTCTCGATCGCATTGAAGTCGAAACCGCGATGGGAGAAAAAACGTTGGTCCTCCGCCGTGATCACGGCCGCGGGCAGCCACGGCGACATTTCCGTCAGCGGCGTCCACTCCTTTTTCAACGTCAAGATTTCCCCGGCGCGGTACTGGTCCCAAAGCCGTAGAACCATCAGCGGCGTGAGAGGCGGCGGCACGAAGCGATAGGCCAGGGTGACGGCGACCGTGGAAATCACAAAGAACAACACCAGCAGCCGGATGAGCCGGAGGCCGCGCCGGACAAGCCTCCGGGCCGGCAGGCCCCATCCCGGCGCGCGGGGAGGGATGGGAAGGCTGTCGGGAGCGCGGGGCGTGTCGTTTCGAAACACAGGCGGGATGGCCACAGGTGATTTCGTGCGGAACAAGCCCATAATGACATTCAAAGTTAACCCGTATTGCGTGATTTAATACCTTACAGACCCTTGTACGGCGCCGGGCGCTTCCCGGTCGTGCCCGGCCTGTGGCCGGATCCGTCATCCCCGGCTTTTTCGAAAGCCTTTATCAAAGCGATGGTCTCATGATTCTGAATTCCCTGCTCACCAAAGTCTTCGGCACCACGCACGAGCGCGAGGTCAAAAACTTGCGGCCGCGGGTCGCGGCCATCAACGAACTGGGGACTGCCGTCGCGGCACTGGACGACGAGGCCTTGGTGGCGAAGAGCAGGGAATTCCGTGAACGTCTGGCCGCCGGGTCCACGCTGGATGACATCCTCAACGAGGCGTTCGCGGTGTGTCGCGAGGCGGCGGACCGCCGCCTGGGCATGCTGAACGTGCTTACCCCCGCCCTCGGCTTCGACCCGCAAACCCTCACGCCCGCCTCCCGCGAAGCCTTCGAGGGTGCCGTGAAGCGTCTGGGTGAAGGCGAGCCTCACCACCAACTCCTGTTCCCGGCCTCCTTTTACGCCGAAATCCGCGCGTTGAACCCGGAAAGCCGTTTCCCGTTCCGTTACCGTCCGTTCGATGTACAGCTGATCGGCGGCATCGTGCTGCACGAAGGCAAGATCGCCGAAATG
>CAZKRC010000025.1:0-20874 GCA_964555105.1 uncultured Bifidobacterium sp. | reverse complement strand
GTTCCATACGGTGTACATCCACGGCACCATTCTCGACGAGAAGGGCCAGCGGATGAGCAAGTCGAAGGGCAACGGCATCGACCCGATCGAGATGATCGAAAAGTTCGGGGCCGACGCGGTGCGCTTCGCATTGCTCACGCTCACCACCGAAGGCCAGGACATCAAGCTGTCGCCCGTGAAGTTCGAAGGCGGCCGCAACTTCGCGAACAAGCTGTGGAACGCGGTGCGCTTCGTGCACCCGCACCTCACCGCCGCGCAGGATTCGCTGGACGGGCTCGAACTGACGCTGGCCGACAAGTGGATCCTCGCGCGTTTGAACGAAACCATCCGCGACGTGGAAACCGCGCTGGAAGCTCCGGCGCTGCGCTTCTCCGATGCGGCACAGGCGCTCTACCGCTTCACGTGGGACGACCTGTGCTCGCGCTACCTCGAGATCCGCAAGAAGGACATCACGGGCGAGGAGGGCGTCGCCAAGACGACCGCCGTCACGGTATTCCGCACCGTGCTGAAGGACCTGATCGCGGTCCTGCATCCGTTCATGCCGTTCATCACGGAGGAAATCCGCGAAGCGATCGGCGAACGCGACCTGTTGATCACGGGGGCATGGCCCGCGACGCGGGCGGTGGATTACTCCGCCGCCGACGCACGCCTGATGGACGGCGTGCTCGCCGTCACCGAGGCCGTGCGCCAGATCCGCGGCGGCTCGGCGCTTTCGCCTTCGCAGGCGCTGACGGTGCGCGTGCACCTGGACGATGCGGCCCTGACGGCCGCGCTCGCGCCGCACGCGTGGATGGTCGGCGGTCTGGAAAAGATCGGCACGCTCGACTTCGACGGCCCCAAGCCGCCGTTCTCGGCCTCGGCCCTGATCCCCGGCGGCAAGGTGTACGTGCCGCTCGAAGGCCTGCTCGACCCGGCCGCCGAGAAGGCGCGCCTCAGCAAAGAGCTCGATAAGGCCCGCGGCTTCGTGACGGCGCAGGAAAACAAGCTCAGGAATGAAAAGTTCGTCTCGGGCGCGCCTCCGCACGTGATCGAAGCCGAGCGCGAGAAGCTGAACCAGCAAGTCGACAAGGTCGCCAAACTCGAAGAAGCCCTGAAGGATCTGGGCTGACGTTCCTCGCCGCGCACGATGCTGAAGGAATTCCTGGCAGAGCGGGCGCGGTTCCGCAACACGTACGCGCACAGTAATCCCGGTTTGCGGGATTTCGCGCGCTGGTTGTTCACGCGCACCGCGCCGCCCAAACCCGTGGCGGCGCGCGTGGTCCCCTGCGACATCGAACGACTCAATGCGGACGATCCCATGCCCCGCATCACGTGGGTGGGCCACTCCACCTTTCTGATCCAGATCGAAGGCCGCAACATCCTGACGGACCCGATCTTCACCAATCGCGCCGCGCCGGTCTACTTCGCGGGGCCCAGGCGCATCACCCCCCCGGGCATTCCGCTCAACAAGTTGCCCCGCATCGATGTGGTGATGATTTCGCATGACCACCACGATCACCTCAACGCCTATTCGGTGAAGGGAATCGTGCGCCGGGCCGCGGCCGCCGGGCATTCGCCTCCGCTGTTCATCGTTCCCGAGGGACTGGGAAAATGGTTTCGCAAACGCGGCTTCGCCCGCGTGGAAGAAATCGGGTGGTGGCGAACCCTGGAACCGGCGCAGGCGCCCGAGCTCGGTGGATTGCGGGTGCACGCCACGCCCGTCCAGCATTGGAGCCAACGTTTTCCGTGGCTCGTGAACCGCACGCATTGGACCGGTTTTGTGGTGGAGGGTTCGGGAGGGAAGCTGTTCTTCCCGGGCGATACGGGATACTCGCGCGACTTCGTGGACATCCGCGCAAGGCTCGGGCCGATGACGATCGCCTTGCTGCCGATCGGAGCGTATGAGCCGCGCTGGTTCATGGCGCCGATGCACACCAGCCCGGAGGACGCCGTCTCCATTCATCGCGACCTCGAATGTTCGCTTTCGATCGCCATGCACTGGGGCACCTTCGCTCAAACCGATGAACCCTTCGACGAGCCGCCGCGCCTGCTCGCGCAGGCGATGCGCGATGCCACGGTGCGGCCGGAGCATTTCTGGGTGATGGAGCACGGGGAGACGCGTGAGCTGGGGCATGTATGGAACACACGCGACTGACGAATCCCGGAGCACCCACGGCGCGCCGCCTTGCCGCCCTCGCCCTGGGCCTGTGCGCATTCCTTCTCTTCGGGGGGACGTCCGCCCGTGCGCAAATCCCCGGCGAAATCCACAATCCGCATCCGTACGGCACCGCCGAATACACGGCCTTCACCGTGTTTGTCGAGAACCATGTTGCGGTGCTGGCCACTTATCGCGAGATTGCGGACACCTTCAACCGCCGTTTTGCCGGTCGCTATCCCTTCGGCCCCCTCGACGCGCCCGACGCGTCACGCCATGACGTGTGCGCCTTCTATGCGCGCCACACACCTGAGATCGTGGCGACGAGAAGCGCGCTGGCGCCGCGAGGGGAGTTTAAGGACGAGGTCGACTTTCTGATCCGGCTGGATACCGTCGGCGTCTTCCTGGCGGGTACGGCGTGCGCCCGCTTCAACTCGCCCATCCGCATCGCCTTGCGACCGGAGGAAACGGAACCCGTGTCAAGCACGCCTCACCGCATCTGGACGCTGACGGACGGCTTCGGGCGGGCGCGGGTCCCGCACGGCGCACCGACACTCGACTGGCGCTTCGGGGCTCCCCTTACACTCACGGTGACCTGGACGGAACACGCCGGGTTGCGGCCGCGACGGGCGACGGCAGCGGACCGGTTTGAAACTCCCGATAGCGCCACCATCAGCTATCGCATGCAGGGGGATTGGGCCTTGATGCGGTTCGTGGATACGTATCGCGATTCATTCGGTTGGCGACGGAACGATGATTCATCCGCGGTCATGCTGCGTTTTCAGGCGCCGCTCATGCCGGTCCTCAAGCCTTCGAACGGGATCTCCACCGCGCCCCGGCATGAGTCGATCGCTTCCCTGAACGTCGCCCTCCACTTCGAACACTACGCCCCCGGAAAGCCGCGCCTGCCTCTGAGATGGCCCACGCGCTTTCCGGTCACGGCCCCTGTGCGATAGGGGCGTGCGAGGGCCGGAGGCCACACCTCGGGATCACGACACGTTCTTCCGCTTGCCCACGTAGCTTTCCTTGATCACCTTGTTGTTGATCCACGGCAGGCCGTCGGGGTTGTTCTGGATGCTCACCTTTGCATCGCGGGCCTTGTTGTCCGTCTGGTTTTTCAAGCTGTTGGGGGTTTTGCGTGTCGCGATGGGGGCCATTGCCTTGCGTGTCATGGGAACCTCCTGGTTGTGGTGTCACGACCAGTATACCACGGAGGGACGATGGGAGGCCACCGGGTACGTGAGGTTTTACGGGGATTTGCACGGAGGTTGACCCGAAACGGTCACAAGTGTGACAGGAACGTTGCAGGACGCGTGAATTCGGGCACGGCGATGTGCGCGAGCTTGCGATTATAAAGGACCCGCCCTTTCAAGCACGCCTAAAGCAAGCTCACCGGGTCGCGGTCCATCCGCAGCTTCACGCCTTTGGGCAACAGCGGCGCCATGCGCGCCTGCGCCTCTTCGGCCAGCCACTGCAACTGGTTCGGATAATCGCCCTTGATCAACACATGCAACCGCCATGCGTTGCGGATGCGCTTCAGGGCGGCGAACGCCGGACCCAGAACCTCCGCATGCGCCTGCGGCGCCAGTTCATGCACGATCACCGCAAAGCGCTCCATCGCCTTGCGCACATCCTCTTCCTTCGCGCCCTGCATCTCGCACAACAGCAGACGTCGAAACGGGGGATATCCCAATGCCTGACGCGTATCGATTTCAGCGCGAAAGAACCCCGCGTAGTCGTGCGTCAACGCGTACCCCAGGAGCGGATTTTCGGGACGGAAGGTTTGCAGCCACACCGTGCCGCCCGCGCTCCCTTGTTCGGTGTGGCGCCCCGCGCGCCCCGCCACCTGGGTGATCAACTGGAACGCGCGCTCGCCCGCCCGGAAGTCGGCGAACTCAAGCCCCGCGTCCGCATCCAGAACCCCCACCACGCGCACCTTGGGGAAGTCGTGTCCCTTGGCCACCATCTGCGTGCCAAGCAGGATGCGGGTTTCGCCCGCGCGGAAGCCCTCCAGAATGCGCTCCGTCTCGCCCACCTTGGCGGTCGTATCGCGGTCGAGGCGCGCGATGGGGACCCCGGGGAAAATCCGGTCCAGGTTTTCCTCCACCTTCTCCACGCCTTTACCCGCATCCGTGAACTCCGTGCCACCGCACTGCTCGCAGACCGACTCGGGCGCCGCTGCGTATCCGCAATAGTGGCACATCAGCTCGTCGCCCTTCCGGTGGTAAACCAGCGAGACCGCGCAAAAGGGACAGGTACGCGGTTCCCCACAGGTGTTGCAAACGCGGCGCGGCGAATACCCACGACGGTTGAGGAACAGGATCGCCTGCCCGCCGTCATCCAGCGCCTGCTGAACGGCATCGCGCAGCGGGATGGACAACAACTGGTTGCCCTGGAGCTTCAACTGCTCGCGCATGTCCACGAGTTTAACCTCAGGGAGCGGCGCGGCGGTGGCGCGCTCCTTGAGTTCGATCAACTCGTATTTTCCGGCGCGCGCGGCATGGTACGATTCCAGTGACGGCGTGGCGCTGCCCAGCACAACGGGACACCGCGCCGCGCGCCCGCGGTACAGCGCGAGGTCGCGCGCGTGATAGCGGGGAGCCGGGTCGCTTTGCTTGTAGCTGCCGTCGTGCTCCTCGTCGACGATGATCAACCCGAGGTTCTCGAGGGGTGCGAGCACGGCGGAACGCGCGCCCACCACGATGTCGGCCTCGCCCGCGAACAGCTTCTTCCACAACTCACGACGCGCCACATCGGTGAGGCCGCTGTGGAACGCGGGCACGGGCCGCCCCAGGAACGCCTCGAAGCGGCCGATAGTCTGCGGGGTGAGCGCGATTTCCGGGAGCAACACCAGCACGCGTTTGCCCGCATCGAGCGCGCGCCGCGCGAGGTGGAGATACACCAGCGTTTTGCCGCTACCGGTGATGCCGTGCAGCAAAAAGGGCTTGAACACCCCGCCATCCAAAGCCGCGCCGACGCGCGCGATGGCATCCTCCTGCGCGGGCGTGGGCGCGAGGGCCGCCGAACCGGAGTCGTCACGCAGCGCGACGACCGCCTTGCGTTTGACCACGCGTTGGGGCGGATGAAACAGGAAACGCGTCGCGACCTTTGGCAGCGCGGTCATGAGCACCACCGGCAAGGGTGTCAGGTAATACGACGACACCCAGCGCAGCAACTCGATCCACTCCGCGGGGACCGCCGCCTCGCCCGGGGCGAGCCGCGCGATCGCCTTCAACTTGAAGGGAAGCGGCTGTCGCCCCGTCTCCACCACCACCCCCGACACGACTCGCGTCGTGAGGGGTACTTCCACGATGCGACCGGGCCGCAGCTCCGATGCGGGGATATCGCCCGCCGCGTAGGAATAAGCCTGGGGCATGCCGCCGCCGATGAGCACAAGTGCATGCAACGGTCCGGACGACGCACCGGCCGAGGCGGCGGACGTGGAATTCGGTGAGGGAGGCGGCATCGCGGACACGGGGTGGGTATATAGTATTCTTGGTTCCGTCCCGTTCAGGAGAGTTCATGCGCACATTCCGCCCTGTGTTCCGGTCACATCCCGCCGTCGCAAGACCTACGTACCTCCTCGTCTCACTGGTGCTTCCGGCGCTGTTACTGGCGGGCTGCGGCAAGGCCACCATCCAGACCGGCACGGCCCGCGAAGGCTTCACCCTGACCGACCTTCAATCCGGGATTTCCGCCGTGATCGTCGATGCCGGCGTCATCGCGAAGGATCTCACGACACCTTACCAGAACGCCCTCACCGAACGCTTCGGACACGACGACTCGCTGTCCTCCTACCTCACGGCGCGCCTGATCGACTCCCTCAACGGCAGCCTGCCCCGCGTGGCCGCAGTGAACGCGCCGGGATTGAACCCCCGACACATCCTCCACATCCGTGACCTCACGGTCGCCCGCGTCACGCGCGAGGTGCCCACGGCTCTTTTGCCCACGGGAGGACAACAAGGCATGCAAGCAGCGGGTGGGGGTACGAGCGAATCGTGGGCCTTCGCGTTCGAGGTGGATGTGTGGAGACCAACGGGTGTGTTCGTGCACGCCGGGGAGGATTCCGATGAGGACGCACGCGTGCCCGACAGCACGACCGGCACACGGGAATATTCCTTCTCCGTCACCGGCCGCGCGGACATTCCGTTGTACGCCTACAAGACCGCGCTGGTGGAGGCGGTCAACGCCGCGGCCACCGAAGCCGCGCGGCATTTGAAGGGACAGTGAGCGCTTCGAGGCGTTGTAATTCAATAATTCAATGTTATTCGTGACGTTTTTATATTTTGGCATTTAATTGCGAATTTTCACGCCGCTTCCGTATCCGGCTCACGAGCACCAACAGGGAGATACGACATGAAATCCACAACTGCCCTCGTCATGTGTCTGGTCATGTCCGTATACGCAGCTTCCTGGAAGCCTCAGCCGATCGAGATCAAGAGCAAGGTGATTAATGACCTGTCCTCGGAATATTTCGGTTATTTCGATCTGGAGATCATCAACAACACCGATAAATGGATGGTGCTTAAAAACATTCGCATCTCATTTCACGAACCAATACAAGAACGACATATCAAAGCCGTTTCTGGAGGTGAATTCGTTCACTGGCAGAATGTCATGCGCAAACGGATAGCGAAGCAGGAACTCAACAAGAACACCAGCCTCGCGGTAATCGGCGCCCTCGGGTACGGATTGGCAATGGCTTCCGGAAACTCCACGGTGCAAAACATCGGGAAAGCGGCAGCAGTAGGTGCTACTGCCACGTATACCGCGTCCGTTTACTCAAATATCCGGGACACCATCCACCAGACGAAGCGCTTTCCGGAAAACCACCTTCTCGCCGATTCCATTGTGGTGTTGCCGGGGCTTTCCGAAGGGAGATGGTTGCTTTTGAACTCGACGCACCATGACAGTATCAAAAGAGTTTCCGGGTTTACCATCCACTACACGACGCAAGATGGAACACCCATGACCAGCCCCATAAAAGTCGGCAATACGTCTTGGCAAAAACCAAGACGACATCCCGCAGACCCCACACACCCTCCTGGCACTTACCGTTAGAGCCCAGAATTGAGGCTTAGGTACCCTGACGCTCGACTAGGAAGCTCAAGGATACCGGCTTGAACAAAGCTTCACAGCCTCCCCAACCTCTCCACCGCCGCCTTGAGCGTCTCGTCCTTCTTGCAGAAGCAGAAACGCATCAGATCCTTCCGGCCTTCGCTCCCACGCTTGTAGAACGACGAACCCGGCACGGCGGCCACGCCGATCTCCTCGACCATCAAGCGGGCCAGCGCGACATCGTCCTTCGGACCCGCGCCGCGCCCTTTCCCCATCGACAGATGCGCCGACGCATCGGCCATCACGTAGTACGCGCCGTGCGGTTTGAACGGCGCAAAGCCTGCAGTCTTCAACCCCTTCATCAGGAAATCACGCCGCGCGCGATATTCGCGGGCCATGCCCGCGTAATAGGCCTTCGGCAAAGCAAGCGCGCCTTCCACCGCGGTCTGTAGCGGCGTCGCCGCGCACACGGTGAGGAAGTCGTGCACCTTGCGCAGCGATGCGGTCAACGGCGCGGGCGCAATGGCCCACCCCACCCGCCACCCGGTCACTCCGTACGTCTTCGACGCGCTGTTGATGGTGACCGTACGATCCTCCAGACCCGGCACCGCCCCAGGGCTCACGTGCTTCGCCCCGTCGTACAGGATATGCTCGTAAATCTCGTCGGCGAATACCAGCACACCCCATTTCTGGCACAACGTCGCGATGAAGGTGAGTTCCCGGGGGGTGAACACCTTGCCGGTGGGGTTGTGGGGGGTCGTGAGGATGATCGCCTCGGTTTTGGGCCCGAAGGCACGTGCCAGCTCACGTTCGTCGAACGTCCACTCTCCCGTCATCGCGTCGGGGCGCAACGTGACGTGCACGGGTTTCGCGCCCGAGAGATAACTGTCCGGCTGATAGTTCTCGTAGAAAGGCTGGAAGAGCACGACTTCCTTCCCGGTATCCACCAGCCCGAGGAAGGCGCACATCATCGCCTCTGTGGAACCGCACGTCACCGTCACCTCGGTGTCCGGATCCGCGACGATGCCGTTGTACGCCTTCGCCTTGCGGGCGATGGCCGCGCGCAATCCCGGAGTGCCCCACGTGATGGAATACTGGTTGTGGTCTTCGGAAAGCGCGCGGCACGCCAGCTCCTTGAGCGCAGGAGGGCACGGGAAATCGGGAAAGCCCTGCGCGAGGTTGACCGCGCCATGCACGTGGGCCAGGCGCGTCTGCTCGCGAATGACCGATTCGGTGAAGCGCGCGAGACGGCGGGACGACGCGCTGGGAAGACGAGACGGGAAAGGCGAACGCACCATAGAGTCTCCGATCAAAGTCCGGTCAGGCCCCGGTCAGCTCAAGTCAGCTCAGGTCAAACTCCGCGACGCTGGAACAACAGCAAGCCGAGCAACGGCAACACGCTGCCGGTGCCAGTCCTCACCTCGTCCGCCGTGCGCAACGCGGTCACGATATGCTCGCCCTCTTCCTCATGGCCCGCGGTGCCGCCGTCAAGGCGGCAAAACACGGCGTCCTCCAGCGTGAGCGTCACGCCGTAGAAGTGGACGGCCTCATCGGTGAGCCCCGGCGAACTGGTCAACCCCCGTGACCACAAGGGCTCCAACGAAACATCCGCGAGCACGTCGTCGGACAATCCGGTTTCCTCACTCAACTCGCGCAGGGCCGCCTCCGCCGGGTCCCCTCCGTTTTCCACCATCCCGGCAGGGAACTCAAGACTCATCGTCCCGTCGCCCACGCGCCGCTGCAATACCATCAGGAACTTCCGCTCGCCCGTGGCCCGGTTGACGCATTCGGGCACCACCACCACCGCGGCGCCGCGCACCAGCACGTAAGGCAGCATCGGGCGGCCGTCGGGGTCGGTGCCGCGGGCCTCCAGCAAGGCGAACAGCGGATCGCCGCTCCGGCGCGCCAGCAAATTCAAGGGCGCGAGCGAATCCAGCGTCCAGCCGCGGGATGTCAGCGCCCCCTCCCACAACCGGATCATCGGCCAGTCGCGCCAGCGCGGAAAGCGTGCCGTCCCGTCATTGACGGGCGCGGCCGCAGGGCCGGCGGCAGCGTCTTCGCTCACAGCGAGGCCCAGTCCCTCGGCTTGAGGAAGTACTCCGTCAGCCGCTCTTCGGCGCTGCCGGGCTCGGGCTTGTAGCCGTACAGCCACTTGCACAGCGGCGGCAGCGACATCAGGATCGATTCCGTACGGCCGTCCGACTGCAGGCCGAACAACGTGCCGCGATCCCACACCAGGTTGAACTCGGCGTAACGCGAGCGGCGGTGCAACTGGAAGTCGCGCTGTGCCTGCGTGAAGGGTTCGCTCCGGCGCGCCGTGAAGGGACGATACAGGTCGGGGAACAAACGGCCCAGCCCTTCGACGAAGGCCAGCTCGTTCTCACGCGGGCCGCGCAGGTGGTCGAAGAACAAACCGCCCACGCCGCGCGCCTCCTGGCGGTGCTTCAGGTAGAAGTAATCGTCACACAGCTTCTTGTACACGGCGTAATCGCGGCCCGCGCCCTCGCAGAAGGCTTTGAGCGCGCGGTGGAAATCCGCCACCATCGATTCCTCGGGATAGTACGGCGTCAGGTCCACGCCGCCCCCGAACCAGTGCACGTCGCCCGCTTCGAAGTAGCGGATGTTGAGGTGGATGGTCGGCACCAAGGGATTGTGCGGGTGCAACACGAGACTCACACCCGTCGCGAAGAACGGGGTGCCATCGGGGATCTTGAAAGCCGTCGCCGCGGAGGCCGGCAGGGACGCCCCCGTCAACGCGGAAAAGTTGACGCCACCCTTTTCCAGCAAATCCCCGCCGTCGTAGACGCGCGTTCGCCCCCCGCCCTCGCCTTTTTCATAGGTCCAGAGGTCTTCAGTGTAGCGAACGCCGTTCTCGGCATCGAGAAAGGCGCAAATGTGGTCTTGTACGGCACGGAAACGTTGGGCGACTTCGTCACGGAATGATTGCATGGGTACAAAATAGTTGGTGGTTGGTCGTTGGTGGTTGGTAGAGAACACGAACCCTGGACATTTCAGACCGGGATCCCCTCTCCACGCACCCTGGAAGCGGCTGGGACACCAAGAGCCACCCAGCGAACGCCAAATTTCTTGACGGGCCGCCCAAAGGCACTTTCACGTGTTTTCCAACAACTACCAACGACGAGGAATCTTCACCACGGTACGGTACCAACGGCAGGGTAGGGATTCAATGACGGCACCAACGGCACCGTAAGGCCTGCCAGGAAGTATTTTCCCCCTCATGGACACCCTCACCTTCTGGCAGTCGCTGCCCTCGCGCATGGATCCCGTCATCTTCAGCGTGGGATCTTTCCAGGTGCAATGGTACGGGGTCATGTACCTCGTCGCCTTCGCCGTCACCTACCTGCTGGCCATGCGCCGCATCAAAACCGAACGGACCCGGTTCGGCATGTACGACGCCGACTACATCCAGAACCTGCTGACCTGGGCGTTCTTCGGCGTGCTTGTGGGCGGGCGTTTCGGCTACGTGTTCTTCTACAACTTCGAGTACTACTTCGCGCACCCGCTCGAAATCATCTTCCCGTTCCGCTCGGGGCCGAATGGTCTGGAATTCACCGGCATCGCGGGCATGTCGTACCACGGCGGCCTCATCGGCTGCATGCTGTTCTGCTGGTGGTTCACGCGGCGCCAGGCCCGCCGGATCGCCATCCTGAAACCCGCCGAGCAAAGCCGTCTGGCGGCCCGCGCCGACTACTGGCACCTGTGCGATTTGTTCGGACCCGTGGTGCCCCTGGGTTACACCTTCGGACGCATCGCGAACTTCATCAACGGTGAATTGTGGGGGCGCGCGACGGATTCCGCCGTGGGCATGTACTTCCCCGTCGCGCCGGGAAACGCCCTCCGCCACCCGTCCCAGTTGTACGAAGCCCTGCTGGAGGGCGTGGTACTGTGGGCCGTATTGTGGGCGATCCGCCACCGGCCTTTCCCCAAGGGAGCCTTCGCGGGCTTCTACCTGTTCGGCTACGGCTTCTTCCGTTTCTTCATCGAATACTTCCGGGAACCCGATGAACACCTGGGCCTGATGTGGTTCGGTGCCCTCTCGCAGGGCCAAATGCTCTGCCTCGCCATGATGGCCACTGGTGCGCTATTCGTGTGGTGGCGTGCACGTGTGGCGAGACGCCACACGAATTAAGAGCCGAAGGCATGAGGCCGCAGAGCGGACGTGCCGCTGAATGAAGCCGCAGGCTGAATCATCATTAAGAATGTGGAGTTAAGAATGAAAACAAGGTCACGAAATCTTGCGTTCAATTCTTGATTCTTAATTCCACATTCTCAATCAACCTCCGATGGCTGAAAGCCATCGGCGTTCCGTCCACGCCTTGAACCATGCGGGGACGTCGCGTTCCATCGCCCGGAGGTCGCGCGGCGTCGCGCCTCGGGCCGCGAAGTGAAACACGCGGGCGAGCGTCCGCGGCGTGCCGAGAGCGTCCAGTACCAAAAATTCGGCCCGCGAGAGCGGCTTCTCGTACACCGTTCCTTCGTGGCGGTGGAGGCACACCCCGTGGCCGCGAGGGCCACCATGGTCACCGCGGCTACGGCCTTTGCGTCTGAGGGGGATACGGCCGGTCAACGCTTCGTCCGCGCGGCATGCCGCCCGGTACGCAGCGAAATCCCACTGCAACCACAGGGGAGTCACATGCGCCGCGCGGTGCCAGTGCGCCGAGGCCAACCCCGCTGCGGACGCAGCGCCGCCGCGCGCCGCGGTGCCGGGCGCGTCATGCCCGTCGGGTGCATCGATCGCCCGCGACAACGCCTTGTCGTACGCCAAGGCCTCCCGCACCGCGGCGCGCCATTCCGCCCCCTGCAACGCCTTGGGTGCCGTGGTTCCCCGCGATGCGCGCAAACGCCGCCCCACGAAAGCCGGAAAACCCGCGTCCATGTCGGCGAGATACGGTGACGCGGGAGGATGCGCCATCAGGTAGCGCACCGCCCACCCGTTGAACGCCTCCAGCCCCAGCAAATGCACCGCACACGGATACTCGTCCTGCAGGATGGTGACGAGACGATACCAGTACTGGCGATTGTAGATGTCGAGGCGGGCGTGGCCGTCCAACCCGTTCACGCCGCGCAAACGCGCCTGCGACTCGCGTGCATCCGATGCCTCAGGAGCGAATGCACGCGTCGCATGCGAAGACGACCGCGCGCGCAAGGGACGGGACACCTCCGTACCGAACCAACGTTGAAAATCCGCCAGTTCGGCGGGAGGCTTCAGGCGCGACAGGGCGGGCCGGGTACGGCGTGCGACCGGCACGGACGCGGCCTTCTCAGAATTTCTTGAAGGCAAAAAACACCGCTCCGAGCAGGAACAAAAAACTCACGCCGTGATTCCAGCGAAACCCCTCCTTGAGGTACAACACCGAAAAAAACGCGAACACCACCAGCGTGATCACTTCCTGGATCACCTTCAGCTCCACCACGGCGAATTGCCGCGACCCGATGCGGTTCGCCGGAACCTGCAGGCAATATTCGAAAAACGCGATGCCCCAACTGGCGAAGATCGCGATCCACAGCGGCGAGCTCTTGTACTTGAGATGCCCGTACCACGCGAACGTCATGAACACATTGGCAAGCGTAAGCAGCAGGATGGCGCGCATGGCCGGTCACTTTCCCGGGCGCGACCCGCTCGCAGGCTGAACGTCCCCGGAAGGGTCGGAAGGCGCACCACCGACGAAGCGGTAAACCTTTTCCCCCGGGCGCGCCATGCCCAGTTCCTTGCGGGCCAGCTTCTCGAGGTAGTTGGTGTCGTTCAGCAGCCGGGCTTTCTCGGCGATCAATTCCTGCTTGCGCACTTCCAGGCTGTCGATCTCGCGCAGGATTTCCTCCTGCTGGCTCCGTAAGTCCGAAATCTTGAGCAAGCCCCGCGGGCCGCTCATCGCCTGATACAACAGGAACGCCACCACCCCGGCCAAAAGCCAAGGCAGGAGGCGGCGCAGCGGTTTACGGGGAGCGGACGTGCGTGCAGTCATCGGGAAGGAAGGTACTTCCTGCGCTCCGAACTGTGTTGCCGGGAACGCGCCTCCCTATACTCTCCGCTTCATGCCACGATCCCGGGTTTCGACCGCGCACCGCCTCATGTCCTCTTTATCGCATTGCCCCCACTGTGCTCCTTACACCCTCCGGTACGCCGCTCCCGGCAACCGGCGGACGAGGCCGCGCATCTCGAGCTGCAACAACGCTTCGAGAAGCGCGGCGGCGGCGCGACCGTGGGGCCACAATCCGCGTTCCTCCGCCCGCGCCGCCAGCGTGTCCAACGGACACGCCTCGTCCGCCTCCTCCGTATCCCAGAGGGCCAACACGGGGTCACGCACCGGTTCCCGCAGCGACTTCCGCAACACCTCATGTCCCGATTTCCGCTGCGTGGAGGCGGCCCGTCGCGCGGGGGGCACGCGCGCCGAAATCACACCCTGTGTCGGAAGTTTTCCCGCGTTGCCCGCCTCCGACAACGCAATCGGGGCCGTCCGCGTCGTCAGCGGAGACAGGTCTTCGACGGCGGCGATCACGTCCGCGATCGAAATCGCCGGGCGCGCGCCGGCACTCAGCAAGGCGTTGGAACCCGCGGATACGCCGCTGAAAATGGGGCCGGGCACCGCGAACAACAGACGTTCCTGCGCCCGCGCATAATCCGCAGTCAACAGCGCTCCGCTCTTTCCCCCCGCTTCCACCACCACGATCGCGCGCGACAACGCACTGATCAAACGGTTGCGGCGCGGAAAGTGCGACGGCCAGGCGGGAGTCCCGGGGGGAAACTCCGAGATCACCGCGCCGGGGCCGTCCTCCTCTCCGTCGATCCGTCGACGGATCGCCCGGTTCTCCATGGGGTAGTCCAGGTCCAGCCCGCAGCCGATCACCGCCAGCGTGCGTCCGCCCGCATCCAGGGCGGCCTGATGCGCCGCCGCGTCGATGCCGAGAGCGAGCCCCGACACCACGGTGTACCCTCCGGCGGCGAGATCGCGGCTGAACGCCCGCGCCGCTTCGCGACCGTAGGCCGTCGGCGTGCGCGTGCCTACCAGGGCGACCGCCCGTCTATCTTCCTCCTTCCATGCGCCCCGGAGGTACAGCAGCGGGGGCGGCGCGTCCAGCTCTTCCAGCACGCGCGGGTAACCCGGCCACCCGGGCGCGGCGACCACGGTCCGGCGCGCGGCGCAATCCTCCCGCAACCGTTCCCACACGCGCAGGTCGGGCCCACGCGCCAAGGAGGCGATCATCGCATCGGACGCGTGCGGATGCGCCGCGCGCCACGCCTCCGGGCCCGCCCCGTACACCCCTTCGGCCGACCCGAAGCGCGCCAGCAGCTTCGCCATCCCCGCATGACCAAAACCATGTTGCGAGGCCAGGCAGCCGTACAGCGGATCAACATCGGAAGGGAAAGAGAAAGGAGGCATGGTGAACAAATATAGACTGCTTTATTGTGTACTTATTGCCCCGCGACGCCACACCTTGCGATCGCGGGAAACGCCGGACACCGGGCGTCGGTGCCCGAACCCCGCACCCGGCCTTCACCCTCACCCCATGCGGTCGCGGCCCCACCATCCCGACTCGCGCCCGTGAAACGCCCCTTCACTTTTCCGTCACCTGGCCCCCGCCGCACCGGGACCTCGCCTCACGCCAAACACCGGCCGCCACCAACCACCAACTACCAACCACCAACATCTATTTTCCCCCCATGCCCATGCCCACCCCCGCCTACTCCTTCTCCGACCTGCTCTCCATCATGGCACGCCTGCGCGCCCCCGACGGTTGCCCCTGGGACCGCAAGCAAACGCACGCCAGCCTGCTACCCTACCTCATCGAGGAGGCTTACGAGTTCATCGACGCCGCGGAAAGCGGGGATACCACCCACATGCGTGAAGAGCTGGGCGACGTGCTGCTGCAGGTCGTGTTTCACGCCCAAGTGGCCCGCGAGGCGGGAACCTTCGACATCGACGGCGTGATCCAGGACATCGCGGCCAAACTGGTACGCCGCCACCCGCACGTCTTCGGGACCACGGAGGGCGTCAACACGGCGGACAAGGTGACGGCGCAGTGGGACGAGATCAAGAAAGCCGAAAAAAGTGGCAAGGGAGGGGACGCGTCCACGACCGGGGACCCCGGCCTCCTGGGTGAACTGCCGCGCAGCCTGCCGCCGCTGCACAAGGCGATGAAGATCTCACGACGCGCCGTGAAGGCCGGATTCGAATGGCCCGACTGGCAAGGGGTGACCGCCAAGGTGCGCGAGGAACTCGCGGAGTTCGAGGCGGAGGCCGAACGCCTCACCACCCTGAAAACACAAGCCGAAACGCATGACCTGACAGAGATGTCCGAAGGGAACGACGCGGAGCGCGCGAAAGTCCGCGACGCCCTTGAGCTGGAACTCGGCGATCTCATGTTCTCGGTGGTCAACCTCGCGCGCCACCTCGACCTCGATCCCGAGCGCGCCCTGGCACGCACCAACGCCAAGTTCGTCTCGCGCTTTCAGGCGATGGAGCGCTTCGCCGCAGCGGAAGGCACGCCGCTGGAAGGCCGGCCCCTCGAAGCGCTCGAGGCCTTGTGGGTGAGGGCGAAGAAGGAAAAGAGCTGACAGCCGTGAGCTTACAGCTGACAGCTGACAGCTTACAGCGGACAGCTTACAGTGAACAGTGAACAGTGAACAGTGAAACGCAATGATGGAACGATGAAAAGATGGAATGAGGTGTGGACGACCCTACTTCATTGCCTCAGTGCGCTCCGATGCCCCCGACAAACATCAGGTTGATCGAAAAACCGTGCGATGAGTGCAAGCTCCCGCTGTAAGCTGTAAGCTGTAAGCTGTTCGCTGTAAGCTGTCCGCTGTCAGCTCACCATCACCTCAACAACAAATTGTTCACGATCATCCCGGTGAAAAACGCGAGCAGGAAGCCGAACCACAACAAGCTCAATCCCTGGTTCATGACCAGCTCGGACACCTTGACCGAACCCCGGCGCGCCCGAATTTCCCGCCATGTCTTTTGCAGGTGCCGCACGGTGAACCAGATTCCCGCTCCGCCGATCAACACCAGTAAAAACCCCTGAATCATCGCGTATTTCCTTGATATTTCAGCACATGGAGCGATCTTGCGCCTTGTCGTGATCCGGGAAAACTACTATATATGTAGATGTGGTTCCGTATGTCGAGTACGTGCGGGACGGGCGGGTCGGCGAGAAATCCGATCCGCTTGGAAGCCCCTTCGGGTCTCCCCGAGAGGGGTTTTTTGTTTTCGGGGGGTCGGTTTTCTCCGGAAGCCTCCCGATACAGGTAAAAACGCAGGGGTACGCGCTCCGCGCGGTCACGGAACTTGAAAGCATCATGGACGTACTGGACCAAATCACCGAACTCGCACGCCGCGTAGCCGGCACGCACGGCCTTGACCTCGTTGACGTGGAATTGTTCCGCGCCGGTCGTCGCCGCATGGTGCGCATCTACGTCGGCAAGGCTGCCGGCGTCAGCGTGGACGATTGCGCCCGCGTGAGTCGCGAGGTGTCCGCGGTGCTTGATGCGGAGAACTGGCTCGGGGACGACAGCTACGTGATCGAAGTGTCCTCACCCGGCCTCGACCGCCCCTTCAAGACCCTCGCCGACTGGCAACGCAACATCGGCCGCGACGTGAAAGTCACCTGCCGCGAAAAAGTCGACGGTAAAATCATGTTCGCAGGCAAGCTCGTCTCCGCCGACGACTCCGACATCGCCCTCGAAGGTGCCGCAGGCACCGTAACCATCCCCATGGCCTTGGTGGCCCTGGCCAAAATCGACGTCAAATTCAACTGATTCTGCCCGGTATCCGGAACAAGGAAGACGCCATGGAAAACAGCCTCCTGGAAAGCCTCAACCTCATCGCCAAGACGAAGAACCTCGACAACGGCGTCGTCCTCGACACGTTGAAGCAGGCGCTCGTCAACGCGGCACGCAAGTACCTCGACCTGCAGAAGAACATCGAGGCCGAGGTCGACCCCGAGACGGGCGACATCGGCGTGTTCCTGCGCGTCACCGTGGTGGACGACTATCCCGACGTGGATCCCGATCTCACCGCGGATGAAGTCGCCTCGGTGGATGAGGGCTACATGCTCGTGGACGAGGCGCACGAGTACAACGAGGAAGCCGGCCCCGGCGACTATCTCGAAATGGAAATCCCCATCGAGAACTTCGGGCGCGCCGCCATTCAGACCGCCAAGCAGATGCTGCTGCAGAAGGTGCGCGACGCCGAACGCGAAAAGATCTTCGAAGACTTCCAGGACAAGGTCGGCACGCTGGTGTCCGGTCAGGTCCAGCAGGTGGACCGCGGCAACATCCTCATCAGCCTGGGCAAGACCGAAGCCATTCTGCCGCTGCGCGAGCAGATCCGCAAGGAGCGCTACCGCCAGGGCGACACCGTGCGCGCCTACATCTCCGAGGTCGGCGTCAACACCAAGGGCCCCCAGGTCACCCTGTCGCGCACCCATCCCATGTTCCTCGCGCGCCTGTTCGAGCTCGAGGTTCCCGAAATCGCCGACGGCGTCGTCTCGATCCGCGGCGTGGCGCGCGATCCCGGCTTCCGCGCGAAGATCGCCGTGTCCACCAAGGACGAACGCATCGATCCCGTGGGCGCCTGCGTGGGCATGAAGGGAAACCGCGTGCAGGCCATCGTGCGTGAGCTCAGCAACGAGCGCATCGACATCATCCACTGGAACGAGGACCTCCACGTCTACATCCGCCGCTCCCTTTCGCCCGCCGACATCAAGCAGATCACCGAGATCGGCGACGGCCGCGTGGTCGTGATCGTCTCCGACGACGACCTGGCGCAGGCCATCGGTCGCGGCGGCCAGAACGTGCGTCTCGCCAGCAAGATGGTCGGACGCGAACTCGACATCTACGGTGAAACCGAGTTCGCGGGTCTCGACGAGGCGGCGCGCGAAGCGCTGTTCAAGCCCCGCGCGGACGCCGTGGTGACCGAAGAGGTTCCGGACCAGGCCGCGGCGAACAAGTTCTCCGAACTTGAGTCGCTGTTCGCGAAAAAGGCCGACGAAACCGAACCCGAAGTCGCGGGCGAAGCCGTGGCCGAAACTCCCGCCACCACCGAGCCGGAGGCATAATCCGGAAATCGGGACGGCGCGCGCGCCCTTCCCGAGAGTGTTTGGCGGTCGCACAGGAGGCTACGCATCGCATCGCGATCGTGGTCTCCGGGGCCTTCACCCGGGCGCTTCGCAGGGCGCCCCGCACGGAAGGCCTGTATCTTCATCAAGGCAAGGAAAGCCCATATACTACATTGGGCGTGAATATGACGGATACCCCGAAAAAACGAGTTTCCACGCTGGCCAGAGAGAATGAGGTCACCAGCGACGTCCTTCTCCGTCTCCTCAACGAGGCGGGCGTCGACGCCAAGACTTCATCCAGTACGATCGATTCTGCCTCCTTCCAGAAGGTAAAGCCCCTTCTGCTGGCTGAAAAGCAGAAACGGGAGCGGGAGGCCCTCGTCAAATCCGGGAAGAAAATCCCGATGAAGGCGGTCCTCCGGAAAGCCCCTCCGAGCGCCATTCCCGCCGTGGTGACGAAAAGCGCTCCCACGGCCCCGGCGCCTGCCGCTCCGGCGGCCCCCGCCGCAGCGCCGGCTCCGGCCGCACCGGCGGTGCCCCCCACCGCGCCGGCCTCTGCCGCACCGGCCGCACCGGCACCCCAGGCCGCGCCCGCAGCGGCTCCGGCTCCGGCCGCACCGGCCCCTGCCGCCGCAGCGCCGTCGCCTGCCGCACCCGCCCCCGCTTCTCCGAACCAGACCGGCTCCGCGGCTCCTCCGGCCCCTCCGGCGCCCGGCAACGACCCGGGGGCCACACCGGCACCCGCGGCCGCCGAGGCCGCGCCCACCCCGCCCGCTGCTCCTGCGGCCCCGGCCGCTCCCGCCACGCCTCCGACGTCGTCGGGCCTGAAGGTGACGATCGAAAAGCCCGATGCGGCCTTGCTGGCGCGCATCGCGAAGGCCCGTGCGGAAAGCGCCGCACGCATGCGTGGCCGTGACGATCGTGGGGGTCCCGGTTACTCCGGTCACTTCTCCCGTGGTCCCGGCCAGGGCGGCCTCGGCCGTACCGGCGGACATCTCGGCGCCACGCGTCCCGGCCCCGGTACGGGCCCCGGCCGCGGCGCGGATGCCCCCAAGGACATGTACGCCCTCCGCGCCCAGTCCGCCGGTGTCACCGGTGGAGCACCCGCACGCGGTCCCGGGGACAAGCGTCCCGGCGGCCCCGGCGCACCCGGCGGTCCGGGGCGCGGTCCCGGCCCCGCACCGCGTGGTCGCGGCAAGCGCAAGACGCGTGAACAGATCGAACAGGAACTGCTGAGCGCACGCAACAACGTGAGCAAGGTGATGGCCAGCCTCTCCCGCACTCCGGGCGGCAAGGCCCGCTTCAAGGACCGCAAGGCCGGAGGCGAGGAAGGCGGCGACGAAACCAAACGCGTGCTGAACGTTTCCGAATTCGTGACGATCGGCGAACTCGCCGGCCTCATGAACGTGTTGCCGGCGCAGGTGATCGCGAAGTGCATGGAGCTGGGCATGATGGTGACCATCAACCAGCGTCTTGACCACGAGATCATCGCCCTGGTCGCCGACGAGTTCGGCTACACCGCCAAGCTGATGGACGAATACGCCCAGGAAGCCGATGCGGAGGAAGCCGAAGAGGAAAGCACCGCGGAACTGACCCATCGCGCCCCGATCATCACGGTGATGGGCCACGTCGACCACGGCAAGACCTCCATCCTCGACCATATCCGCAAGACCAACGTGATCGCCGGCGAAAGCGGCGGCATCACGCAGCACATCGGCGCCTACATGGTGAACACCGATCACGGCCCGATCTGCTTCCTCGACACCCCGGGTCACGAGGCGTTCTCCGCCATGCGTGCCCGCGGCGCCAACGTCACCGACGTGGTGCTGCTGGTGGTGGCGGCGGACAGCATGGTCATGCCGCAGACCAAGGAAGCCATTCAGCTCGCGAAGAACGCGAACGTGCAGATGGTGGTCGCCATCAACAAGATCGACCTCCCCACGGCCAACCCCGACAAGATCCGCACGCAACTCGCGGAAGCCGGCGTCGAGGTCGAGCAGTGGGGCGGCAAGATTCCGTGCATCGAGGTTTCGGCCAAGTCCGGTCTCCACATGGACAAGCTGCTGGAGACCCTGGCGCTCGAATCCGAAATCCTCGATCTCAAGGCCAACCCCGACCGCAACGCCACCGGCACGGTCATCGAGTCGCGCCTCGACCGCGGCAAGGGTGCCGTTGCGACCATGCTCGTGCAGAACGGCACGCTGCGCGTCGGCGACGCGCTCGTCACCGGCATCTTCTCGGGCCGCGTCCGCTCGCTGCTCGACGAACGCGGCAACCCGCGCAAGGAAGCCGGCCCGTCGACGCCCGTGCAGGTGCTCGGTCTTGAAGGCACGCCGCAGGCCGGCGACTCCTTCATGGTGGTTGAGGATGAGCGCGAGGCGCGCGAAATCGCGACCCGCCGTCGGGTCGCCGCCAAGGACCGCGAACTGCGCCAGAAGCGTCACATCACGCTCGACCAGCTTTCCGACCGCATCAAGTCCGGCGAGTTCCACGAACTCAAGGTCCTCATCAAGGCCGACACGGACGGTTCGGTGGAGGCCATCGCCGCCTCGCTCGAAAGACTGTCGACGCAGGAAGTCCGCGTCAAGGTCATCAGCAAGGGC
>CAZKRC010000024.1:0-21019 GCA_964555105.1 uncultured Bifidobacterium sp. | reverse complement strand
ACGACCCCGTCATCTTCCTCGAGAACGAACTGAACTATTCGCTCAAGGGCGAAGTGCCCGAGGGTGATGACCACATCGTCCCGATCGGCAAGGGCAATATCGTGCGCGCCGGCGACAAGGTGACCATCATCGCGTGGTCGCGCATGATGAACCTCGCCAAGCAGGCCGCCGAGGAACTGGCGAAGGACGGCGTCGAGGTCGAACTGCTTGACCCCCGCACGCTCAAACCCCTCGACATGCCCTTGATCGCCGAGTCCGTGAAGAAGACCGGACGCGTGGTGGTGGTGGAAGAAGGCCACTTCTTCTGCGGCCTCGGCGCGCAGATCGCCGACAGCATCTACACCGGCCTGTTCGACTACCTCGACGCGCCGGTTGCGCGCGTGGCCCAGTCGGACAACCCCATGCCGTACGCAGCCAACCTTGAAGCGGCCACCATGCCCACGGTGGCCAAAATCATCCAGGCCGTCAACCAGGTAACGTACCGGACATAGTCAGGGCGGGCTTAGCCCGCCTCCACATGTAAGGGCACGTTGCAATGTGCCCTTACATCACAAGCCTACGGAGACATCATGCCTACCAGCATCCTCATGCCCAGCCTCAGCCCCACGATGGAAGAAGGCGTCCTCGCCAAGTGGCTCGTCAAGGAAGGCGACCTCATCAAGTCCGGCACCATGCTTTGCAGCGTGGAAACCGACAAGACGACGGTCGACTACGAGAGCATGGACGAAGGTTACCTGCGCAAGATCATCGTGCCCGACGGCACCAACGCCAAGGTCAACCAGCTCATCGCCATCCTCTCGGACGAGAAGGATGAAGACATCTCCGCATTCCTGGAAAAGGAACTTGCGAAAAGCGCCAAGGTGACCGGAGGCGCGTCCCCCGCGCCCGCGGCCCCGACCGCAGCGGCACCCGCTGTGGAGAGGGCGACCGAGTCGGTCGCCCCTACCGCTGCCGTCCCTGCGCCTGCCGCGCCCGCTCCGGTCGCCCCTGCGGCCCCCGTTTCAGACGCGACCGGTTCCGGGAAGTCCTCTCCGCTCGCGCGCAAGCTCGCGGCCGAGGCCGGCATCTCCGTCTCGTCGATCCCGGCCTCGGGCCCCGGCGGCCGCGTGATCGCCCGCGATGTGGAAGCCGCCAAGGTGAATCCTCCCGCGGCCGCCTCCGCCGCCGCGCCCGCAGGCGCGGCTTCCGCCCCCAAATCCTCCGGGAAATCCGACGTGGTGCAAACCCCGCACTTCGGTTCGCTCGCACCGGTCAATCCGACCCGCGACGTTCCGCTGACGAACATGCGCCGCATCATCGGCAAGCGCCTGCTCGAGTCGGCACAGACCACGCCGGTGTTTTTCGTGACGCAAAAGATCACGATGGACACGCTCAACACCGTGCGCGCGGAACTCAACCGGGCCGCAGGCTACAAGATCTCGGTGAACGACCTGATCGTGAAGGCCACCGCGTTCGCCTTGCGCCAGTATCCGGTGATCAACAGCTCGTTCCACGGCGATTTCATCCGCGAGAACGCCGACATCGACATCTGCATCGCCGTGGCGATCCCCGATGGCCTGATCACGCCGATCGTGAGGAACGCCGACCAGAAGGGCCTGGGGGAAATCTCCCGCGAGGTGAAGGCCTTGGCGGGCAAGGCCAAGGCCGGAAAGCTGGCGCCCGAGGAATTCCAGGGCGGAACGTTCACGATCTCGAACCTCGGCATGTTCGGCGTCGACGAGTTCACGGCCATCATCAATCCGCCCCAGGCGGCGATCCTGGCCGTGGGTGGCACGAGCACCGAGGTCTATCTCGAAGACGGCGTTCCCAAGGAACGCCAGGTCATGAAGGTGACGCTCAGCTCCGACCACCGCGTGATCGACGGCACGCAGGCGGCACAGTTCCTCGGCGGCCTGAAGTCGCTGCTGGAAAATCCCGTTTGGCTGATGTTGTAATCACGTTGTGTTTCGGGCACGTCGCGACGTTGCCCGAACATCAACCCGTAACCTTCCCATCGACCGTCCGACCGCATCACGCGGTCGCGGTCCATCCTCGGACACACAATGGATAACAACTTCGACATCATCGTCATCGGTTCCGGCCCCGGCGGCTACGTGGCCGCAGTCAAGGGCGCCCAAGGCGGCAAGAAGGTCGCACTGATCGAAAAGGCCGACCTCGGCGGCATCTGCCTCAACTGGGGTTGCATCCCCACCAAGGCATTGCTCAAGTCCGCCGAAGTATTCGACACGGTGAAGCATGCCGCCAGCTTCGGCATCAACGCCGGAGACGCCGCGGCCGACTTCCCCAAGGTGATCGACCGTTCGCGCGACGTGGCCAGGCAGAACAGCAACGGCATCCGTTTCCTGATGAAGAAGAACAAGATCGAAGTGATCACCGGGCAGGCGAAACTGCTGGCCAAAGGTCTCGTCGAAGTCACCGGCGCGGACGGCGCCAAGCGCAGCCTGCAGGCGGGTTCGGTCATCGTGGCCACCGGTGCATCGCCCCGCCAGTTCCCGCAGTATCCGATCGACGGCGAGAACTTCCTCACCTACCGTCACGCCCTGGCCCTGAAGGAGCAGCCGAAAAAACTGCTCGTGATCGGCGCGGGCGCGATCGGCATCGAGTTCGCCTACTTCTACAACACCCTCGGTACCGAAGTGCATGTGGTGGAAATGGCGTCGCAGATCCTCCCGGTCGAGGACGAGGAGATCGCCAAGGGCCTGCTCGCCTCCTTCAAGAAGCAGGGCATCAACTGCCACGTCAGCTCCACCGTCGAAGTGAAGAAGGGCAAGTCCAAAAACGGCGGCGTGGAGGCGAAGATCACCGGCCCCGACAAGCAGGAAACCACCCTCACCGTGGACAAGGTGCTCGTGGCCGTGGGCATGGTGCCCAATTCCCACGACCTCGGTCTTGAAGCCGCGGGTGTGAAAACCGACGAACGCGGCTTCATCGTGGCGGACGCCCACCAGCAAACGTCGCTCCCCGGCGTGTACGCCATCGGCGACGTGTCCGGCCGTCAATTGCTCGCGCACAAGGCTTCAGCCGAAGCCGAAGTCGCGGTGGCCCACATCCTCGCGGGCGGCTCCTCGTCGGCGCATGGGCTCGACTACGGACAGATCCCTGGCTGCACGTATTGCCAGCCGCAGGTGGCCTCCGTCGGACTCACCGAGAAGGCCTGCAAGGAAAAGGGCATCGAGATCAAGATCGGTCGCTTCCCGTTCTCCGCCAGCGGCAAGGCGCGCGCCATCGGCCACACCGAAGGTCTCGTCAAGCTGATCTTCGGCGCGAAACACGGCGAACTCCTGGGCGCACACATCCTGGGATCCGAAGCCACCGAAATGTTGGCCGAGCTTGGTCTTGCGATGAAGCTCGAATCCACCTGGGAGGAGATCGCCCACACCGTGCACGCGCACCCGACCTTGTCGGAAGCCGTCATGGAAGCCGCGATGGACAGCCAGGGGATTAGCCCGCACTTGTAGGCCGTAGGGGAGAAATCTGAAATATGAAATCAGAAATCAGAAAGAGAACACGGAACGACTTTCCAAGGAAGTGATTGAGATGCTCGCGGCTTCTGCTTCGAAAGCGTATGCCATCTCTGAAGTTTCGCGTTCCTTTCATATTTCATATTTCTGATTTCTGATTTCCCCTATGCCTCCTCTCCGCTACTCCCCCTCGTCCTCCCCCGTCCCCTACCCCACCGGCGAGGACGTGCTGGATGATGCGACGGATCCTTCCGCTCCCGCCTTCCGGGCGTGGATTCCGGCGACTCCGATTCTCGTACTGGGAAACTCCCAGGTTCCCGACGTCGAGCTGAACACGGCACATGCATTGAGCGACGGCATTCCCGTCCATCAACGCAAGGGTGGCGGCGGTGCGGTGCTGCTGTCGCCCGGTTGCGTCTGTCTGGCGGTGCGTTTTCCGAAGCGTACCGACTGGGGCATTCACGATTATTTTGCGGCGGGAAACGGCATGCTGGCGCACGCCGTGGCGGAATGCGCGGGCCTCCGGGCGGTGTCGCGCGGCATCTCCGACCTCGCCGTCACCACCAGTCAGGGCGAGCGGAAGATATCCGGCTCGTCACTGTACATGCCGCGCGACGGCGTCCTCTATCTGGCGTCGCTGTTGGTGGACGCACGCATCGACGATTGGGACCGGTACCTCCGGCACCCGAGCCGGGAACCCGACTACCGGGCCGGCCGCGGCCACGACGCCTTCGTGGCCAATGTCGCGGATCTTGCCGCCGCGGCCGGACACCCCGGCGTCACGGCGGAAGCGGTGAGGAACGCGTTGACGAAAGTGGTGGAAGACTACGGCATCACAACATCACAGCATCACAGCAACAGAAGACAAGCCCCCTGATCTCGGCGTGCCTTTTATTGTTGTGATGTTGTGATGCTGTGATTTGACTCTCCCTCCTCCCCCACGAAATCCGCGTGTGTTTTTTCGAAGTAATCAAAACGCCACACGAACACGCGCACCGGATCGGGGTGGCGCGGGTGCTTCACATACCGGTAAAGATCGTGAACCACATCCCCCGCGAGAACGTCATGGGTGGTTCCGTCGCGCAGGGTGATGCGGATGCGCAGGTAAGGGTCTTCCAGTGAGGCGCGACGCGCGGGCGTGGCCGCCGTGTCTTCGCCCCCGACGAACTCGTCGATCCTGAACTGGGCAGCGTGCATGAACAGGCGCGCCGCGTCTTCGCGCCGCGCCGGTATACGCGTACCGTCATCTGCATGCAAGACGTAACCGGTACCTGCGCCGATGCCGGTGTCCGCGTCTTCTCCCTCCCGCTGCAGTATATACTCCGTGCGCCCGGCATCTCCCCGCCACGCCACGGAAACGGTCTGGATGTCGGAGGGGACGAAGGGTGGAAAAAGCGCCGTGTCTTTCCAGTCCTGGGAACGGGAGGAGACATCAAAAACGAACGTCCCGGGCGTGCGATAAATCACCGCTTCCCCGGAGGGTTTCCAGAACGACGAGCCGTAATCGATCCCTGACACCTTGCCCAGCGACACCTGGGCGCTGCGGCCATCGGCAAGAGTCCAGGTCACGTGTCGGGCGCGTGTGGCATCCAGATCATACGCCGCCAGCTCCGCGGCATCGATCCGGTCCGAGTCCCTCCGCGAGACCTGCTCCCGCGTCTGCAGGCCGAGCAAATGCCCCAACACACGGCGCAGTCGTGCCGTATCGGCGGGGAAGCGATCCCGGGAGGTCACCCATTGCCCCGCCTCCTTCACCAAGGTGACACTGTCGCCCCAGTACGAGACGTGCAGGCGGACCACCGCTTCGGCCGTCATGTCGGCGTAGGCGAAGCGCGGAGCGGCGGCACGCGTCGCCATCATGTGCCGGATCGTGAAAAGCCCGGCCAGCATCAACACGGCGAAAGCCAATGCGGCCAAGGCTTTTTTCATGGACTGGTTCCGGGTGCCGGGGAAAGGGTTTGGTCCTTCCAGTCGCGCGGGCGAACCCCGATCTCATGGGTGAAGTTGCCCGGTGTCCGGTAAACGTCCGTACGCTCCGGATGTCGCCAATAGGTCGAGTTGAAATCGATCCCCGACGTGTGGCCCAGATACACGGTGACCGTACGCCCACGGACCTGCCAGCTGACCCGTTTACGTTCGCCCGCATCCAGACCGAACTCCGCCAAACGGCTTGGGTCCGTCGTCCTGGACACGATCTCTTTGTCCTGAAGGCCCAGTAAATGACGAAGGGCCAATCCGACCCGCGCCGTATCGGCCGGAGAACTGTCGGGGAGAACCCGCCAACGCCCCGCATCCCGCACCAGCGTGACGCTGTCATCGTACATCGCCACCTGCAGGCGCTCGACCGCCGCCGTTTGCGTCGTGTCGAACGCATAACCGGGAGCGACGGCACGGGTTTGCGCCCCTTCCCGCATCAGGAGAAGGACGACCACCACCAGGATTCCGAGCACCAAGGCTCCCAACGCCTTCTTCATGCGCGCATCCCCCGCTTGCGACGGCGCACGCCCCCGATGACTCCCAGCAGAATAAGCACGAACGGAGCGAGCGCCATGTTCACCACCACGATGGCCGTTTTCCATTGCGACGCCCGCTCCTCGTCCAGGGGTGCTTCATTGATCATGCGGCTGCGGACATGAATGAGCGCCGGATCCAGCGCCAGATAGTCCAGGGCGTTCATCAGAAAGTGATAGTTTCCCGCACTGTTCGTATACCCCAGGTAGAAGTCGCTGAGGAACAACGCATTCGGCACCACGAGCACGCGCGCCTCGCCTTCGGATTGCGTGCGCGCGGCGGCCCGCTCCGCGGCGGGGACCTCGCCCTGAAACGTCGATGCGCCGGCAGCGCCGGCAGCACCGAGAAGCGCCGGGGAATAGGCCGACTTCATCGGGCCCGTCTGCAGCACCGCAAGCAGATGCATCCGCGGATTCTCCGGAACATATTCCTGGATTTCACGCGGAACCATATAGAGATGTCCGGTTTCCTCCCACGCGCCGCCGGAGCTCAACACCAAAGGCTCGCTGACGATGTCCGGATCCGTGGTATCGATGTCCAGGGAGGATGTCCACGGAAAGCTCATGGTCTGAAGGCTCGCGGTGACGGGGTTGTCCGGATTCATGGTGGCATAGCTCGCCACGATCCAGTAGGGATAAGGGGTCGGGACATTCGAGCTTCCGAAGCGCACCATCTCCCACTGGCGGGGCTCCAGGATCACGTTGCGGCGCACGTGCACGCCGTAGGCCGCCAGCAGGTCGTCGTAGTCATTCACGGCAGGTGCGGCCGTGATTCCTTCCTGCACCCGGACATCCATGCCGGGTGTGAGGAAGATGACCGGCTTTCCCGTCATCACAAACTGGTCGATGCGGAATTTTTCCACCGGCGTCAGGCTCGCGGGCGCGGCCACCAAGAGAACATCGACGCGTTCATCGATGGGACGCCACGCGGGATGCTGGATCTCGACCTGGTACAGCTGCTGCATGTACGCGTTCAGCGTCGGGAAGTTTTGCACAAAGCCGCGGGCCGGCGGCCCCCCGGGCAAGGTGAAGGCGAACTGGTTGCCCTCCGAACCTTCCACGATGCCGACCACTTTGGAGGCCCCGGTCAACCTGAGCAGGCGCGTGATCAACTCGTATTCAAGCGTCTCCAGGTTCTGGATCACGGGGAAAACCTCCTTCTTGTCCCCGTAAAGCAGCGCCATCCCGAAGAATCCGCGCTTCACCTGCATGCCGTCACGGGTTTGTTCCTGAAGCTGGACTTCCTGGACCCCCATGGAAATGGCGGCTTCCCGCTTCTCCGCGTTCTCCCCCGGATCCTCAAAGATCAGGTTGAACTTGCCGTCCGAACGCGCCTCGAATTCGTGGAGCAGGTCAAGCGCGCGCTGGCGCATGTGCTGAAACTGCGTCGGCAGGTCGCGCGACATCACCACCCGCACCGTGACGATGTCGGGAAGGCCGCCCAGCGTACTGGCGGCGGCCTCGCTCAAGGTGAACTGACGGTCACGGGTCAGGTCAAGCCGCCCGTTGACATACAGCTGACTGACGATCGCGACGGCGGTCAGGAACACCAACAACGCCGCCCCGCCGATCCATGCGGCCGCGCGTGCGCTCATTCTCTTCGAGGTCATGCCGTTATCTCCACTTCCGGGCTTCGATGTTCTTCACGTTGAGATACAGGAAAAACCACACCACGATGACGTAATAGACCACGTCCCGCGAATCCAGAACACCGCGCAGGATGTTCTGGAAATGGCTGAAAAGACTGAGGTATTCACAGAAGGCGGCGAACCACCCCACACTTCCCAACCATTCCGGAGCCACGCCCGCCACGAGCAGGAGAAAGATCGCCGCGACGGACGCGATGAAGGCCACGACCTGGCTCTCGGTCAGCGAACTGATCCACAGCCCGATCGCCAGATAGGCCGCTCCCAGAAACAACGCTCCCGCATAGGACCCGGCCATCACGCCCCAATCGGGACGGCCCAGCAGCCCGATGGAGACCGGAACGGTGATCGTGAAGGCCAACGTGATCGCCAGGAACCCCAGGCTGGCGAGGAACTTCCCCAATACGACCTCGGTTTCACGCAGCGGCATGGTCAGCAGAACCTCCAGAGTTCCCGCCTTGCGCTCCTCGGCCCAGAGTCTCATGGTCACGGCGGGCACGAAGAAAAGAAAAATCCACGGCAGCATGACGAAATACCCTCGCATAGACGCCTGCCCGACGCGGAAAAAGTCATGCAGAAAAAAGAAAAAACCGTTGGAGACCAGCAGATAAAAGAGGATGAAGACGTACCCCAAGGGCGAGGCGAAATAGCTTCTCGACTCCTTGCGGAAAATCGCAGCGACATGGGCGACCTTCATGCCTTGCCTCCTTCATTCCCTGTCATTGCGACGGGGTCACGTTCATGGGTCCTCGTCAAGGTCGCGAAGACCTCTTCAAGGCTGGCGGTTTCGGTACGAAGCTCGGAAAGCGTCCAGCCCTTCTCCACCGCAAAACGGAAAAGATCCGCCGCGATGTCCGCGCCCGCCCGACCATGCACGGCGACGCGTGCGGATCCCGACGGCTCCCCCGCATGCGGAGCGATCTCGACCGTCTCGGCGAACGGCGCCGCGGAAATCCCGGCCTGAACCGCCGCGGCATCGGCAGCCCGTACCGTGATGTAAACCACCGGGCCGGAGCCGCGGGCGACCAGCTCGCGCGGGGTGCCCTGCGCCACGATCCGGCCGCGATTGATGATCAACACGCGGTCGCTGGTCGCTTCCACTTCCGACAGGATGTGGGTGGAATGGATCACGGTATGTTCCTGTCCCAGACTGGTGATCAGCTTCAGGATATCGCGGATCTGGTTGGGATCAAGGCCCGATGTCGGTTCGTCGAGGATGAGAACCGGAGGGTTGTGCAACAGCGCCTGCGCCAAGCCCACACGCTGGCGATACCCCTTGGACAAATGACCGATCGCCTTGTAACGAACCTCCTCCAGGGCACAGTCGGCTACCACGCGATCGATGGCCGCCTTGCGTTCCCGGGTTCCGAGGCCCCGCACGTCCGCGCAAAACCGCAGGTGGGTCACCACATCCGCGTCGTGATACAGCGGGCAGCTTTCGGGCAGATAGCCGATTTGCTCGCGGACTTTCAGCGGGTGATCGAACGTGTCGAACCCGTTGATCGACGCACGCCCGCTGGTGGCCGAGATGTAGCAGGTAAGCATCTTCATCGTGGTGGTTTTACCCGCCCCGTTGGGTCCCAGCAACCCCACCACCTCGCCCTTGCGGATCCGAAAGGAGATGTCGTTCACGGCGGGATTCCCGCCGTAACGTTTGGTCAAACCTTCAACTTCGATCATGAACCGAGCCTTTCCGGGTACCTGTGAGGGTCCGTCACGTTCGTCTGTGTCCGGGGTCGCAGTGTGCCATAGCGGCAAGACGGAAGCGTCCTGCGAGACGCGCTCCCGAAGCGGAAACAACATACAAAAGGCGGTTTTCGGGGGGCAAGGGGGCCCGGCGGCGGTCACGTGGGGTGAATGAAGGCCTCCGGGTGACCGCGATGCCGTGCGGGCTCAGCAAACTTCAAACGGCCGCGCCCAGCACCAGCACGCCGTACGGCTCCACCACGACCCGTTCTTCGGGCGCCACTGCGGTAAGCACCGCACCCACCGCGTGCGCGTGCAGCAAACGGTGCCACGCCCTGCCCTGCGGCAAGACTGCTTCAAGATCCGCATTCGAGAAGTTGAGAACGGCCACGACCTCCGGGACATCCTCCGCGGTCGGAAAATCACGTCGTGTGCGGGCGGCGTGACGTCTTACCAGCAACCCGCGCCCTCCAGGTCCCGCCTCGCCTCCAGATCCCTCCTCCAGGACCTCGACGGACATGCCGTCGCGCGCGGTGTTGCGCAAGGCGGGCATGTTCCGCAAGGCGATGAGGTCCCGGTACCAACGCAGGAGCTCGGCATGGGCACCTTCCCCGCGCGTTTCCCATCGCAACCGGCAAGACTCGAAGGTGGATACCGCACACGGATCGGGAGACTCCCCTTCCTCCCCTGCAAAGCTTTCGAACTCACGGGCACGCCCTTCCCGTACGGCCTGCGCAAGTTCGGAATCCTCATAGTCCGCGAAAAACAGGAATGGGGAGGTTTCCCCGTACTCCTCGCCCATGAACAACAGGGGAACATACGGGGAAAGCAGGAGCGTCGCCGCCGCGAGTTTGAGGCGCGGCAGATCCACAAGGAGGCTGAGGCGTTCGCCGGCAATGCGGTTTCCGACCTGATCGTGATTCTGGATGAACGCCACGAAACGCGACGCGTCGACTCCGGCCGAGGAGGCGCCATGACGGCGACGGCGCGCGGAGACGTACCCGCCCGTGTGCACGAACCCCTGCGTCATGGCCTTGGCGAGTTGCGGCAGGCTGCCGAAGTCGCGATAGTGGCTTCGGCCTTTCCGGTGGACCGCCACATACAGCGCATGGTGGAAGTCATCCAGCCACTGCGCGTCGAATCCGAAGCCGTTCATTCCGGGTGTCTGCAGTACACGGGGACTGTTGAGGTCGCACTCGGCAATCAGCAGGAACGAACGCTTTCCCTGTTCCCGCCAACCATCAACCGCCGCATGCACTTCGCCCCAGAAGTTGCGCGCACTGTGGTCGTGGATCGCGTGCACCGCATCGACGCGCAAGGCGTCGATGCGGTAATGCTCGAACCAGTGTCGCATGTTGTCGATCACGAACGCCCGCACACCGTCGGACCACGGGCCGTCGAGGTTGATTGCACGACCCCAAGGGGTCCGATAGGCGTCGGTCGTGTACGGGCCGAAGCGATGGGCATGCGCACCTTCGGGACCCCAGTGGTTGTAGACCACATCGAGGATCACCGCCATACCCCGTGCATGGCACGCGTCCACCAGGCGTTTGAGTCCTTCGGGCCCGCCATACGTGTTCTGAACCGCGTAGGGATAGACGCCGTCGTATCCCCAGTTGCGCGCGCCGGGGAACTGGTTCACCGGCATGAGTTCGATGGCGTTCACACCCAGATCCACAAGTTCATCCAGCCGGGTGATCACGGCGGCGAACGATCCTTCGGGCGTGAAGGCGCCGACGTGCAACTCATAGATCACCCATTCCCCGAAGGGACGCGTCGGGCCCACGGGATGTTGCCAGGACCACGAGGAGTGATCCACGATTTCAGAAGCGCCATGGACTCCTTCCGGCTGGTAATGGGACGCGGGGTCGGGATAGTCTTTCCCGTCTTCAAGAGTGAAGGCATAACGCGTGCCTGCTCCCGCTCCCTGCACATCGAGCGAGAAGTACCCGGAATCCAGGGATCCATCCTCCGGTATCCCTGCGGCCCTCTCCGGCCGCAGGCCGGGTTCCTCACCGTCCACGGATTCACGATGCATTTCGAGGCGCGCTTCGAAGGGTTCGAGAATGTGCAGAATCATCCGCTCTTTCTCAGGCGCCCACACACGGAAGTGATGCCTCCCTCCCTGTTGTTTCCTGCTCGTTTCATTCTTCATGTCGGCCTCTTCTCTCCTGCCGCGGCGTTGCGAAGTCCTGCGGTGCGTACCTGCTTTCAAGAAACAAAGGACGGTGACATCAATCCAAGCGGCGTGAGCCAAGGAATGAACGTCAAGGATCACGATCCCGGCAAACCGCGCCCATGCGAAGGGGAAGCGCAACATCCCCAATCATTACGGAGTGTAACGGTTACCAGGATGTTTCCGTTTTGCGGGGCTCCCCCCCTGAAAAAGCCGGACCGCTTTTCCGTGAAGCCCGAAGGGCGTATATCAAAATGGACTCGCATACCCAGGAGGTCCCATGCGCATTCCCCCGGGAAATTCCCAACCACTTGGTGCGACCTGGGATGGTCGCGGCGTCAACTTCGCCTTCATGGCCGAGCACGCGACCAAGGTGGAGCTCTGTCTTTTCGATGATCCCCAGGCGGAGAAGGCATCCCGTGTCATCGAAATCGCGGAGAGCACCCACGGCGTTTGGCACGGCTATGTGGAGGGAATCGGCCCGGGGCAGCTCTACGGGTTTCGCGTGCACGGTCCCTACGAGCCGGAACAGGGGCTGAGGTACAATCCCCACAAGCTTTTACTGGATCCTTATGCCCGTGCGATCGGACGTGACATGACGTGGTCCGACGCCTTGTTCGGCTATACCGTGGGAGACCCCGCGGAGGACCTCTCTTTCGACGAACGCGATAGCGCCGCCGATGCGCCGCTCGCATGCGTGGTGGACAACGCCTTCGAGTGGGAAGACGATGCGCCGCCCCTGCATGCCTGGAACAATTCGCTGATCTACGAGCTGCATGTCAAAGGCTTTACCCGCCTCCACCCGGAAGTTCCCGAAGCCCTCCGGGGAACCTACGCAGGACTGGCCTCGGAGCCCGCCATCCGCCACTTGAAGGAACTCGGCGTCACCGCGGTGGAACTCATGCCGATCCACTCCCTGGTCCACGATCGTCACCTCGTGGAAAAAGGGCTTCGCAATTACTGGGGTTACAATTCCATCGGCTTCTTCGCGCCCCACTCCGGATACGCCTCCTCCCCCTCGCCGGTGGAGACGTTGCGCGAATTCAAGTCGATGGTGAAGGCCTTGCACCGGAACGGCATCGAAGTCATCCTCGATGTCGTCTACAACCATACGGCGGAAGGCAATCAGATGGGGCCGACACTGAGCTTCCGGGGGATCGACAACCAGGCCTATTACCGGCTTGAACCCGAGACTCTCCGCTACTACACCGACCATACCGGCTGCGGGAATTCATTGAATACCGAGCATCCGCGCGTGCTCCAGTTGATCATGGACAGCCTGCGATACTGGATCCAGGAAATGCATGTGGACGGCTTCCGGTTCGATCTGGCACCCGCGCTGGCGCGCCAGCTGCATCAGGCGGGAAAACTTGGCGCCTTCTTCGACATCGTGCTGCAGGACCCGGTGCTGTCGCGCGCCAAACTGATCGCGGAACCGTGGGACATCGGCGAGGGGGGATACCAGGTGGGAAACTTTCCCAAAGGGTGGGCGGAATGGAACGGACGCTATCGCGACTGCATCCGCAGCTTCTGGAAGGACAACGGCGGTTCGGTTTCCGAATTCGCGACCCGCATCACCGGCAGCAGCGACCTGTACGAAGCCAGTGGACGCCATCCCTACGCCAGCATCAACATCATCACGACCCATGACGGTTTCACGCTCACCGACCTCGTCAGCTACAACGACAAACACAACGAAGCCAACGGCGACGAGAACCGCGACGGGGATGACCACAACAACAGCTGGAACTGCGGACATGAAGGCCCGGACGCTCCTGAATCCGTCCTGAGACTGCGGGCGCGCCAACGTCGCAACATGATCGCGACCCTGATGCTCTCCCAAGGCGTGCCCATGCTGTCGATGGGTGATGAGCTCGGCCGCACCCAAGGCGGCAACAACAACGCGTATTGCCAGGACAATGAAATCTCGTGGATGTCCTGGAAGTCGGGACCTGCCGATTTCTCCCTGCATGCCTTCACGCAGGCGGTCACGGCCCTGTGGAAGAACAACCCGGTATTCGGCAGACGCGGGTTTTTCCAGGGGCGGGCCATTCGCGGCCAGGAGGTCAAGGACGTCCTCTGGCTTTCTCCCGAAGGGGGGGAAATGACCGATGACGCCTGGAACGGTTCACGTCCCTGCTTCGGCATGGCCCTCAACGGAGAGGCCATCGATGATGTGGACGTGCGGGGGGATCGGATCGTGGGAGACTCTTTCCTGCTTCTTTTCAACGCCGGGGATTCCACCGCCACCTTCGTGTTGCCGCCCCCCCAGGACGGCTGGAAATGGACGCGCGTGTTGGACACGGCATCCGATGATCCTCCTGCCGACATCCCGCACGATCAGGAGTCTTGCGAGCTGGTGGACCGCTCTCTGGTCATGCTGAGGATGGATCGCGGATAAGGCGCGCCTCTTGAACACGCACACCTCCACCTATCGTCTGCAGTTGCATGCGGGCTTCACATTGAATGACGCCGCACGCGTTGTTCCATATCTGAAAATGTTGGGGGTAGGTGCCGTCTACCTCAGCCCTGTCACCACCGCCGTTCCCGGCAGCCGGCACGGTTACGACGTGTGCAACCCGGAAGAGGTCAACCCCGAACTGGGCGGTTGGGAGGCGATGACACGACTGGGCGAAACCTTGAGGCGGTCCGGGGCGGGATGCATCGTGGATATCGTCCCCAACCACATGGCCGCTGATCCCGTGCATAACCCATGGTGGCGCGATGTCCTCAAGCATGGCCCCTCATCCCGCTATGCCGATTTTTTCGACATCGACTGGCATCCCCGCAAGGAGGGCCTCCATGGAAAGATCCTGCTGCCCGTGCTGGGGGATTTCTATGGCACGGTCCTCGACCGCGGAGAGCTGACGCTGGAAGCCGTCGGGCGCGACCTGGTTCTTCGTTACCACGAAACCACCTTTCCCCTTCATCCGGACACGCTTTCCACACTGTACCAGCCGGACGAACGCCCGCCGGAGGAGATGGTCGCGCGCCTGAACGGAAGTCCCGGGGACGCCCGCAGCCACGACGCCCTGCACCCCCTCCTTGAGCGTCAGTCCTACCGGCTCGCCAACTGGAAGACGGCCCGTCACGAGGCCAACTACCGACGTTTTTTCGATGTCGGCACGTTGCTGGGCATTCGCATGGAGCGCCCCGAAGTCTTCGGGAAAACCCATGGCCTGCTGCGCACCTTGGTCGAACGCGACCTGATCACCGGCGTGCGGGTGGACCACGTGGACGGGTTGCAGGATCCGCAGGCCTACCTGACCGCCTTGCGGGATGTTCTGGATCACGCTCCCGGATCCGGAGCCGTCTCTCTCATCGTGGAGAAGATCCTCGAAGAGGGGGAGCCGCTTCCGGCTGACTGGCCCGTTGACGGCACGAGCGGTTACGACTTCCTGGGGGAGCTCGAGCTGCTGTTCGTGTCCCCCGGTGGTCTGCAGGAACTCCGTCGCGACGTCTCCGGGATCACCGCATCCGTTCGGAACTCCCCGCCACTTCCGTCTGCTCCTCCGCATGATCTGGTTCATGCCTGCAAGCGGAATGCGCTGGACCTTTTGTTCGTCAGTGAACTCAATGCCCTGACCGACCTGCTGGACCGCCTCTCCGAGATGCATCGCGACTTCAGGGACTTCACGCGGGACGACCTGCGTCATGCAGTAGGCGAGGTCATCGCGTGCCTTCCCGCCTACCGGACGTACGGCCGGAAAGGCGTGCTAGCGGAACGCGATGAACGACTGTTCAGACACGCTCTGAACGAAGCCCTGCGACGCAACCCCCATCTTGCGCCGGAACTTTTCGATTTCATCCACAAGGTGTTTCTTTCCTTTCATCCGGCCCATAATCCTTCCCCCCTGCCCCGCTCGGGTTGCCACGCGTTCAGTCACAGACTCCAGCAGATCATGGGTGCCGTGCAGGCCAAAGGCGTCGAAGACACCGCGTTCTATCGGGATATCGCACTGCTGTCGCTCAATGAAGTGGGACTTTCCCCGGGAAGAACACCTCTGACCATTCCCGACTTTCATCGCAAGATGAAACATCGCGTCGACAATCATCCGCACACCATGACCGCCACGTCGACCCACGACACCAAACGGGGGGAAGACGCCCGGGCGCGCATCACCATTCTCGCGGAGATCCCCGCCGTCTGGCGCCGCACCCTGACGGCGTTGCTGGATGCCACGGACCGCGCCTGGGTTCACGAAGATCACTTCCTGTACCAGACCTTGATCGGCTGTTGGCCCATCAGCGTCGAAACCGGCATGCCTGCTCCCGTGGACGCGCGCTTCCTTGAACGCATTCACTTCGTCATGTTGAAAGCCGTGCGGGAAGCGAAACTTCGAACCAACTGGATCCATCCCGATGAGGCGTACGAACGTGATGTCTCCGCGCGCATTGAGTTTCTGCTTCGGGGTCCAGGCTTCCCCGTGGTGGAAAAACACCTCTTTCCCTTGATCCTGACCTGTGCGGAACGAGGCATGCGCGCGTCCCTTTCCCGCCTCGCCTGCAAGTTCGCCGCTCCGGGAATACCCGACGTTTACCAAGGTACGGAAGACTGGGATTTGTCCCTGGTGGATCCGGACAACCGTCGCCCCGTTGATTTCGCGAGGGCGGCGGCGCGGTTGCAGGAACTTGCCCCGTTACTGGGGGATGATCCCTCCGTTCCGGAGACCCCTGCCCCGCTTTCAGATCCACCGGAATCGCCAACCCTTTCACCCGCCCTTTCATCCGCCCCTTCACCCGCCTCTTCGCCCACCATTTCGCCCACCATTTCCGAAGACGACAGGAAAGGCGCGCCCCATCAACGGCGTGCCCGCGCCCTGCATCTGCTGGATCACTGGCAGGATGGAGACATCAAGCGCTATCTCACCGCCCGTTGCCTCCGTTGGCGGAAACGCCACCCCCACTTGTTCCTGGAGGGAGCCTATGCTCCCCTCGCATGCGGGATGCGAACGACCTCCCCGGATGCGGGTGATACGGTTCACCATCCCGATTTTGTCGCGTTCATGCGTCGTACAGGGACCGAGGCCTTGCTTGTCTTCTTTCCCGTACGTTCGGTCCCGGATGATGCGCGTGGGGGCTCCCGCCGCGGTATCGATGATGTGGTCCTCAAGTTGCCCCGTGAATGGGAAAAAGCGGAACTTCGACATGTCTTCACCGGCACGCGCTTCCTGCCGCGCGCGGCCGGTCATCATACGGAACTTGACGTCTCCCCGTTGCTTCGGGACTTCCCGGTCGCCTGGCTCTGGCTGGAAACCCGACCGTGACCGCGAGGGTTCGTCTGAAGCAGGATCGCGGGGCCGTAGCGGCGCCCCTGCACGGCATTTCCTCGGAGACGCTTTATTTCCTCGCGGACGCTTTGCAAATCCGTGCACGCGTAACGATTGGTAACCATTCCGCGTAATAACCTGACGCTATCGTCCGCGTGGGGAACGGAAGATCGGGACGCGGTCTTGTAGGTTGATACCGACCCGACCTGCGGGTAAGGAGAGACCATGAAAGCTCTGGTATGGCACGGCAAGAACGACGTGCGGTATGAAAACACAAGGGATCCCGAAATCCTTGAGGACACGGATGTCATCATCCGTGTGACCTCCACCGCGATCTGCGGCTCGGACCTTCATCTTCTCGACGGCTTCCAGCCGGGCATGCGCTCCGGCGACATCCTCGGCCATGAGACCATGGGAGAGGTTGTCGAGATCGGCAGTGCCGTGAAAAACCTGAAGCCCGGTGACCGCGTCGTGGTTCCGTTTCTCATCTCGTGCGGAGAATGTTTTTTCTGCACTCGCGGACTTTTCGCCGCGTGCGAGCGCTCCAACCCCAACGCGCGCGAAGCCGCCCGCGTCATGGGTCACAGCCCCGCGGGTACCTTCGGGTATTCCCATTTGCTCGGCGGCTACGCCGGCGGCCAGGCGGAGTTCCTCCGGGTCCCCTATGCCGACGTCGGCCCGCTCAGGATCGAGTCCGACATCGAGGACGAGAAAGTCCTGTTTTTGTCGGACATCTTCCCCACGGGATTCATGGCGGCGCAGAACGCGGAGATCCAGCAGGGAGACACGGTCGCGGTGTGGGGCTGCGGCCCCGTCGCCCAGATGGCGATCCAGTGCGCCTGGATGTTTTCCCCGCGCCGGGTGATCGCCATCGACTGCGTCCCGGAACGTCTTCGCATGGCGCGCGAGTACGGATGCGCGGACACCATCAACTTCAAGGAAGAGAACGTGTACGAGCGCCTGCAGGAACTCACCCACGGTCACGGACCCGACCGTTGCATCGATGCCGTCGGCTGCGAAGCCCACAAGCACGGCAGCGTGGACTCCGTCCTGGACCACGTCAAGAAAAGGGTCGGCCTGGGCACGGACCGCGCTCACGCCCTGCGGGAAGCCATCTATTGCTGCCGCACCGCCGGCACGGTGTCCGTGCCGGGCGTGTATGTGGGGGCCATCGACAAGATGCCGTTCGGGCTGGCCATGAACAAGGGCCTGAGCATCCGGACGGGACAAACGCACGTGCACCGCTACATGACCCAGCTCCTCACCTTGATCGAGGCGGGCATCGTCGACACATCCTTTGTCGTGACACACCGGGAACCCCTCGAAGCCGGACCCCGGATGTACCAGACCTTCCGGGACAAGCGGGACGGCTGCGTCAAGGTGATCCTGACACCGTAACGTCCCCATGTCCCGCCAGCACGCCGATCTCACACCAAAAAGAAAGGGTGCCCCATGAGACCATCCGAACTCCTCGAAACAAACGGCAGGGTGACGCACCATGACCCCAAAGGTCACAACGATGCTCCGGAATTTCCCGCGGGATTGACGACCTGCGACCTGTATGGACTGCTGCTGGAAACACCCCACACCCCCGCGGTGCAGCATGCCTCGCGACAGTTCCTCAAGGAGCAACTTGAACGGACTGCCGGGGAAAGCCACGACATTCCGGAAAACCCGCGTGATCTCGTCTCGTGGATGGAGCGCAGGGCATCCGGGGTGGGGGTACGCTACGGCGAATATCTCGAGCGACGCCGGCAGGGCGGCCCCCGGGAGTATTTCACGAACAAGTCCCATGCCTTGTTTTTCCTGCAACGCGTGGCTCCCACCAAACTTGTGGACGGCGCTTGGCTGTACGGAACGCTTCCCTTCTGGAATGACCTCCGCATGCAGGGACTGGTGCGAACCTACCTGGAGGAATTGGGGAATGGTCTGGATGACCAGAACCACATCATGATCTACCAGCGACTCCTGGCTGAAAACGGGTGCGACATGCTGCCGCGGTTCGATGACGCCTGCTACCTGCGTGGGGCATTGCAGCTGGCGCTCGCCGCCCATACCGAACGATTCCTGCCCGAGGTGATCGGCTACAACCTGGGCTACGAACAACTGCCGCTACACCTGCTCATCACCGCCTTCGAACTTGCCGAACTCGACATCGATCCGTATTACTTCACGCTTCATGTCACCATCGACAACGCCGGTACGGGCCACGCCCGTCGCGCCGTACAGGCCGTCACGGCCTGCATGCCCGCCTCCCGCGATGCCGCGGGCCGCGCCGCATACCGGCAACGGATCATCAACGGGTACAGGCTCGCCGATCTGGGCATGGGCACGCAGGACATCCTGCGGGCGTTCGACCTCGAGGAGGAACTCGTCCGCGTCCTGGAGCACAAACGGACCTTCGGGCAACACCTGCACTCGGACTACGTCTGCATCGGCGCGCGCACGGTGAACGAATGGCTGTCCGCTCCCGGCAACATGCGCGGATTCCTGCGCACGCTGGTGGAGCGGAACTGGATCAAACGGAACGAGGCCCCCTCGCAAAGCCGCTTCTGGCGCCTGATCGACGGGCCGCACGCCCCCATGGCGGGCGTCTTCACCGGTTACGAGAAGCAACTCTTCCGCGACTGGATCACCGGCGACGCGGCGGCTCCCCCCCCGTCGTCCCGTCGTCGCACCTTCTCCCCCTACCGTGCCCCCCGGGAAAAGCCCGCCGGGGGAGAATCCGCCCCCCGCACTTCCACTCCGTCCCCGACCGGAGCGGCCAACGACCTGAATCATGATCTCCACGTCCTGCGTCGCGAGCTGCTGGCGCTGGACGTACCGCAACGCATGCGTCACCTGATCCCCCTGCTGAGCCCGTCGCTGCACACCACGCCCGCGGGCCTGTTCGCCACCCGCACGTTCGCCGCGACCATGGATGGCCGCCTGTGAACATCCCGCCGCCCCTGAAACATCCCGCCGCACCTGCAACATCCCGCCGCCACAAGCCCGTCCCAAGCCGTCGTGAAGCCGTGATGAGGCCATCGTGATCGCGGGGCACACACCGCCACCCTTCGACCATGCGGGCCTGGTCGCCCTCGGCCGGTACCTGCAACGAACGCATTACCGCCACATCGCCGTCACGCCCTTGACGCACGGTTACAACAACGCCCGCGCCGGCGACCGCACAGGCCGCACCGTGCGTGACATATTCGGCTGGAGCCGTCCTTTCTCCCGCGACGTGGTCACCGACACGGAGTTCGGGTTGATGACGGATGCCGGCATCCTCGCGCCCGTCGGGGACTTGTGGCGCTCCACCATCCGCTGGGCCACCCTGTACGACCACCTGTGCGCACATTCCGCGTTCCCCACGCTCGACCACGACGCCGTGTTCTTCGGGCCCGACACCTACCGTTTCGCGCGCATGATCCGGCAGCATCTCGCGCACGCACCCGCGCGCGCGCCGCGCATCCGCAACGCGGTCGACGTCGGATGCGGCTCGGGAGCCGGCGCCTTGCTGATCGCCGACGCCTGCCCGGACGCAGACGTCATCGCCGCCGACATCAACCCCAAAGCCTTGCACCTCACCCGCGTGAACGCCGAGCTCGCGCGCACGGATGTAAAACGCGCGTCCATGCACGGCGCACACACGTCCCGCATCACGCCGCGCCGCAGCGATCTGCTAACCGCTCTCGAGGGGACCTTCGACCTGATCGTGGCCAACCCTCCCTACATGCTCGACAACGACGAGCGCGCGTACCGGCATGGCGGAGGCACCCTCGGCGAAGGACTCGCCGCAAAAATCGTCGACGCCGCATTGCAGCGCCTTACGCCGGGAGGAACCCTGTTGCTGTACACCGGCGTCGCCATCGTCGACGGACACGACGCGTTTCGTGCGCAGGTTGAAGAGCGCCTCCGCGAGCGTTCGCACCACGGGGCGTATGAGGAACTGGATCCCGACGTCTTCCCGGATGAACTGCTCAAACCCGCGTATGCGCGCGTCGAACGCATCGCCGCCGTCGCCCTCACGATCACCACGTCCGCGTGATCCGGACGAAGTGATCCGGACGGAATGATCCCGACGCAGTCGACCGGAGTCCGCCGGAATCCACCGGAGAAAATTCCGGGATAAAACGACAAAGGCAGGATCCGTGGTGTGATCCTGCCCTGCGTCATCGTATGAAAATGAAGGACTAAAAAAGAAAGGACGAACGGCGACCTGTCATGGCGACCCGACATGTCGATACATGTCGATCCGTCTCGTCCTGGTGGAGGCGGCGGGAATCGA
>CAZKRC010000023.1:0-21126 GCA_964555105.1 uncultured Bifidobacterium sp. | reverse complement strand
GCGCCCCAGCACTTCGGGGCATTCAAATCGTTGTTCGACGCGGTCGGCGCGCAGGCGTTGCGCGACACCGTCGCGCAACGAAACCTCAAGCCGGGCGAAGGCGTGAGGATCGCCGTGATGGACGCGGACTTCCGTCTCGGGCACGCGGCGTTCGATTCCCTGTTCGCCCGCGACGCCATCGTCGACCAGTACGATTTCGTGGACGGCGTTCCGGGAGCGGTGTCGCGCACGTTCGGCAACAGTCACGGCGGCCAGGTGTTGTCCCAGATCGCGGGCGACCTGCCCGGCGTCCTGCAGGGGCTCGCGCCGCACGCCCGTTTCCTGCTGTACCGGACCGAAAGCGAGCCCATCGAGGCGTACGTCGAGGAGGATCATCTCGCGGCCGCGATCGAACGCGCCGTGGACAGCGGCGCGCAGGTGATCAACATCAGCCTCGGCTACCGTTACGATTTCGACACCGACCCGGAAGTGCCGTACGCGCACATGGACGGGCGCACGCGCCCGTCGTCGATCGCGGCCGCGGCCGCCGCGCGCCGGGGCGTGCTGGTGGTGGTCGCCATGGGTAACGAAGGAGTGCGCGGCGGAGAGCCCACGCTCGTCGCGCCGGCCGACGCGGACAGCATCCTTTCGGTGGGAGCCGTCAACACGGGGGGCGCGCGGTGCTGGTACTCAAGCATGGGCCCCAGTGCCGACGGACGGCGCAAACCCGAGGTCTCCTCCCCGGGGTGCTCCATGCCGGTGGCCCACACCGCGTCGGAGACGGGCGTGCTCAACCAGGCCGGCACCAGCTTCGCCGCGCCCGTGGTGGCCGGCATCGGGGCCTTGCTGCGGCAGTTGCATCCCGATTCCGCGGGCGTGGACGCGCAGGACCTGCGCGCGGCGCTGACACGCTCCGCAGCGCAGGACAGCGCGCCGGACGATCTCGTCGGCCACGGCGTCGTGAACGCGGTGCAGGCGCATTGCGCGCTGGCGTACGGCGCGCCGTGCGCGCCGGGGCGTGAACCCGTCGCGATCCGGAATCTGTACGTATGGCGCGGCGGCGCGGTGGCCGAGTTTCCGTGGGGCAACACGCTGCGTCCTGAAAACGTGCGCGCCTGGGACCTGCAGGGGCGCGCGGTGACGTTGCGCGGCCGCTGGAACGAGAACGGCAACGTGCAGTTGAACGCGCCCGGACGGCGCGCCCCGGGGCCGCTCATCCTCAAAATCCCGGTGGACTGACCGCCACGCCTGCGGCGTGGCCCCCGCCTTCGCGTAGCCAGGTTCCGGAACGGGGGCGATACCCGTGTGCGGGACGAGGCGCGTGGCGACGGGAACCGCACACGCTCCCCCCCAAAAAAACCTTCGTGCCCGCTTTGTCATATTTCGTATCAAAGTCGCCGAAATGCGCCGCGCCCGTTTCCGCCTGCTATATTTTTCGTCCATGATCCGCAAAAACCCTTCGGGTGACCTGCCCGTTATCGCCGTAACCGCCTTCGTCGACCCCACCGCCATCCTGTGCGGAAAAGTGATCGTGGAGGATTATGTGTTCATCGGCCCGTATGCCGTGATCCGTGCCGATGAAACGGCCGAGGACGGCAGCATCGAGCCCATCACCATCGGCGAGCGCTCCAACATCCAGGACGGCGTCGTGATCCATTCGAAGGACGGCGCGGCGGTCACCGTCGGCAAGCGCGTCTCGATCGCACATCGGGCCATCGTGCACGGGCCTGCGGAAATCGGGGACAACTGCTTCATCGGTTTCAACGCCGTGGTCTTCAACTGCAAGCTGGGCGAAGGCTGCGTGGTGCGCCACAACAGCGTGGTGGAAGACGTGGTGTTGCCTCCGTCGTTCCACATTCCGGCGGCGCAATCGGTGCACTCGGAAACCGACCTCGACAAGATTCCCCGCATCACGCCCGACACCGCGAAGTTCTCCGAGTCGGTGGTCAAGACGAACAACAATTTCGCCAAGGCCTACAAGAACCTGCAGAACGAGTTCTGAGGTCGTGTCCGGAGTTCGCCACGCGCAAAAGGTCGGGCGTGCGCTCGCGCTTGCCGGCGTGACGGCGATCGGCATCACCGAAGCGCAGGCGCAGTGGGCCGGCGACAAACTGCTGCGGCCGGCCGTGCGCGCGGAAATCCATCACGACACCTCCGCCTTTACGCAGGGCCTGCTCTGGCTGGATGGAAAACTGTACGAGAGCACCGGTCTGTACGGATCCTCCTCCCTGCGCGAAGTCGATCCCGCGTCCGGTGCGGTCACGCGGCGCGCGCGCGTTCCCGATCGTTATTTCGCCGAAGGCCTCGCGTGGTATCGCGGGGCTTTTTTGCAGTTGACCTGGAAGGAGCACACCCTGTTGCGTTGGCCGCGCGCCTTCGGGTCGACTTCAACTTCGGCCTCCGCGGGCTCTTCCCCCGGCCTTCCCGCCGGCGTCGGTACGTCGCGCTACGCGGGCGAAGGGTGGGGGCTCGCGACCCTTGTGAACGGGAGCGACACGGCGCTGTGGATGAGCAACGGTTCGGATACGCTCTATCGCCGCGCGCTGGTGAACGGCGCCTTCACGGTGACGGGCAAGGTCGCCGTGACCTGGAAGGGCCGTCCGTTGCCGCGCCTGAACGAACTGGAAGGCGCGCGCGGCCGGATCATCGCCAACGTGTGGTACTCCGATTCCCTGTTCGTGATCGACCCGCGCGACGGACGGGTGACGGCGATCGTGGACGGCACGGATCTCGCCGCACGCAGCGGCCGCCGCTCGCACCACGATGTGATGAACGGCGTGGCGTGGGATCCGGTGAAAGACGAGTTCTACATCACGGGTAAAAACTGGCCGAAGATGTTCCGCGTCGCCTTGCCGGCTTTCTGACCGCTGCGTCTCCCGGTGCGGGTCCGGTGCGCGTTTTTGACGCACAGGTTTCCAGGCTTCTCCGCATACGCTTTCCCGCACGTTTTCCGCGAAATTACGCCGAATTCGGGGAAAACCCGAAGGCCGCGCAACAAGGTATTATTAAGGTCATGCGCGCATTCCGGTCATCCCTGACAGTCCTTGCGGCGGCGCTGTACGTGCTGCTGGGGATTTCCGCGTCGTGGCATGCGCCGCACTTCATGCGCGGCGAAGCAGCGATCGGCGTGGATGCGCACAGCGGCGGCCACGAAACCGCCTTCGGCGATGAGGCCTGCGCCTTGTGTTCGACCAAAACGTCGGACTCGCACGCGTCGGTCTCGTCGATCCGGATCACGCGCGCGCTTGTCCTCGGGCCGGTGACGCCGTTCACGGCGCCCGTTCCCGCCCGGGAAGTCCTTGCGTCGCCCCGCGCCCGCGCGCCGCCCGCCCTCTCCTGATTCCGTGCCGACGCGGCCAGCCCGGATCGTTCCGGCTGAGCGCGCTCGTTCGCGCTCCCGTGCATTCCGGCACGCGCGCCGGCGAGACTCCGCGACCCGTGCCGGAATGATTTGAACCCTGCCGGCCCGATCCTTCCGCGCGTATCCGACGCATTCGGGACGCCGCACCCGGGATCTTCGTGCGGTGAGCACGCCTGCTTGCAGGTCCCGCCGCATGCGCACATTCAAAAACCAGGAGTCCATCATGAATTTCAAAAAGTCTTCTGCCGGAACCGCCTCGGGCACCCCTTCCCCCTTCGCCTCGCGCACGGTGTCTGATCTCGCTGACCCCGTATCTCCCCGTGCGCGCCGCATGACGCCTCATGGGTTCGCCTTCGCCCTCGCATCCTTCGCCCTCGTCTCCGTCGCCCTGTTGGTCGCGGGCTGCAACGTCAGCGATCCGCACGAGCACGATGAGGGAGAACTCATCACCTCGATCCGCCTGGTGCTCACGCCCGATGCCGGCGGCGCCTCCGACACCGTGTGGTTCCGTGATCCCGACGGTCCCGGCGGCAGCGCCCCCACGCGGCATGATACGATCCGGTTGATCAGCGGCCGCGACTATCGCGTGAGCCTTTCCCTCCTGAACGAATCGAACCCGCTCAACACCGTCGACATGACGGAAGAGATCCGGGATGAGGCGGACGATCATCAGGTGTTCTATACCGTGGCCGGTTCGGGGCTTGCGATCACGTATGCCGACCAGGACGCGAAGGGATTGCCGATCGGGCTTGACGCGGTTTTCACAACGTCGCCGGGCGCGCCCGGATCACTGACGGTCACGCTGAAGCACCAGCCGGGCCTGAAAAGCGCGCACAGTACGATCAACACCGGTGAAACCGATGTGGCGGTCACGTTCGAAACTTTCGTGACGGATATAACGTTGTGATGGGTTGGGGCGGTCAACGCATGCGGGAACACAAAGGGGGGGATCCGGGTGGGGATTCGGGCAGGGGCCTCCGGGGGGGGCGTCGCCCGGCGGACGCGCGTGCCGCGCGGGGCGGAAGCGCCCGCCCGGCCTTCGGCGTTCCGGGGCTTCCCCAAGGGCTAACCGCGTTGGTGTTCACACTGGTGTTCGCTCCGGGCGCTTCGGTCGGCGCGGCCACCGGGCACGGGATGCACGCGCGCGCCACCGGGCACGGAGTGCCCGCGCGCACCGTGACGGCGGCGGATGAGGACACCGTTGTGGTCGAACTCGACCACGCGACGGTGCACGCCGCGCCGCGCGCCTCGTCGACGCAATCCTCGTCGACGCTCGAGGGCGCGGCGCTGGAGCGTCGCCTCGGCCGCAGCCTCGGCGACGCGTTGACCGCGATCGAGGGCGTCACCTTGTTGCAGTCCGGGCCCACGATCGCCAAGCCCGAGATCCGCGGCCTCCAGGGGAACCGCATCCAGATCCTCAACAACGGCGTGAAGCTCGAAGGTCAACAATGGGGTTCCGAGCACGCCCCGGAAATCGACCCCTTTCTCGCCGGATCCATGACGGTCATCAAGGGGGCCGCGGGCGTGCGCTACGGTCCCGAGGCGCTCGGCGGCGTGGTGGTGGTGACACCACGCCCGCTACGCCGTTCGCCGGGCCATGACGGCGAGTGGCATGCGCTCGCGACCACGGCGGGGTGGGGCGGCGCGACCGCCTTGCGCTACGACGTCGCGCCGGCGGCGGCACCGGGGCTGGCCCTGCGCGTGCAGGGAACCGTGCGCCGCCTGGGAGACCAGAAGACGCCCGATTACGTGTTGGCCAACACGGCGCTGTCCGAACTGAACGGCACCGCCGCCATCGGGTACGGGCGGGAAGATTACCATCTCGACGTGTACTACAGCCGCTTCCGCACCACGCTGGGTATCCTGCGGGCGGCGCACATCGGCAACCTGTCCGACCTTGAGGCCGCGCTCGCGCGCGACCGGCCGGAGGAGACGGGCCCGTTCGGGTACGGCATCGATCGTCCGCGGCAGGAAGTGACCCACGATCTGGTCAAGGTCCAGGGCGGCCGTCACTTCGATGCCGGGCACCTGGAGGCCTCGTGGGCGTTCCAGAATAACGAACGCGCCGAGTTCGACAAGGACCGGCCGCTCAACGATTCGTTGGCGGCCCTCAACCGCCCCGAATTGCTGTTCTCCATCTACACGCATTCGGCCGACATCGTGTTCGAACATGCGTCGCGCGGCGGCTTCACCGGCGAGGCGGGCGTTGCCGGATCCCTGCAGGGGAACGCGTCGCGAGGCCGCGCCTTCGTCCCCAACTTCATGAACCATGCGGGGGGCGCGTTTTTCATGGAACGCTGGCGGGGCCGCCATTGGGGTGCGGAAGGAGGGTTGCGCTACGACGCGCGTTTCCTCGAAGTGTTCCGCCGCGTGGACGGAACGGTGCGCCGCACGACGTTCGCGCATGACGGCCTTTCGGCGGCGGCCGGAGCGTCGTATCATCTCGATGCGACCGAAGCGCGGCTGAATGTCTCCACGGCCTGGAGGGCACCCTCCGCGAGCGAACTGTACAGCAGCGGTCTGCACCACGGGGCCGCGGCCGTGGAGTACGGGGACACCACGTTGGGCTCCGAAACGGCGTGGAACGCGGCCTTCTCCGTACGGCACGCCGGCAAGGCGGATCGGAGCGGGGGTACCGCCCCCGGTTTACGCCATATCGAGGTCGAAGCCTTTGCGACCTACATCGCGGATTACATCGGCCTCAAGGCCGACACGCCCGCCACGCTTACCATCCGGGGTGCGTTTCCGACCTTTCGCCATCACGCCACCGACGCCTTGTTGCGCGGGGTGGAAGGCCGCGCCGTGTGGGCCGTGCTGCCGGCGCTGGACGCGGGCCTGCGCGGGTCGACGCTGTGGGCGGAAGATCGTCGCACCGGCGCGGGCCTGCTGTTCGTGCCGTCCCACCGGGCGGAAGCTTCGCTGAAACTGCACGCTCCGGAGCGCGGCACATGGAAAGACCCTTTCGTGGAAGTCCGTGCGCAGAACGTGTGGAAACAGTCGAATCCCGCGATCAACGATTATGCCCCGCCGCCATCGGGTTTCGCGCGGCTCCACGCCGATGCCGGATTCGGGCGGCGTACTCCCGTCGGCCAACTGGATTTCGAATTTCAGCTGCGGAACCTGTTGAACCAATCGTATCGCGAGAACACCAACCGCTTCCGGTATTACGCGGATGAAGCCGGGCGGGAAATGGCCGTGAGGCTCAAACTGGCGTTCGGGGACCCGTAGGAAAAGGCATTTTTACAGGGTGACCCCGAATCCCCACGTCGTCGTCTCCTGGCTCCTTCCCGCAGCTCGCGCGGCTCGTGCGCGCAGGGTGCGCGCGCTGTCGCGGCTTGTCGTGTGCGCGGCCCTCGTTTTCGGGGGGGCCGCATGCCGCGAAGCCCGCGCTCCGGAATCCGGAAAACCGTTCTCTTCCGCCTTGCAGGCAAGCGGGGACTCTTCCGGATTCCGGTGGGCGAAGACGGTCACCTGGTCCCGTCACGACGAGGCGCTGCTGCTGACGCTGTCCGAACCGTGGAAGGAAGCGCGTACGCCGCTCCGTTACGCGTTGGGTCCGGCATCCGTACTCACAGCCACGGCGCTGGCGGAGGGGGTTCAACCCGTTCCCGTTCCCGCGCGCCGCATCGTCGTGCTCGGAGCCGTGCATACGGGATTCCTCGCGGCCCTCGCCGCGACGGACCGCATCGTGGCGGTGGATGCCCGACATCACGTTTACAGTCCCGCCGTCCGTGCCGCCCTTGATGCCGGCACGGTCGTGGAAGTCGGATCCGGAGCCGGATTGAACATGGAGCGTTTGTTGGCCATGAAGCCGGATCTCGTCCTGGCCAATGCGGTGGGAACATCGGAGTATGTCGCGTACGAGCGGTTGCGTCGGGCCGGCATCCCCGTGGTCATCACTGCGGAATGGATGGAGCATCATCCGCTGGCGCGGGCGGAATGGGTCCGCGTGGTGGGATTGATGACGGGGGAGGAGGCGCGCGCGGATTCGGTGTTCGCCTTCGTCGAATCCGCCTATCTGCGCACGATGGAGCGCGCGCGCGGTTTGCCGGTGAGGCCCACGGTGCTGTTGGGGGGACCCTATCGCGATCAATGGTTCGTGTCGGGAGGACGGAGTTTCATGGCCCACCTGATCGGCGACGCCGGCGGAGATTATCTGTGGCGCGCCGACTCCACGCGTGGAGGCGTCCCCTTGAGTTTTGAAGCGGTCCTGAAGGCGGCGCGGGAGGCGGACGTGTGGCTGCATCCCGGGGTGTGGAGGACGCTCGGAGACGGCCTGCGCCAGGACGTACGTTTCCGGGGCTTTTCCGCCTTTCAGCGCGGACACGTCTACAACAGCGATGCCCGCACGCATGCGGATGGGGCGAATGACTATTGGGAATCCGGCACCATGCGCCCCGACCGCGTGCTCGCGGATCTGCGTGCGATCTTCCAGGACGATGCGGATTCGCTGTTCTACTATCGGAGAATGCCGCCGTGAAGGGCCTGCAGGGTGTATCGTCACGCTCACGTCCGCTCTCGGGAGCAGCCCTGGTGCAGGTCCGTCCATGTTGAAACCGCGCTTCATGTTCCCGTTGCTTGTCGTGCTCGTCGCGCTGGCGTTTGCCGCGGATGTGGCGTTTGGCCCTGTCATGCTGTCCGTGCGGGAACTGGTGGATGGACTCTCGGGCCGAGGGGATCCGTCCTCGATCGCGAACGTGATCCTGCGGGAGTTCCGGCTGCCACGCGCCGTGGCGGCGCTGTGCGCCGGCGCGGGTCTGGGCGTGGCGGGCTTTCTGTTGCAGACCCAGTTCCGCAGTCCCTTGGCGGGCCCTACGGAGCTGGGAATCAGCTCGGGAGCCGCGCTGGGCGTCGCCGCGCTGATCCTGGCGGAACCCCTGCTGCCGCTGGCGTTGCTGACGGCGCTCGGCCCCTGGCCGGTGGCCGCGGCCGCGGCGGTGGGTGCCGCCGCCACGATGGCGTTGGTGCTGGTGATCGCGTCGCGCGTTTGGGATTCCGCCTCGCTGTTGCTCGCGGGCCTGATGATCGCCAGCGCCTGCGGGGCCGTGATCAGCCTGATGCAGTATTTCAGCGATGCGACGCAGCTCAAGGCGTATTCGCTGTGGGGGTTCGGTGGTCTGGGGGGCGTCACATGGCAGCAGAACGGCGTGATGGCGGCGTGCGTGGGGGCGGGATTGTGCGCGGCCTTCCTGTTGTCGCGCCCGTTGTACGCGACGCTGCTGGGAGACTCCGCCGCCGCCGCGCTGGGTGTGCCGGTGCGCGCCTTCCGCGTCGTGACACTGGCGGTGGCGAGCCTGTTGGCGGGTGCGATCACGGCTTTTTGCGGCCCCATCGCCTTCGTGGGGTTGGCGGTTCCGCATCTCGCCCGCGCCGTCATCCGGCGCTCCGACCCGCGCGTGTTGCAGCCGGCCTGCGTCTTGATCGGTGCGGCGCTTCTGCTCGTGTGCGACATGCTCAGTCATATGCCCGGGCTGTTGGGGCGTTCGCAAGCGGTGCTTCCGCTCAATGCCGTCACGTCCCTGTTCGGTGCTCCCGCGGTCCTTTATTTTCTGCTGCGGCGTGCGGGGAGGTCCGCGTGAGGACGGACAAGGAAATGCCGGGGGGGGATTCGTCCTCCGCGTCGTTGACTGCACGCGGGTTGGCCGTCGGCCATGGAGGGCGGGCGCTTTTTCCCGCGTTCGACGTGGTGCTGCACCCGGGTGAACTGGTGTGCCTGCTGGGCCGTAACGGCGCGGGTAAGACCACCCTTCTCAAAACCTTGGGAGGCATCCTGCCGGCGCTGGCGGGCTTCGTCATGGCCGGAGACGAGAACATCGTTTCATTGCCGCCGCGCGTGCGGGCGCAACGCGTGGCGCTTTTGCTCACCGCGGCGGAATTACCCCCGTTCCTGCTGGGCCGCGAACTCGTGGCGCTGGGCCGCACGCCGCACGCCGCGTGGTTTCCCGCCAGTCTCACGCGCGTTCATGAAGGGGACGACGAAGTGGTCACGCGTGTCATGGACATTCTGCGGTGCGGGCATCTGGCGGATCGTCGCCTGGGGACGTTGAGCGACGGGGAGCGCCAGCGCTTGTGCCTGGCGCGCGCCTTGGCGCAGGATGCCCCGGTATTGCTGCTGGATGAACCGCTGGCGCATCTCGATCCACCCGCCAAGGCGGAACTGCTCGCCCTGCTGCAGGACTGGGTGCGCGCGCCGCGGGTGCTGCAGGACGCGCGCGAAGATTCCGGAGCGGACGCGGGCCGTGTGGTGGTTGCCGCGGTGCACGAGGTCGACCTCGCGCTCGGGTTCGCGGACCGTTGCCTGCTCGTGGCCCCGGGTATGGCGCCTTTTCTGGGAACTCCGGAGGAAGCGGCGGGCGAACCGTTGCGTCGGGTCTTTCCTGGATGGCCGGCCTTCTGGGACCCGCTGGGTTTGCGTCGCGGCCGCGGCGGGAGCGGACAGGGAGAGGTTTAGCGGCGGACCACGTCCCGGAAGCCTTCCTCCAGCCGGTCGATGACCCGATCCCAGTCGAACAGGGCGCGCACCCGGGCGCGCGCTCCCACGACCAACGTTTCCGCCAGTGCCGGATCATCGGCGAGTCGCCGCAGCGCGTTCGCGATGGCCGGCGCGTCATGCGGCGGGAGCGCGAGCCCCGTTACCCCATCCTGAACGACATCCACGATCCCGCCCACGGCGCTTGCGACCAAGGGCAGGCCGTATTCGGTCGCTTCCACCAGCACCACGCCCAGGCCTTCGGTGTCGCCGCGGGCATCCACGACGGCGGGCAATACGAATGCGTGCGCGTTGGCGTACGCCGCACGCAGCTCTTCCGACGACAGGCGTCCGGTGAAACGGATGTGTCCGCCCGCGATGGCCTCCGCGCGTGCGCGCAGGGCCGCGGTCTGGTCGCCTTCCCCGGCGATGACGAGTTCGAAACGATCGGCGGGGAGCGATGCGAAGGCTTCGATGAGATGAATGATGCCCTTGCGTTCTATGTGACGCCCGACGAAGAGGGCGCGGAAACGTTCTCCGGGTCGTGGCACGCGCGTTCCCGCGGCCCCTGCGCCCTGTGCGGTGCCGTAGGGAATGATGCGGACGGGCAGTGGACTCAAGGTCGCGACGCGTCCGGCGGTGAAGGAGCTGTTCGTGACGGCGAAGCGGGCGTGGCGCAACACCAGTCGCAGCAGCGGACGCACCCATCGCTTGCGTTCGGACATCAGCAGTTCGGCGCCGTGGAAGTTGGGAAGCATGGGGATGCCCGCCAGCAAGTGCGTAGGCAGCGCCATGATCCCGTGGGGGAACGGCCAGTGCACGTGGAGCGCATCGGCCTTCATGCGGCGCGCATGACGCAGGCAGGCGAGGGCGCCGAGAACAATGTAGGGGATCGCCAGGAGTTGAAGCCAGGGGCGGCGGGCGATGCGCGCGGGTGCGCCTTCCTCACCGGTCAGGATTTCGAGAGCCGCAGGGCCGTAGCGGAAGCGATGCACGACGGTGTCATCGATCCTGTGATCATCGAGGCCGCGCCACGCCGGCGCGAGAATCTCGACGTGATGTCCCCGTTCGCGCAATCGTCGAACCGTTTCGCGCATCCACGGTACTTCCGTATCGTCGGCGGTGCGCGGATAAACCGAAGTCAAAACCAGAATGCGCATAAGATTTTCAATTATAACATGCCGCCGCCGCGTCTATTTTTCATTTTTCCCCCATGCCCAAGATTTATCGTGATCCCCGTGAAGGGCGTACCCTGGTTTTATGCCCCCCGGGCATCGGAAGCTTCCTGCGTGCGACACCGGCCCTGAAGGTCCTGGTGGATGCGCTTGGTCCGGATCGCGTGTCGGTGTTCGCGACCACCCCGGCGGTCGCGGGCGTGGCGCGCGCGAGTGGGATGTTTCAGCGCGTGTACTCGTGGAGTCCCGAACGCGACGGTTGGCTGAAGGCCGCGGCCCTGCTGGCGGAAATCCGCGACGACCGTTTCACGCACAGCCTGACGCTGTTTCCGGCATCGCACTGGACCTTTTCCTTGTTTCAGTTCGTGGGGGGCGCGGCGTTCCGTGCGGGTTTCCGCTATCCCCATGAACGGCTGGCGGACCTGGTGCAGCATCACTCCCTGCCGCTGGCCCTGACGCATGACGTCCAGCAGAACCTGCGGCTTGTGGAGATGTTCCTGCAGGACGAGTTCGTGAACCCCGTGGCCCCGTTCCTTCCGGTGGCCCCGCAGGCGCCGCCGCACATGCCCGGAACGCCTTTCTTCGCCTGTCATCCCGGCGCGAGCATGGAACGGGGCCGTTTCGACAAACGGCTTTCACCCGACGCCTTCGCCGCATTGATCCGGAATGTCCACCGTGAAACGGGATGGAAGTGCGTGCTGGTCGGAGGCCCTGAAGAACAGGCCGTGCGCGCGGCGGTGGCCATGGATTGCCGCGAGGCGCTCGCGGATGCCGTGGAAACGAAGACGCTCGCCGGGACCGCCGGACTCCTGGAGGGCGCGCGTTTTTTCCTGGGCAACGACAGTGGGCCGCTGCATCTGGCGGCGGCTGTGGGGACGCGTTGCGCGGCATACTTCGGTCCGAGCGACGAAACCCTCAGCGGGCCCTACGGCCATGAGGATGAAGTCAGTGATCCCCTGAACCCCCAGCCCCGCCATCTCATCCTGCGTCGTGACGGCAGCAGGCCGATCCGGACACTGGAGACGATCGGCCGTACGGTGAGGCTTCCGCGCGCGGACGTGCGCGCGCGCTGGGATCTCGACCTTGCGCGTGCCTGGCCGCGGTTGAGGACGTGGATCACCTCGTTGTAGCTACGAGTCGATCGCGACGCCTTCGAGTTTCAGCAGATGCCGTTTCACCGCGAGTCCGCCGGTGAAACCGCCGATCCTCCCGTTGGCGGCGAGCACCCGATGACACGGAATGAACAGCGGGAGAGGATTGGCACCGCAGGCCGCTCCCACCGCGCGTGAAGCGCCGGGATGGCCGATCTGCCGTGCGATCTCCCCGTAGGTCTTCGTTTTTCCCCGGGGAATCGTTTCGATGGCGGCCCACACCTTTCTCTGGAAGTCCGTGCCGTCCAGCCGGCTTTTCAGCGTGCGCGGCAGCGGTTTGGCGTCGTTGAAGTAGGCGTCGAGCGCCATGGCGGCGTGCTGCAGGCACTCCCGGGCCGCAGGGCTGGTCGGGACGCTGCCATCCACAACGTCCGCACCGGGAAAGTCGAGCGCCACCAGCCCTTTCCCGTCGCCATACAGGAACAACGTCCCCAGCGGTGATTCCACCGGGCTCACGAAGATCTCGTCGGAGTGATCGACATGGTCGGAGTGGTGCGCAGGATGCGCATGATCCGGGTGATCCGAAGCAAGCGGGTGTTGTGGGGGGGGTGGGGCGGCCTTTGAAGAGCGCATGGGTGGCCTGTCGTTGTTCAGATGAGGGAGGTCGCAGGCGCCGCGTTGCGGCGACGGGAAAGGCCGCGGTTTCCGAGTTGTCCGCAGGCGGCCATGGCGGTGTCGCCCTTGGTGCCGCGGACGCGCGTGTATTGACCCTCTTCACGCAGCTGCCGTAAGAACGTGGACACGCGTTCCGGAGTGGGGCGGGCGTAGGGGGAGTCGCGGCGCGGATTGTACGGAATCAGGTTCACGCATGTGGGCGTGCCGCGCAGGTACTCCGCCAGCGCCTGCGCGTGTTCCGGGCCGTCGTTGACACCGGCGATGAGCACGTATTCCGCGAGGATGAAATCGCCGGGGCGGGGGAGCGGCCATTGCAGAAAAGCCTCGCGCAGCGCGGCCATGTCGTGCGTGCGATTGATGGGCATCAAGGCGTCGCGCACGACGTCGTCGGGGGCATTGAGCGACACCGCGAGGCGAAGGCCGCGCAACCCGCCCTCGCGGGCCGGAGCACGCGCGGCTTCGACGAGCCGGAGAATGCCCGGGACGCTTCCCACCGTCGAGACGGTGATCGCGCGCAACGGGATGCCGAAGCCGTGCTGGTCGGAGAGAATCCGGATCGCGGTCATCACCGCGTCCAGGTTGTCGGTCGGTTCGCCCATTCCCATGAAGACCAGGTTTTCAACCGGCTCCCCCAACACATGCCGGGCGATGAAAACCTGCGCGACGATCTCACCCGCGCTGAGGTTGCGCAGAAACCCCATTTGCGCGGTCTCGCAAAAGCGGCACCCCATTTTACAGCCCACCTGCGACGAGACGCACAGCGTTTTGTGATGCTTCATGGGAATGACGACGCTTTCGCTTTCCAGGGCCCGCTGCGCACCGTGGTCGTCGAGCTTCAGAAGGAACTTGTAAGTATCGCCGTCGCCCTGGCGATCGGCGATGTCGGGGGGATTCAGCGTGAAGGCCGCGCGCACGGCCGCCGCCAGTGCGGGGTTGTCGGCGAAAGCGGGAAGCGTCTCGGGAGCCAGGCGCGCGTTGCCGTAAAGGTCGCGGAACAGCGCATCGGCATGAAACGCGCCCTTGTTGGCGCGGGTGCTTTTGGTGTTCAGGCGGCCCAGGTGGCGTGCCAGTTGCGCGCGCGTGATACCGAGAATGTCGAGGGGAGAGTCCACACGTGCAATTTAGGTATTGCGGAAAGGCTCCCGAAACCGCACCGGGAAAGGAGCGCGCGCCCTACCGGACGAAAACCGGCCGGATGTCGCGGTGCATGCCCGCCCGCAGCTCCAGCAGATAAAGGCCGGACGCGGCGGGCGCCTCCAGGTGGAGCGTCTCCCGTTCGCCCCGGCCCGCCGCCACCGTGCGGCCGCGCGTGTCCGTCAGGCGGCCCGAAATGCGGAGGCCGCGCGGGCCCGTGGCCCTCCACCCCCCCGGCATCGACACGACGCGAAAGCCCCCGCCGTTCCCCCCCGAAAATCCCGTTGCCCCCTCATCGTACACTGCGGTGGCGAAGCCGGCCCCGAGGTGGAGGTACATCAATTGCGTCAGCTGCTTGGTGGCGCCGACGAGATGCGGAATGCCGTCGCCGTCTTCGTCCTTCTGGCCGTAATCGTTGTCGTTGAGCAGCGCGACGGTGGAGTCGTTCACGAACGCCAGGCCTTCGGGCGTGTCGTGGCGCCAGGCGGTGCGTCCGATGACGTCGCCGAACAACAACCGCTTGCGGAGCGGCGTCACCCCCGACGCGACGAGGTTCGCGCTGTCGCGCGGGATGTAGCCGACCTGCTCCAGCGTTTTCAGTCCGCCCTGGAACAGGCGTCCGTGGCCGGTGACGTCGTTCGCGTCGTGCACGTCACTGGTCGCGGAGGAGATGTTCACGCGGTAAAGGTCGATCCAGTCGTACCCGGCGTCGTCTTCGCCGTGTTCGATCACGGCGAAGGTCGTGTCGTCGAGGCAGGTCATCGCGCCGATCTTGACTTCGGCGGGAGCGCGCGTGCCGCGCTTGAGATCGGAGAGGTAGACGTGTTCGCGGACGGAATCCGTGACGGGGTCGAGCATGATGAAACGCAGGACGCGCGTGCTGTCCTTGGCGTGGGAGCGTTTCCCCGATACCGTGTTGGCCAGGCCCGATTGCATCAGGCCCGCGATTTTCCCCCGGGGCGTGACGCACAACGCTTCGAGGCCGCGATTGTCGCGGCGGCGGGCGAGCACGAGGGGCAGGCCGTCGCCCGGGCTCCACTCGCGGGTGATCCGTTTCTCCGCCGCGTTCACGGACATCACGCGCACCACGCGCGGCCCCATTTCATCGGCGAGATAGAAGGCGCCGTCAGGTGCGCGCGCCAATCCTTCGAAGTCGTAGCCGTTGGGCGAGGGGGGAATGCGGGCGGTCGCGGCCGTGCTCACGATCGCGGAATCGAGCCGCATGCGCAGGGCGGCTTCCTCCGTGGCGACGCGCGCAGAAGGCAGGCCCGTGACGAAACCGGAGTCGCGTCCGCCGATGCTGTCACGTGAAAGCGTTTCCACGCTGTCGCCCTGCACGCGGATGCGGACGAGTTTTTGGTGATGACCGGGAAACGCGAAGATCTTGTAGCTCGTGTCGCCGGAGCCCGGCGCATCGTGGCTCACCGCCAGGCCGCGATCCTGCACGCTCCAGAACGTATGGCCGGTCGCATCCGAAGGATCGAGTGTCAGGTCGGAGAAGCCTCCCTCCCGCATGACCGTCGTGGTGCGGGGATAAACGCCGCCGGTTTTCCGGGCGGCGAAGTACCAGCCGCTATCGGCGCGGCCGGGTTCCGCAAGGACCGGCTGGACTTTCAACGTATAGAGGACGCCGTACTCAAAAGCGAAAGCCGCCAGCGGCAGCGCCATGAACCAAAACGGTCGCAGGAAGGCGGGCATCCCGCAAATCTAGGTTCGGGTGCCGCCGGAGGCCCGTAAAAGGGAGGGAAGGAAAGAGGGAGGTGGGGACAAAACGGCCCCCGCTGCGGATTCAGGCTGGTGCGCCGCACCGGCCGCAGCATCCCGGCACAGGCCCGGTTCGAATGTCCGCCGAACGCTGTCTGACGAACGCTGTCGCCGCACGTTGTGAGGGCCCGTGCCGGCACCCGGAAGGCCGGACGGGTCAGCCCGCGATGCCGGAGTAACCCGTGTCTTCCTGCAGGTCGGGACCCGTCGCCGCGGCATTGGCCAGCCTGTCCGCCCGTTCGTTCTCGACCGCGCCGCTATGACCCTTCACCCACTGGAAGGTCGTGCGATGCTTGAGGCGCAGGCGCAAGAGCTGTTCCCACAGGTCGGGGTTCATGGCGGGCGTGTTGCCCGCGGTGCGCCAACCGCGCGCCTTCCATTTTTCCGCCCACCCTTCGTTCATGGCCTTGACCACATACTGGGAGTCCGTATGAACCGTGACGTCGCACCGTTCCTTGAGGGCCTCCAACGCACGGATGACCGCCAGGATTTCCATACGGTTGTTGGTCGTGCGTTTGTATCCCCCGGAGAGTTCCTTGCGGTGATCGCCGCTGAGCAGCACCGCCCCGTAGCCTCCCGGGCCCGGGTTGCCGAGGCAGCAGCCGTCCGTCCATGCGGCGACGCGTGTCAGGGGAGGTGGAGCAAGCGCGGATTCTGTTTCGGGGGGCATGGAGAAGGCCTTCGGAGGTGCGCGCAACGGCAGGGATGCGGCTTACGTGTATTGCGCGAAACGCAGGGCGGGGCCGTGCAGGCTTTCGAGGGACTTGAGCGCCTTGTCCATCGTGAGGTCCTTGTCCTGATAGCGCTTGCGCAGGCAGGCGGTGAACACCTCTTTCAGAACGATGCAGTCGTAGGTCGCACGGTGCAGGTCCGCCTGGTTCAGCGTGAGGCCGGTCTGGTCTCCCAGCTTGCGCGCGACTTCGCCCAGCCGGTGCGACGAATATTCGGGCATGATCTTGCGGACGAACTTGAGGCTGTCCACCACGGGGTTCTGCGGCATCACGACGCCGTGGCGGCGGACCGCCTTCGCGATGAACTTCGTGTCGAACTCGGCGTTGTGCGCAACGAGCACGCTGCTGAGTCCGCAGAAACGGAAAAACCCTTGGAGGACGGGCTTGATCTCGGGCGCGTTCTCCACCATCTGGTTGGTGATGTGGTTGATCTGCGTCGCTTCATCGGGAATGAGCTTGGTGGGCTTCACGAGGCTGGAGTACTGCGCGATCTCCACGGGAGACAATTTGCCGTCCCGCCGTTCCAGCGTGAACTTCACTCCGGCCAGCTCGATGATGTCTTCCTTCTCCGAATCGAGTCCGGTGGTTTCGACGTCAAAGGCAACCAAGGTGATGAAAGGCAACACGACGGAATCTCCTGGATGGCAACCATCAAAAGGGGGGAAAGTGCTTGGGCATGGAATTAGAAAAAGAAGCGCACGGGTTCACAAGCCTTGCCGTTCCCGCCCGCTTTGATTTCACGATGCGGCTTTTTGCGTGATTCCAGGACGTTTTGCCGGATAGTCACCGGATGTTCATCGAATATGCCGTGTGGCGTGGCGCGAAGGTGCGATCGGCTTCGTATTCATGCCGGCAAGGCCTTCATGAGTTCATCGATGTCGGTGGGCGCGACCGGGTGGACAGGAGGAGAGACGTGGAGGGTCACGCGCGTGAACGGAAACGGAATGCGCACGCGCGCCCAGCCTCCCAGCGTCAGGCCGCAACGTGCGGACGCGCGGATGCCCACGACCGGCAACTTCGTCGTACGCGCCAGCCAGGCCGCTCCCGGTTTGGCCGTCGCGCGCGGGCCGCGAGGGCCGTCGGCCACGAAGGCCACCCAACCACCTTCTCTTTCAAGGCCGCGCGCCAGGCCTTTCAGCGCCGCGATGCCGCCTCGGCTGCTGGAGCCCCGCGTGACGCGATAGCCGAGGCGGGAGGCGGCGGCCGCGGCGAAATCCCCGTCGGCGCTTTGTGAGATGAGCACGCGCATGCCGCAGCGTGAGAATGCGCGCAGGCACGGCAGCATGTCGGAATGCCAGAGAACCAGAATGCCGGAGGGTGGCAGGGGGGCGGTCGACACCTCGTGGATGCGCAGCGAGCGCACCCAGCCCGTCGCCGTCATGACCCCCAGCGACGTGAGCGCGCGACGGATCACGCCGACGGCACCGATGGCGCCGACAGACGCTCCCGATGCAACGTGCGGCGGTGCTCGGTGCGGTGTGCGGAGCAATAGCGGGGATAGAGCGTCTGGTTGGGAAGCAGCATGATCGGGAACGCGCGGCCACAGCCCTCAAGGTCGCAGCGGAAGTCCTTCAGTGTGGCTGCCCGGTAATTGTGCAGCACGATGCGGTTGTTGCGCAGCACGCGCGCCAACAGCGGCGAGGTTTCCGTCGTGTGTCCGGCTTGCAGCTGCGCCAGCAGGGCGCGCTCCACATTTCCCGCGGTGCTCATGTGCGGAAAAGTAATAGCCGCGTGGTCGCCATGATCCTCCCGGTCCCGGGGAGCCGGTGACGGCCCGTCATGGACCGGCGGCCTGCCTGGCATGGTTCACTGTTGGCAGGTGGGGCAGAAAACCGTTCCCCGCTGCGCCACAACGGTTTTGCGCAGCACCGTGCCACACACACGACAGGGGAATCCCCCGCGTCCGTAAACCATGAGCCGTTCATAGTTGTCACCCTTGCCGCCATCCGGTTTCCGGTAATCGGAGAACGTGGTTCCTTGGTACTTGATGCCCTTGCGCAGCACGTCGCGCACGGCTTTCAGCAGCGGAATCTTTTCGGCATCCTGAACGTCCTTCACTTTCCGTGTGGGCAGGATGCCCGCACGGAACAACGCTTCATCCGCATAGATGTTGCCGACGCCGGCGAGAAACGCCTGATCGAGCAGCAGCGCCTTGACGGAACGGATCGAATCCTTCGGAAAGCGGGAGGCGACCACGGTCGTTCTCATTTCCAGTGGCTCCGGCCCCAGCTTGCGCAGCCGCGGATGCCCGGGCCACGAGCGTCCGGGAGTCAGCACCAGTTTCCCGAACGTGCGGGGATCACGGAACAGGAGGCGTACGCTCTTGTCGAGGTGCAGGATCAGGTGTGTGTGTTTGTCCACGGGGTGGACGCCCGCAGGCTTTTGCATGCCGGTCACGGTGGTGTGGAACTCCGGTGATTCGGGGGCATCACGCGTGGCCGCGGTCACTTGCCCGGTCATTCCCAAATGCAGGATCAATGCGTCCTTGCTGAGTTCGAGCACGAGGTATTTGCCGCGCCGGATCACGGCCTCGATGGTTTGCCCCTTCAACTTTGCGGGGAAATCATCGGCGGGGAACCCCAGCAGCAGGCGCGGCAAGCGGAGGTCGACGGATACGATGCGACGTCCGGTCAGCGGGGCGACGAGCGCACGGCGTATGGTTTCGACTTCGGGAAGTTCGGGCATGGATCGATCGTCTCCGGGAGTACGGGAGGGAAAAAGGCGGAAGGACCGGGGATAATGATAGATCGGGGGGTGGCGGGAGCTCCCTGCCTTGTCGCGCAGCGCCGGGGAGCTCCCGGGCGCGGGGAGCGTCCCGCACGGCGGTTATCTAGCTTTATGCGCATCCATGGCCCCTGAAGATTCCGTAAACAGGTTCATTGTCCGTACGCAGACGGCGTCGATCACGTTGCCGCCGGAAGGGTTCGTTCTGACTTCAGGCCGTGCGCTCAAACGGCTGGAGATCGCCTACGAAACGTACGGCACACTGAATGAGGATCATTCGAACGCCATCCTGATCTGCTCCCCGTTGACCACCGACGCGCACGCCGCGGGCTGGCACGAAGGCGACAAGAAGCCCGGCTGGTGGGACGACATGATCGGACCCGGCAAGGCCATCGACACCGACCGGTATTTCGTGATCGCGCAGAACATGCTCGGCGGGTGCAGGGGCACCACGGGTCCTTCCTCCACCAACCCCGAGACCGGCAAGCCTTACGGTTCGGGCTTCCCCAAGATCACCGTGGAAGACATGGTGCATGCGCAGCGCCTGCTGGTCAAGCATCTGGGAATCGACGTGCTCGAAGCCGTGATTGGCGGCAGCATGGGTGGCATGCAGGCCCTGCAATGGGCGGTGGGCTACCCGGACAAACTGCGCAAATGCCTTTGCATCGCCGCCTCGGCGAGCTTGTCGGCACAGTCCCTGGGCTTTGAAGTGATCGGGCGCAAGGTGATCGTCAACGACCCGAACTTCCACGGCGGCGATTATTACGACAAGCCGTCCCGTCCGGACGGGGGGCTTGCCTACGCGCGCATGATCGGTCACATCACGTACCTCTCCGCGGCGGCGATGCACCAGAAATTCGGGCGCAATCTCCGCCCGGGCATGGAGCCCGCGAACTTCGAAACCGGTTTCGAGGTGGAGAGCTACCTGAATCATCAAGGTGAATCCTTCGTGAAGCGGTTCGACGCGAACTCGTATCTTCACATCACGCATGCGATGGACCGGTTCGATCTGGAGTCGGCGCATGGCTCGCTGGAAAACGCCTTCAGAAAGACCCAGGCCGAATTCCTGCTGGTGGCCCTGTCCTCCGACTGGCTGTTCCCACCCGAACAGACGCGGCAACTGGGGAAAACCCTTCTGCGTCTCAAGAAAGTCGCGTCCGTGGCGGAACTGCATTCTCCGCACGGGCACGATGCCTTTTTGCTGGAGGTGGAGCATCTTTCGGCGGTCATTCGCGGCTTCCTGCATCAGGTGACGCAACAGGCGCCGCACCCCCTCCCCAAACGCGTCCGCAATGGCGGCGCGTCCGTGGAGTTCGAGGCCTTGGCGGATCTTGTCAAGCCCGGCAGCCATATCCTCGACCTGGGATGCGGGGACGGTTCGTTCATCGACGCCCTGTTCTGGTCGCGTGGCATTACCGGGATCGGCATCGATCGCGACCTTGAACATGTCGTGGCCTGTCTGCGCAAGAATGTTCCGGTGGTGCAGGCGAACGTGAACCTGGGCCTGGCCTTTTTCGATGACGACTCGTTCGACTACGCCGTCCTGAATCGTACCCTCCAGGAAATGAAGCGTCCCCGGGAGGTGCTTCGGGATATCCTTCGCGTCGCGCCGCGTGCGATCGTCGCGTTCCCCAACTTCGCCCATGTGGACAACCGCCTGGCCTTGCTGCGGCATGGCACGATGCCGGTGACGCGCGCGCTCCCTCATCATTGGTATGATACGCCGAACATCCACCTGTTCAGCCTGAATGATTTCCGCAGCTTGTGCGCGGAGGAAGGCTGGGTGGTGGAGAAGCTGCTCCCCGTGGCCAAATCCAGCCGTTCGAAGGTGTTGCTGGCGTTGGGTCTCAAGAACCTCGGCTCCGAATGGGTGGTCGCGAAGATCGGACGGAGCAGGTAAACGAGAGCTTCGTTTCCCAAGGGTTTGGGATGCCTGCGTAGGACTCAGGAAGATTATGCGGTCAAAAACGCAACAAAAAACCCCCGCCGTTTCCGGCGGGGGTTTTTTGTTGCGGGCCGGCCC